>JBGSJA010000021.1:0-10023 GCA_041742235.1 Salaquimonas sp. | reverse complement strand
GAGATCGTCGGCGGCAAGAAGACTTCGAAGACGGCGATCAAGCAGGCCATGGCCTTCTACGAGGCCATCGGCATGAAGCCCGTGCACATCGCCAAGGAAATCGAGGCCTTCGTCGCGGACCGATTGCTGGAGGCGATGTGGCGCGAGAGCCTGTGGCTGATCAAGGACGGAATCTGCACCACCCAAGAAATCGACGATATCGTGCGCTACGGCTTCGGTCTTCGCATGGCGCAAATGGGCCAGTTCGAGACTTATCGCGTTGCTGGCGGGGAGGCCGGCATGCGCCATTTCATGGCACAGTTCGGCCCCTGCCTCACCTGGCCCTGGACCAAGCTGATGGACGTGCCGGAATTCAACGACGAGTTGGTCGACCTCATTGCCGGCCAGTCCGATGCGCAGTCCGGCCACCGCTCGATCCGCGAACTGGAACGCATCCGTGACGACAACCTCGTCGCCATCCAGCAGGCGCTCAAAGCCAATGACTGGGGCGCGGGCCAGGTGCTCGCAGCCTATGAGAAGAAGCTGTTCGACGCGGGCGCACGCCGCGACGCCAAGCCGGAACTTGCCAGGCCGATCCGCACCATGGACAAGCGCATTCCGCCGGATTGGACCGACTACAACAACCACATGAACGAGGCGCGCTATCTGCAGTGCTTCGGCGATGCCTCCGACGCCTTCATGCGAATGATCGGCTGCGACGCCGACTATATCGCATCCGGCGGTTCCTATTTCACTGTGGAAACCCATATCCGCCACATCGCGGAAGTCGGCGTCAACGAACCGGTCTACACGCTGACTCAGGTCCTTTCGGGCACCGCTGGCAAGCGCATGCACCTCTTCCACACGCTTTATCACGGCAATGGCAAGGTGCTGGCGACGGGCGAGCACATGCTGCTGCACGTCTCGCTCCAGACCCGCTCGGCATCCGAGCCCGCACCGCATGTCGGCAAGAAATTGACCGACATCGCCCGCAAGCATGCGAAGCTGCCGCTGCCCGCCGGCGCCGGGCGATTTGTCGGACAGCCGAGGTGAATGCATGAACTTCGACCTGACACAGGAACAGCGGCTCATCATCGAAACGACGCGCGCTTTCGTCGAGAACGAGCTTTATCCGCACGAAGCCGAAGTCGAGCGCACCGGCGTGCTACGGATGGATCTTGTCCGCGAAATTCAGGCAAAGGCGATCGAAGCCGGACTTTACGCCGCCAACATGCCCGAGGATGTGGGCGGCGCGGGCCTCGATACGCTGACCTGGCTTCTCTATGAAAAGGAACTGGGCCGCGCCAATTATGCGCTGCACTGGACCTGTGTCGCGCGCCCGTCGAACATCCTGCTCGCCGGAACACCGGAGCAACGCGAGAAGTATCTCTTCCCCTGCATCCGCGGCGAGAAGTGGGATTGCCTCGCCATGACCGAGCCTGGCGCCGGTTCCGACCTTCGCGGCATGAAGGCGACAGCCAGGCAGGACGGCGGCGACTGGGTGCTGAACGGTACCAAGCATTTCATCTCGCATGCGGACATTGCCGATTTCGCCATCTGCTTCATGAAATCGGGCGAGGAGGAAACGCCGCGCGGAAAGAAGGCGCAGATCACCGCCTTCTTCGTCGACAAGGGCACGCCCGGCTTTGCAGTGCGCGACGGATACCGCAACGTGTCGCATCGCGGCTACACCAATGCGATCCTCGAGTTCGACAATTGCCGCATTCCCGCTTCGCAGATGCTGGGCGAGCCGCACAAGGGCTTCGAGGTCGCCAATGCATGGCTCGGCGCGACGCGCCTGCAGGTGGGCGCGACGTGCCTGGGCCGGGCCGAGCGCGCCTTTGCCCATGCCGTCGAATATGCCGCCAGTCGCGAGCAGTTCGGCCAGCCGATCGGAAAATTCCAGGGTGTCTCCTTCAAGCTCGCCGACATGGCGGTGGAAATGAAGGCGGCGGAACTGATGATCCTCGAAGCTGGCTGGAAATACGACCATGGCTCGGCCTCCGATGCCGACATGGCGATGGCAAAACTGAAGGCTACAGAAATGCTCGCCTTCGTCGCCGACGAGGCTATCCAGATCCACGGCGGCATGGGCCTGATGGACGAGCTGCCGCTGGAGCGAATCTGGCGCGATGCGCGCATTGAGCGCATCTGGGAGGGCACATCCGAAATCCAGCGGCACATCATCTCCCGCGCGCTGCTGCGCCCGTTCGGGGCTTGAGGCGCTTGCAAGTGGTCGCGGTTACCCCTCTCCCGCCTGCAGCGCAGGCACCCTCCACCCATGAGGGGGAGGGTGTCGCCGAAAGCGACGGAAGGGGGGTGTCGCATGCACGCCGAAGCGCAGGGGGACCGGTGAGTCTCTCAATGGAGGCCGCGCCATGACTGCCCTCTCCCGCCTGTTCCAGCCCAAATCCATCGCCGTGTTCGGCGGCAACTGGGCCGCGAACGTGGTCGAGCAGTGCCGCAAGATGGGCTTTGCCGGCGAAGTCTGGCCGGTCCACCCCAGCCGCGACGAAATCGCCGGCGTCAGATGCTGGCGCTCCGTCGCGGACCTGCCGGGCGCGCCGGATGCCAGCTTCATCGGCGTCAACCGCGAACTGACGATCGATGTCGTGCGGCAATTGCGCGAGCGCGGCGCGGGCGGCGCGGTCTGCTTTGCCTCCGGCTTCAGCGAGAGCGAAGCGGAGGCCGAAGGCGGCACGCAGCTGCAGGCAAGGCTGATCGAGGCAGCCGGCGCAATGCCGGTACTGGGCCCGAACTGCTACGGCTTCATCAACTATCTCGACGGCGCGCTGCTGTGGCCGGACCAGCATGGCGGAGCGCGGGTGGAACGTGGCGTGGCCATCCTCACGCAATCCTCCAACATCGCGATCAACATGACGATGCAGCGGCGCGGCCTGCCGCTTGCATTCGTCATCACCGCCGGAAACCAGGCACAGACGAGCCAGGCCGCGATGGCGATGGCGATGGTGGCCGATCCGCGCATAAGCGCCATCGGCCTGCACGTCGAGGGCGTCGGCAGCGTGCGCGAACTCGAAACGCTGGCAGATGCCGCACGACGCGCGCGCAAACCCATCGTCGCGATCAAGGTCGGAAAGTCGGTGCAGGCGCAGAGCCAGACGGTGAGCCATACCGCCTCGCTGGCCGGAACGGACGCCGGATCGCGCGCGCTGTTCAAGCGGCTCGGCATTCCCCTCGTCGATACTATCCCGGTGTTTCTCGAGACGCTGAAGCTGCTCCATGTCCACGGACCACTGAAGGGCAACGGCATCGCCTCGATTTCCTGCTCCGGCGGCGAAGCGAGCCTGATGGCCGATGCCGCGGTAGGCCGCGACGTGCGCTGGCCGGAACTGACCGCGCGCCAGAACGAG
This sequence comes from Salaquimonas sp., assembly GCA_041742235.1. GTDB lineage: Bacteria > Pseudomonadota > Alphaproteobacteria > Rhizobiales > Rhizobiaceae > BOKV01. Next base: position 6,673 of record JBGSJA010000021.1, on the reverse strand, counting down.
GGGCTTCGGGCCGCGCTGGGGCCGATGGTGGCGCTGGCCAACCCGCTAGATTACCACACCTATGTCTGGGGCAAGCGCGAGGGCATGACCGCGGCTTTCACCGCCATGCTGGACGGTCCTCTCGACCTTGCCATGTTGGTGCTGGACTGGCCGCGCCCGGACCGCTGCACTGCGCCCGGTTGGGATATCGCAGTCGAGGCCATCCTCGATGCCGCGCGGACCACCGGCACGCAAACAACAGTCGTTGCCTCCATGCCGGAAAACATGCCGGAGGAAATGGCCGCAGATCTCGTCTCGCAAGGCATCGCCCCGCTTTTCGGCATGGCCGAGGCAATTGCTGCCGCCGAAGCCGCATATCATGCAGGCCTTGTGCTCACAACGCCCTCGCCTGTCCTGATCGCTGGCGCACTACCCGCCGCAACCGTGACGCTGGGCGAAGCCGAGGCCAAGGCCGCGCTTGCGGCGCATGGGCTTTCGGTGCCGCAGGGAGTGGTTGCGCAGACCAAAAGCGAATTGGCGACGGCAGCGGCAGACTTGAACTTTCCCGTCGCGTTGAAAGGCCTCGGCATCGCCCACAAGAGCGAGGCCGGCGCTGTGGTGCTTAACCTTCTCACGCCGGAAGCGGTCGTCGAGGCGGCAGAACGCGTTCCGGCGCCGGACGGCTGGCTCATCGAGGAAATGGTCGGCGATGCGGTTTGCGAAATCATCGTCGGCGTTACGCGCGATCCGGCGAACGGGTTCGTGTTGACGCTTGGGGCGGGCGGGGTGCTGACGGAACTCGTTTCCGACAGCGCCTCGCTGCTCGCCCCCGCGACGGAGGCCGAAATCCGCGCGGCACTATCATCGCTGAAGGTGTACAAGATCCTGACTGGATGGCGCGGCAAACCCGCTGGTGACATTGAAGCGGTCGTCGATGCGGTCACGGCAGTGATGCGTTACGTGGAAGCGCAGGCGTCGCGCCTCGTCGAACTCGACGTCAATCCGCTGATCGTGCGCCAACATGGCGCGGTGGCAGCGGATGCACTCATTGTTCTTGGCAGGGAGGATTCCTGATGTTCGTGGATGAACAGCCGATCCGGGCCGTGCAAAACGGCGCCGTGCTCGAAGTCACCATCGACCGGCCCAAGGCCAACGCCATCGATCTTGCGACGAGCAGGGTCATGGGCCAGGTCTTCAAGGCCTTCCGCGACGATCCGGACTTGCGCGTGGCGGTGCTGACCTCCACGGGCGAGAAGTTTTTCTGCCCCGGTTGGGACCTCAAGGCCGCGGCGGGCGGAGATGCGGTGGATGGCGAATATGGCGTCGGCGGCTTCGGTGGCTTGCAGGAATTGCCGCATCTCAACAAGCCGGTGATATGCGCCGTCAACGGCATCTGTTGCGGCGGCGGGCTCGAAATCGCCCTGTCCTGCGACATCATCCTTGCGGCAGAACACGCGACCTTCGCGCTGCCCGAAATCCGCTCGGGCACTGTCGCGGACGCGGCATCGATCAAGCTGCCCAAGCGCATTCCCTACCACATCGCGATGGAGATGCTGCTGACCGGCCGCTGGCTCGACGCGGCGGAGGCGCACCGCTGGGGTTTCGTCAACCGCGTCGTAACAGCCGCCAGCCTGATGGAAGAGGCGCGCAAGACCGCGCAGATGATCGCGGACGGCCCGCCGTTGGTAATGGCGGCGATCAAGGAAGTTGTCCGCGAGGCCGAGGACATGAAGTTCCAGGACGCGCTCAACCGCATAACCAAGCGGCAGTTCGCCACCGTCGATACCCTGTATGCCAGCGAGGACCTCAAGGAGGGCTTCAACGCCTTTGCCGAGAAGCGCGACCCGGTCTGGAAAGGTAAATAGTGAAGATCGTCACGAAATTTCCGCGCAAGACCGAAGTTCTTGAAGACATCGCAATTGTGATGCCCGACGGCGTCCGGCTTTCGGCCCGCATCTGGATGCCGAAGGATGCGCACAGGAAACCCGTCCCGGCGATCCTCGAACACCTGCCCTACCGCAAGAATGACGGCACGGTGAAGCGCGATACCTGGACCCATCCCTACCTTGCCGGCCACGGCTATGCCTGCATCCGCGTCGACACGCGCGGCAATGGCGACAGCAACGGCCTGATGGACGACGAATACACCGCGCAGGAATTGCAGGACGCTTGCGACGTGATTGCCTGGGCTGCCGCGCAGCCGTGGTGTACCGGCAAGGTCGGCATGATGGGCATTTCCTGGGGCGGCTTCAATGCGCTGCAGGTTGCCGCGATGCGTCCGCCGGCGCTCAAGGCGATCATCACCCTGTGCTCGACCGATGACCGCTACGCCGACGACATCCACTACAAGGGCGGCCTGCTGCTGCACGAAAACATCGGCTGGGGCGCGACCATGCTCTCCTTCTCCTCGCGCCCGCCGGACCCGGCCATCGTCGGCAAGAAGTGGCGGCGAATGTGGAAGGAGCGGCTCGAGGCGAATCCGCTGCTCCACGCCCGCTGGTTGCGCCATCCCACGCGCGACGCCTACTGGAAGCACGGCTCCGTCTGCGAGGATTATTCCGCGATCGAAGCGAAGGTGCTGGCGGTCGGCGGCTGGGGCGATGCCTACAAGAACGCCGTCTCGCGGATCGTCACGAATGTGGAAGGCGCCAAGGGCATTATCGGCTCGTGGATCCACAAATACCCCCATTTCGCCCTGCCCAACCCGATTGGCTTCCTGCAGGAAGCGCTGCGCTGGTGGGACCGCTGGCTGAAGGACATCGACACCGGCGTCGAGAACGATCCGGCGATGCGCATCTTCGTGCAGGAAAGCGAGCGCCCGAAACCCTGGTACGATTCACGGACGGGCAAATGGATTGCCGAGAAGAACTGGCCCGCGCCCGGCATTAAGCAGAAGCGGCTGGCCCTGAAGGGCGACCGCACGCTCGGCGCGGGAGCGGCGCGGCCGTTCGAACTCGCCGTCAACTCGCCCGCCGATACGGGCCTTCAGGGCGGCGAATATTGCGCCATCTACTGGGGGCCGGAACTGGCGGGCGACCAGCGCCGCGATGATGCCTTGTCGCTGACATTCGACGGCGCGCCACTGGATGCCCCGCTCGACATTGTTGGTGCGCCGGTGTTGCGGCTTCGCCTCAAGGCCGACCAACCGGTGGCGCAGATCGCGGTACGCCTGAACGATGTTTATCGCGATGGCGCATCGACGCGCATCACCTGGGGCCTGTTGAATCTGTGTCACAGGAATGGCCACGAAGCCCCTGAAAAGATTCAGCCCGGCGAGTGGCTCGACATCGAATTGCAGCTCGACGACATCGCCTGGCGAGTTCACGCCGGCAACAGGCTGCGGGTATCGATCTCGACCGCGTACTGGCCCATGGTCTGGCCCTCGCCCGAACCGGTGGCGCTGACGATCGCCTCCGGAGAAATCGCCCTGCCGGTACGCAAGACGGCGACCGCCGGCGAATGGAATTTCGCCGAGCCGGAAGCGGCAAGGCCATGGAATGCCGCGACCGAGCGGGAAAGTTCCAACAAGCGCTTGATCGAGCAGGACGTGAAATCGGGCATGGTTACCGTGATCATCGAGGACGACATGGGCCGCTTCCGCGATCGCGCGACTGGCCTCGTATCGGACAGCACCTGCCGCGAGCGCTGGCAAATCCATCCCGACGATCCGCTCTGCGCCAAGGCCGACATCTGGTGGGAGCAGATCAACGAAAGGGACGGCTGGCGCACCCGTACCGTTGCCGAAACGGCGATGTGGTCGGACGCGGAAAAATTCACCGTCGTCGCGCGGGTCGAGGCTTTCGAAGGGGCCAGGAAAATCTTAGCGCGTGAGTGGCGCGAGGAAATACCGCGGGGTTTCCTGTGAGCGCCATTTTAAGGCCTCCGAGCGCCATCAAGACACCTAAAGTTGCTTGCGGTGACCGGGTTTTTGCCGTCATTATCCCTGTCACAAAACGATAACGGCAATCTGGAACAGTTCGCTTCGACCCATCCACCAACTACACAAATCATTGGGAGGCATACGCATGTCAAATGAACTCGACTATCTGAGCCGTCGCGTGGCGCTCGGTCGCCTGAGCCGGCGCGAATTCCTTGGCCGGGCCGCCGCGCTCGGCGTCACCGCCACTTTTGCAAACACGATGCTTTCGAATGCAGCCAGGGCAGCCGGCCCGGTCAAGGGCGGCATCCTCAAGGCCGGCCTCGTCGGCGGCGAATCCACCAACTCGCTCGACCCCGCGACTTTCGCCAGCCAGGTGCCCTATTCCTTCGGCCGTTCCTGGGGTGAACTGCTTCTCGAACTGAAGAGCGACGGCACCCTTGAAAACCGGATTGCGGAAGAGTTCGGTTCCTCCGCCGACGCCAAGACATGGACCTTCAAGATCCGCAAGGATGTAGAGTTCCATGACGGCAAGACCGTCACGGCGGAAGACGTCATTGCCACGCTCGAGCGTCATTCGAACGAGGAATCGAAATCGGGCGCGCTCGGCATCGTCAAGGGCATCGACACCATGAAGGCCGACGGCGGCAATGTCGTCATCACCCTCAAGGAAGCCAATGCCGACCTGCCCTACCTGATGGCGGACTACCACCTGATCATCCAGCCCAATGGCGGCAAGGACAAGCCTGACGCCGGCATTTCCGCGGGGCCCCACAAGGTTTCCGTGAACGAGCCGGGCGTGCGCCATGGCGGCGAACGTTTCGCCAACTACTGGAACCCGGACAATTACGGCTTCGCCGACCAGATCGAGATCATCGTCATCAACGACGCGACGGCGCGCACTGCGGCGCTCCAGTCTGGCCAGGTGCACATCATCAACCGCGTCGAGCCGAAGATCGTCGGCCTGATCAAGAACGTGCCGGGCGTGACCATCCGCAACGTTTCGGGTGCAGGCCACTACGTCTTCATCATGCACGCCAATACCGCGCCGTTCGACAACAACGACCTGCGCATGGCGTTGAAGCTGGCGATGGACCGGCAGGAAATGGTCGACAAGATCCTCTTGGGCTATGGTTCCGTCGGCAACGACTTCCCGATCAATGCTGCATATCCGCTGTTCCCCGAAGGCATCGAGCAGCGCGTGTACGATCCCGAGCAGGCAGCTTCGTACTACAAGAAGTCGGGCCATTCCGGCCCGGTCCTGCTGCGCACCTCGGAAGTCGCCTTCCCCGGCGCGGTCGATGCGGCGCAGCTCTACCAGCAGCAGGCGGCAAAGGCCGGCATCACCATCGAGGTGAAGCGCGAGCCCGGCGACGGCTACTGGTCGGAAGTGTGGAACAAGCAGCCCTTCTCAACCTCCTACTGGGGCGGACGCCCGGTGCAGGACCAGATGTATTCGACGGCGTACCTGTCGACCGCGGACTGGAACGACACCCGCTTCCTGCGTCCCGACTTCGACAAGATCATCATTACGGCCCGCGCCGAGCTGGACGAAGCCAAGCGCAAGGATCTCTACCGCCAGGCTGCGATGATGGTTCGCGACGAAGGCGGCCTTATCCTGCCGATGTTCAACGACTTCATAGACGCGACCGGCGCGAAAGTCGGCGGTTGGGAAGAACACCGCTCCGGCGAAATGATGAACGGCTACGCCCTCTCGCGCTGCTGGCTCGAAGCTTGAGTTGAGAGAGGAACGACGGAATGAAAACTTCCGTCCTCACACTGGTGGCCCAGCGCATTGCGCTGGGCCTTCTTTTGCTGCTGGCCGTCTCGGTCATCATCTTTGCCGGCACGCAATTGCTGCCCGGCGACGTGGCGCAGGCGATCCTGGGCCAGGGAGCCACCCCGCAGGCGCTCGAGAACATGCGCCGCGACATGGGGCTCAACGACCCTGCCTATATCCGTTACTTCCGCTGGCTTGGCGGCGTGATGACCGGCGATCTGGGCGTCGCCCTGTCGAACGGCCAGGACATCGCGACCCAGCTCGGCAAGCGGCTTGGCAACACGCTGTTTCTTGCCGCGGTCGCCGCCGTGGTCTCCGTTCCGCTGGCGATCCTGCTCGGCCTCGTCGCCGTGCTTTACCGCGACCGCTGGCCCGACAAGCTGATTTCCGGCGTGACGCTTGCCGCCATCTCGCTGCCGGAGTTCTTCATCGGCTACCTGCTGATCTATTTCCTCGCAGTGAAACTTGGCTGGTTCACTTCCGTTTCGACCGTCTATGACAGCATGGGCTTTTTCGAGCGGCTCGATGCCGTGGCGCTTCCGGCGCTGACACTGAGTCTCGCCATCCTGTCGCAAATGATGCGCATGACGCGTGCCGCGATCCTTGGCGTCATGCAGTCGGCCTACATCGAGACCGGCGAACTCAAGGGCTTGTCGCAATTCAACATCATCTGGCGGCACGCGTTCCCCAATGCGCTGGCGCCGATCGTGACGGTGGTCATGTTCAACCTCGCCTACCTCATCGTCGGCGTGGTCGTGGTCGAAGTGATCTTCGTCTATCCCGGCATGGGGCAATATCTGGTCGATCATGTCGCCAAGCGCGACGTGCCGGTGGTGCAGGCCTGCGGACTGATCTTCGCGGCAGTGTATATCGGCCTCAACATTGCGGCGGACGTCGTGTCCATCCTGACCAATCCGCGCCTGCGGCATCCGAAATAGGGGGCGATGAATGCAATTGAGCCGCATCCCCGTCAGCGCATGGATCGGAATGATCCTGACGCTCGGGTTCATTTTCGTCGCCGTCTTCGCGCCGCTCAT
>JBGSJA010000020.1:0-14679 GCA_041742235.1 Salaquimonas sp. | reverse complement strand
GGAGGGCCTGCAGAACCTGACGGGCGGCGTGCCGGCGGCCGATGCCAACCGGACAGATCCATGGGCCATGCGGGCCTTCATCGCGGCCATCGCGTTCGCGGCCTTCGGATTTTCCCTGGGACCGGACGGAGGCCGCCTGGCCGATGCCTTTTCGCCGCGCCTTGACCGCGAGGAACTGCTCGCAAGGTTCGACGCGTGGATCAACCCGCCCGCCTACACCCGAAAGCCGCCCGTCTATCTCACCAACCGCCAGCAAGCCGATGGCGCGGCGATCAGCGTGCCGCAGGGCAGCGAACTGTTCCTGCGTTTCGTCGGCGAGACGGGGATAATGGCCGAGTACCGGCACCCGGGCGGCACTTTGGCGTTGGAGGCAGCGCCGGACGAAAAGCAGCCGGCGCGCCCGGTGCCTGCCGCATTGGCCGCCGAAGCCGTCAAGACCGTGGAGTTGAGTTCGAAACTCGAACAGAGCGGCACCATCGTTCTTGTCGCGCGTGGCGAAGTGCTGGGTGAATGGCCGGTGGATGTCGTTGCGGACCGGCCGCCGACGATCAGGCTGACGGAAAACCCTTCCTCGGCGCTGTCGGGTTCGCTGCAGCTGCAATACGAGGTCGAAGACGACTACGGCGTTGTCTCTGCAGCCGGAGCCATTGCCCCGGGCATCGCGCCCGATCCGTCCGCGCGCCCGCTTGTGGGCCCGCCGGAATTGCCGCTTTCCTTGCCACGCCAGCGCGCCACCAAGGGAACGGCCAAGCTCAATCGCGACCTGACGCAGCATCCCTGGGCGGGCAGCGAAGTCGCGATCACGCTTTCGGCCACCGACGATGCCGGGCAGACCGGGACAAGCGAGCCGCATACGATGGTGCTTCCGGGCCGCAATTTCAGCCATCCGCTGGCGCTGGCGCTTCTGGAGCAGCGGCGCCTCCTTGCCCTCGATGCCAACAAGCAACAGCGGGTCGCCGATCTTCTCGATGCCTCGATGATGGCGCCTGAGGACTTTATAAAAGTGCCGGGCGTGTACATCGCCATGAACGTTGCACACCGGCGGATCGTCTCCGCGCGCGATGACGATACGCTGCGGTCCTCCCTCGATCTTCTGTGGGAAATCGCATTGGCCGTGGAATTCGGCGACTTGTCGCAAGCCGAACGCAACCTCCGCGAGGCGCAGGAACGCCTTTCCGAGGCGCTGGAGCGCGGTGCAAGCGATGAGGAAATCGAAAAGCTGATGCAGGAACTGCGTGAGGCGATGAACGAGTTCCTCGAGCAGATGATCCGCGAGGCGATGCAGAACCCGATGCAGCAGGGGCCCATGGACCAGAACCAGGCCAGCCGCACGCTGCGCCAGCAGGATCTGGAGCGGATGATGGACCAGATCGAGAATCTCGCCCGCTCCGGATCCAAGGACGCGGCGCGCGAATTGCTGAGCGAACTGCAGCGCATGATGGACAATCTGCGGGCGGGCCGTCAGCAGCAGCAACAAATGGGCAACAACCCCACCAACGAGGCGCTGGACAAGCTGAGCGAACTGATGCGCAAGCAGCAGGAACTGATGGACCAGTCCTTCCGGCTGCAGCAGCAGCAGAACCGCCGCAACCAGCTTGGCGAACAGAACCAGGGCGAGCAACAGGACGGCCAGCAGGGACAGACGCAGGAAGGCCAACAAGGCGAGCAGGGCGAAATGACGCCCGAGGAACTGGCCGAGGCGTTGAAGCAGCTTCAGCAGCAGCAGGAAGCCCTTCGCGGCGAGTTGGGTGAACTTGGCAAGCAGCTTGAGGCGCTGGGTCTTGATCCGTCGAAGGGTTTTGGCGAGGCCGATCGCGAAATGGGCGAGGCCGGCAAGAACCTCGGCCAAGGCCAACCGGGCGACGCAGCCGGCGACCAGGGCGAAGCCTTGCAGGCCCTGCGGGACGGCGTGCAGCAGATGATGCAGCAGATGGCGGGACAAGGCCAGCCGGGCCAGCAGCAAGGTCCGGGCCAGGCTGGCCGTGACCGCAACCGCCCCGACCCGCTTGGCCGCAACCAGCAGGCCGAAGGCGACAACGGCCTTCACGATGGCGAGGAAACCGGCGTTCCCGACGTCATCGACGCACAGCGCGCCCGTGAGATCATGGAAGCGATCCGCAAGCGGTTGGAGCGTCCGGACGGACCCTTGATCGAGAAGCGCTACCTTGAGCGCCTGCTCGAAACCGAATGAAGGTCACGCGTCGCCGGTAACGACCCCGACGAAGGGCAGTTCACGGAAGGCATGGCCGACATCCATGCCGTATCCGACGACGAACTTGTCCGGGCATTGGAAGCCGACATAATCGGCGGTGATGTGCGCCCTCCGCTTCATGCTCTTGTCGAGCAGCGCCACGATCGCGACCTTGCGCGCGCCGCGCGAGACCATCAGGTCGCGGGTGTATTTCAGCGTGTTTCCCGATTCCAGGATGTCGTCGATCAGCAGCACGTCGCGGTCCTTCACGTCGGTCTCGACATCGCGAAGCAGCCTGATTTCGCCCGCTTGCGTGCCCGCACCGTAGCTCGACACCGATATGAACTCGACCTCCGGCGCAAGTCCGGCCTTGTGCAAGGCACGGATAAGGTCGGCTGCAAAGACGAACGAGCCTTTCAGGATCGAGATGACGAGGATGTTGGAGAGGTCGCCGAGCGCGATTTCCTCCGATAGTTCATGGTTGCGCCGCGCGATTTCCTCTGCACTGAACAGCACTTCGATTTTCTTGTTCCTGACGATCGGCATTGGCTATTTCCAACTACAGCCGCGCGACCGAAAGCGAACCGGCCGAACGGACTTCCACACTGCTTGCCGCCGCCGGCACTTCGCCGTTCGCGGTGGAAAAACGGATAGACTGGCCGGGGTCGAGATAGGCAACCGCCGGCCGGTGCTTCCACCGGTATACCGTGTGACCCTGCGCCTGCGATAGCGTGATATCGACATCGCCCACGCGCTGGCGCTTGCCGGAACGGTTGACGATACGCCCCTCGATCGCGACCGCGATCCTCCCGTCATTTTCAAGCTGGCGGGCGGAAAGCATGCTGATCTCGATCGCCTCCGGGCGGGTCAGCCAGCCTGACAGGTCGAGACGGTCCCATTGGCCGAACAGCCAGAATGGCTGCACCAGCAGGCAGAACAGCGCCACCGCACCGGCAAGCCAGGTGATGCCGTCGCCTGCCGCCAATATGCGGCGTGGATGCGCGGCCATGTTTGCCGTCGAGGCGATCACGGTAGCGCGCGAGATTGCGCCGAGCGGGACCGGAAGCGAGACGCTAGCGTGGGCGGCGGCGGGCGATGGTTCCGCGCCCATTTCACGCCAGGTGCTGCCGCAGCTTTCGCAGCGCATCAGCCCGCCCTTGGACACGACCGCCCTGCCCGGCGTGCCGTGGGTGAATTCGCAACTGGGACAAGTGGCGTGTCTGTGGTTCATTTTGCGATTCCCTGGCGATTCGCCGGATTTTTGCGGCGGTGTTTTCCATGGCGGCGCAAATCGGATACTGGAAAAGCCTTAATGCACTGTTAACCATGATTAACGCATGGTGGACGCGCAATTTTCAGGCACGCGAGGCGGCAGGCGCTTGATCAAACTCGACAATGTCGGACTTCGCTACGGTCTGGGACCGGAGGTCTTGAGCGATCTCAGTTTCGAGATCGGTCCGAAATCGTTCCAGTTTCTGACCGGGCCTTCCGGCGCGGGCAAGACCAGCCTTTTGCGCCTGATGCTGCTGGCGCTGAAGCCCACCAGGGGCCTTGTCAGCCTCTTCGGCAAGGAGGCCGCGCAAATAACACCCGCCGAGATGCCCTCGATCCGGCGGCGCATCGGCGTCGTCTTCCAGGATTTTCGGCTGCTCGACCATCTCACCACCTACGAAAACGTTGCCCTGCCGCTGGTCGTGCGCGGCAAGGAGGAGGTTGCCTACCGCACCGACGTGACCGACCTTCTGAAATGGGTGGGTCTTGGGGACCGCATGCATGTTTTGCCGCCCGTGCTTTCGGGCGGGGAAAAGCAGCGCGCGGCCATTGCAAGGGCGCTCATCGACCAGCCCAATGTGCTGCTGGCGGACGAGCCGACCGGAAACGTCGATCCGCCGCTGGCGCGCAGGCTGCTGCGCCTCTTCATCGAACTGCACCGGTCAGGCACTTCGGTCGTGATTGCGACGCATGACCTGGGCCTGATGGACCAGTTCAACGCCCGCCGGCTGGTGCTGAACGAGGGACGGCTGCAGATCTATGACTGACGGGCGCGACATTGCCGGAGAAAAGCGCCGAGGGGCCGCGGGCCCCGCAAAGCCGGTCGCGCCGGCGGCCGCTAAGCCGGAGCAGCCCGCGCGCTACAATTTGCGCAGCGGCCGCAACATCGTTCCACGCGAGGGCGTGGCGGGGCAGGCGCTAGGCATCGTCATCGCCATCATGACGTTTCTTGCCTGCCTGACGCTGGGCGCGGTCGCCAGCGTCTCCGATACGGCCGCCAACTGGCAAAGGGACATTTCGCGCGAAGTCACCATCCAGCTGAAACCGTTCGACAATGTCGAGATGGAGACGGCGCTGAAACAGGCGCAGGATCTTGTCGCGTCCTTCGAGGGGGTCGCATCGGTGGCGATTATCGACAAGGCCGATACCGCCGACCTGCTCGAACCCTGGCTGGGGACCGGCATCGATATCGACGAACTTCCGGTCCCGCGGTTGCTGACTGTCAGGATAAAGGACGGCGCAACGCCGGATCTGGAGGCTCTGCGCGCCGCCCTTGCCGCGAAGGTTCCCGGCGCCAGCCTTGACGATCACCGCGCCTGGGTCGACCGGCTGGTCACGATGGCGTTCACCACCATCGCGATCGGGGCATCGGTTCTTGCCCTCGTGCTCACCGCGACGGTGCTGATCGTCGTATTCGCCACGCGAGGCGCGATGGCCGGCAACCGCGACATTGTCGAGGTCCTGCATTTCGTCGGCGCAGACAGCAATTTCATCGCGCACGAATTCCAGCGGCATTTCCTGTCGCTCGCCTTCCGGGGCGCGCTGGCTGGCGGGGCCGGCGCCGCGGCGATCTTTATCGGCCTTGCCGTGTGGGCGTATCTCAGCCGCGCCACGCCGCAAGGCGACCAGATCGCAGCGCTTTTCGGCGGCTTTACCATCGGTTGGCTCGGCTACGCGGGTATAGCGGCGATCATCGGGCTGATCGCAATGCTGGTTGCCGCAACGTCACGCTACACCGTCCTGCGCCATGTCGGGAGCCTCGAGACCTATGGCCGGCGCAGGCCGGAATGATCAGGGTTCAAAAATGCCCGCGAAAACAATTTCTGCGGGCATTTCCCCGGGGCAAGTCGGATCGCGCGCTTGTCACCGGAAGGCCGTAATCCTCTAATAACCCTTGTATATCGCGGCAGGCCGCAAAGGATCCGGGGATTGGCGAACACCGCCGTTTCAGGTAGCCCGGCAGGGACGGGACCCAAGGACACCAACCGAACCGGAGCGGCGCGGTGGTTCGTGCGCTCGCTGCTGGTTCTTGCGGTGGTGGTGTTCCTCGCAGGCGCTGCCGGGTTCATCCATTTCACCTCGAAAGTCGATTCGGCGGGAAACCGTGCCGCCTTCCAGGCAGATGGCATCGTCGTCTTGACCGGGGGAAAAGCCCGCGTGGAAACCGCTATTGCATTGCTTGCCGAGGGCAAGGCCGGCCGCCTGCTCATCAGCGGCGCGCACCGCGACAGTTCAAGCGCATCGATCAGGCGCGCAGTGAAGGGCGATGCAAAAATGTTCGCCTGCTGCATCGACATCGGCAAGAATGCCCTCGACACGATCGGCAATGCCGGCGAGGCGGCCAGTTGGGCGCGGCAACACGGCTTTGATTCCCTGATTGTGGTCACCAGCGACTATCACATGCCTCGCAGCCTGCTCGAACTTGGGCGGCAATTGCCGGACACTGACATCCAGCCATTTCCCGTGCCCAGCATTGCGGTATCCATGACGAACCCCGCCTCGCTACGCCTGCTTCTGCCCGAATACGCAAAATTCGTGGCAGCGCAGCTTGGGCTCGGCATGCGCGAGCACGCGCCCGGAAACGCGCTCGCGGCCAATCTTCACGACTGATTTCCACATCGCCCCGGCAGTTGCCTTCTTTCCGTTTCCGCTTATGGTCGCGGCCACATTCCGCATTGGGGGACAATCGTGATCGCGCTGCGTTCGCTGCTTTTCCAGGTTCTTTTCTACTTATCGAACGCGCTCCAGATGATTTTCTGGACGCCGGTCTTCTTTTTCCTGCCCCGCTGGCTGGGGTGGCGGATCGTGCGGCTGTGGGCAAAATCGCATCTTTGGCTGCAGGCAATCATCATCGGCTCGCGCTACGAGTTCCGCGGCCTTGAAAACATTCCGAAAGGCCGGCCGTTCATCTTCGCCTCCAAGCACCAGTCCAACTGGGAAACCTATACGACGCTGCTGTTCCTCGAGGATCCAAGCTTCATCCTCAAGCGAGAGTTGATGTATGTCCCGCTATTCGGCTGGTTCATGAGCAAGATGAACGTCGTCCCGGTAGACCGGGGCAAGCGCAGCGAAGCGCTTGCGTCCATGGCGCGCCATGCAAAGGTGCAATACCATGACAACCGGCAGATCATCATCTATCCCGAAGGCACCCGCACCCGGCCGGGCGCGCCGCCGGCCTACAAGTTCGGCGTCGTGCATCTCTATGACGAGCTCAAGGCCACCGTCCTGCCGGTCGCGCTAAACTCCGGCATATTCTGGCCGAAGGGTTCATTGCGCGTCTATCCCGGCAAGATCGTCATGGAATTCCTGCCACCGATCGAGCCGGGGCTGTCGCGCGAGGATTTTGCCGGCGAACTGATCGAGCGAATCGAGACGGCGACGGCGCGGCTGATCGCGGAAGCCGCCAACGCGCCCGGCGCGCCGCCCACGGCAAAAAACCTCAAGACCGGCAAGCTGCCCGCCGAGTGATCAAACGCCAAGCCGCGCCATCACCGATTCCAGATGCGGATCGTGCACGCCGCTTTCGCGAAGATGCATGACGGTGTTAACCAGATAATCGATGTTTCGCCCTGAACGGCCGGCCCTTTCGGCGACGATCCTTGCGATTTGCGCATCGGAAAGCCGGCCGGCATACTGCACATGGCTGCGGTCGACCACATAGGTGAGTGCTTCAACCGCCTCGCCATTGTCGAGCCGCGCCGGCCGCCAGCGTTCGAGGTACACGCTGGTCACCAGTTCACGCTCGCGAAGGTAGGAAATGACCGAATCGCGCTGCCCGGCCTCCACTTTCAGCGCGAGGCCCCGGCACGAGCCTCCACGGTCCAGACCCAGCACGAGGCCGGGCATTTCCTGCGTACCGCGATGAACCCATGAATGGACGCAAAGCGCACGGTGGACGCCGCGCATCACCGCAGGCCGGCGCTCGATCGTCTCGAAACCGGGATTCCACATCAGCGAGCCATAGCCAAAGACCCAGAAATCGCGCATATCGCCTTGAAGATACTCCCTTGCCAGCCGGCATCGGAGATACTCACGAAACCGCGCCGCCACAAGCCGCCCGTGGGGGATCACAGGGAGAACCACATGGCCAGACTTGCCATCCTGATCGCCGTGATCGCCGCCATCGGCGCCGGCTGGTACTCGGCCTGGAACTGGGGGGCGGGCGAAATCGACCGCCAGGCCGACAAGGCGATCACCGGTATCGAAAGTCAGGGCGGGCGCCTCGCGTGCAGTGACCGGGCCATTGCGGGTTTCCCCTTCCGGATTGGCGTTTCCTGCAGCGCGGTCGAGTTCGCCCCGCCGGGCGGCGGCGCCGTCTCGGCCTCGAATTTCCGTTCCGCGGCGCAATTCTACGATCCGGGCAAGGTCGTCGGCGAACTGGACGGCCCGGCGCTCATCCAGCTTCCCGATGGCAGGCGTTTCGAGTTGAACTGGGAAGTGTTGCGCTCCAGCTTGCGGGCCAATCTCGACAGCATCAACGCCTTGTCGGTGGAATTGCGCCAGCCCGTGCTTATGGAAGGCCGCGGCACTGCCGGCGAACAGGTGCTGGCAAGAAGCGACGAGGCGCAGTTCCATGCCCGGCGTTCCCCGCAAGACAGCAATGCGCTCGACCTCGCCTTGTCGGCACAGGCCTTGCGCGACGAACAGGAGCGGTTTCCCGGCTTTTCGCTTGCGGCGGAGGCGCGCATTGACGCCATTGCCGACAAGGTCGCCGCGGGCCGCAACCCCTTTGACATCCTGCGCCGCGACGGGGTGACGGGCGAGGCGCGCAATCTCGAAATCGCGCCCGCTGATGGCGGACGCCTGACCTTGTCGGGACCGTTCACTGTTGCGCCTGACGGCCTGCTGGATGGGGAAATCACCGTCACCGCCGAACGGATCGCCGCGCTTGGCGCGTTCTTCACGGCGCTCGCGCCCGGCGAAGCCGAGACGATCGGCAATGTCGCGGGCCTGCTTTCATCCCTCGAAAACGCCAGCGGCGAAGGCGCGGGGAAAACCGCTTCCATCAAGCTGACGATCCTTCGCGGCAAGGTCAGCCTTGGACTCATTCCGGTGGGCGAATTGCCGCCGCTTTTCTGATCAGCCCGGCTTTCGCCCATCATTGGCGTCGCGGCCGAAATTGGGCGCTGCGACTTCCTGGCCCATGTCGATGATCGACCGGCGGATTGCCCTCGTGCGGGTGAAAAGGTCGAACAGCGCATCGCCGTCGCCCCAACGGATCGCCCGCTGCAGCGCGCTCAGGTCCTCCGAGAAACGGCCGAGCGTTTCCAGCACCGCGTCCTTGTTGTGGAGGAAGACATCGCGCCACATGGTCGGGTCGGAGGCGGCGATACGGGTGAAGTCGCGAAAGCCGCCTGCGGAGAACTTGATGACTTCCGACTGCGTCACATCCTCAAGATCCGCAGCCGTGCCGACGATGTTGTAGGCGATGAGGTGCGGAATATGCGAGGTGATCGCCAGCACGAGGTCGTGGTGCTCCGGGTTCATCTCCTCGACATTCGAACCGAGGCGCTCCCAGAATTCCCTCACCCTCGCCACCGCCTGCAGATCGGTGTCGGTCTCGGGCGTCAGGATGCACCACCGGTTCTCGAAAAGCGTGGCGAAACCCGCGTCGGGTCCGGAATATTCCGTGCCCGCCACCGGATGGGCGGCAACGAGATGCACGCCAGCAGGCAGATGCGGCTTGACTTGCCTGACGACCGATCCCTTTACCGAACCGACATCCGATACGATTGCGCCGGGCCTGAGCGATCCGGCAATTGCTTGCGCGACTGCGCCGCACGCGCCCACGGGCACGCAGAGGATGATGAGATCGGCGCCCCTTGCCGCATCGGCGGGATCGGCGAAGTAGTCGTCGCCAAGTCCCAGTTCCCGCGCACGATCGAGGGTCGCCGCGCTGCGGGTGGAGATCGCGATGCTGGTGGCAATATTGCCTTGCCGCGCCGCGCGGGCGATGGACGAGCCGATCAGGCCGATACCGATCAGCGCCAGCCTCTCGAAAACGGGCTCGGACATCATGCCCTTCCCAGGAACTGCGCCAGGGCGGCGACGACGCCGCGATTCGCCTCCTCACCCCCAATGGTCATGCGAAGGCTGTCCGGCAGGCCATAGCCCTTGACAGCGCGCAGCACATATCCGCGCTCCATCAGGAAATCGTCGGCCTCGGATGCAGTCCGGCCTTTCTCGTTCGGGAAGTGGATGAGGATGAAATTGCCCACCGACGGTGTGACTTCCAGACCCAGCTTGCGCAATTGATCACTGGTCCAGGCGAGCCAGCGGTCATTGTGCTCGACCGCCTTTTCAACATGCGCGCGGTCGCCGATTGCCGCGGTGCCGGCCGCGATGGCGGCGGAGTTGAGGTTGAAGGGACCGCGCACGCGGTTGAGCGCATCGGCGACATGCGGCGGGCAGAAGCACCAGCCGATGCGAAGCGCGGCAAGCCCGTGGATTTTCGAGAAGGTGCGGGTCATCACGACATTGTCGGACGACGAGACCAGTTCGATGCCGGCCTCGTAGTCGTTGCGGCGCACATACTCGGCATAGGCCGCGTCGATGACAAGAAGCACGTTTTTAGGAAGGCCCGCATGCAGCCGCCGGACCTCGCCCATCGGCAAATAGGTGCCTGTCGGATTGTTCGGATTGGCGAGGAAAACGAGTTTCGTACGCGGCGTTACCCGCGCCAGCAGCGCGTCCACATCCGCCGTCCGGTCCTTTTCCGGCGCAACGACCGGCGTTGCTCCGGCAGCCTGCGTCGCAATCTTGTAGACGAGAAAGCCGTGCTCGGAATAAAGGCCCTCGTCGCCCGGGCCGAGATAGCAGCGCGCCAACAATTCCAGCAATTCGTCCGAGCCGTTGCCGCAAACGATATTCGCGGCGTTGAGGCCGTGCGCCGCCGCGATCGCCTCGCGCAACACCGTCGCCGAACCGTCCGGATATTCCTCGAGCTTCCCGGCAGCCGCAAGATAGGCTTCCCTTGCCGCCACGGACGGCCCCAGCGGCGTTTCGTTGGAGGAGAGCTTGTGAAGCTTCACGCCCGGCGCGGCTTTCGACCGCCCCGGCACATAGGCTGCAATGTCCATGATGCCGGGTCGCGGCCTTGGAAAGTTGGCTGGCTCTGCCATCGAAAACTCCGTAACGCGGGAACGCGTCGACGGCCCTGCTCTAGAGAAGGCAGCGGCCAAAATCAAAGGAAAGATTGCCGCTGGCGGACGGCAGCAGGTCGCCCGTTGCGCGCGGCGCCGGCAGTTCCCTGTGGAACCAGCACCGGGGCGAACACGCGTCTTCTGGCGCGCGCCGGCGCTGGCAGGCCCTGGTAGACGCGTTTTGTTGCCTCGACCATGACGACGCCCGAGAACACCGGCCAGAGCGTGCGCCCGAGCCATTCTATGCCGCGCCGCACGGATGGCATGCCCCGGCCCTGCACGGGCGGGAAATGCAGCGCATCCGACCAGGTCACGGGCGTCAGCAGCGCGTCGCGCAAGAGCCGCGACAGCTGTCCCCGGCTGTAAGGCCTTCCGGTACCGAACGGCGTATGCTCGAACCGCGCCCACAGCCCCCGCCGGTTCGGCACGATGATGAGCAGCCTGCCGCCCGGGGCAAGCACCCGCCAGGCTTCGTTTAGTGTTTCTGCCGGATTTTCAGAGTGTTCGAGGACGTGAACCATCAACAGCCGGTCTAGCGAAGAATCGGGCAACGGAAGCTGCTCGTCGATGACCAGCGCCGTGAGCGAAGGGCCGCCGTGGGGCCATTCCAGCGCGCCTTGTGCAGCGGGCATCAGCGCAAGCACCCGCTCGGAGGTTTCAAGATATCGATCAAGCCACGGCACGCAAAATCCCAGCCCGGCAACCCGCTCCCCCGGCGCTTCCGGCCAAATGGCGGCGATTTCGCGGGCGAGCGAAAAAGCTGCAATTCGGCCAAGCGGCGTTGCATAAAACTCGCGAAGATCCACGACATCGACATACATGGACGGTTCCGGGGTTTTCCTGACATCCACAGCCTATATAACTGGGCCGACAGGATTTCACCACGCATCGCAGTTCAGGAGCAATGCCTTGAAGGATTTGCAGATTCACCAGTTCAACTGCCTCGACGACAATTTCGGCGTTCTGGTGCACCACGCACCGACGGGCCAGACGATTTCGATCGACGCGCCGGACGCCGGCGCGATCCTGACAGCGCTGTCCCAGAAGGGCTGGCGGTTGACCCACATTCTGGTGACGCACCACCACGCCGACCATACGCAGGGCATTGCCGCGCTGAAGACCGATTCGGACTGCACCGTCATCGGCCCGGACAACCCTGCGATCGCGGGCATCGACCAGATTGTGTGCGACGGCGATACGCTTGACCTTGCCGGGGACAGCGTGAAGGTGATCGCGACGCCCGGGCATACGCTCGACATGGTGAACTACCACTTTACGAAGGCGGGCGTTGCCTTCACCGCCGACACGCTGTTCGCCATGGGGTGCGGGCGCGTTTTCGAGGGCACGGCGGCGCAAATGTGGGATTCGCTCAAGAAACTGATGGCCCTGCCGAAGGACACCCAGATCTATTGCGGCCATGAATATACGCTTTCGAATGCCCGCTTTTCGCTGAAGATCGACCCGGAAAATCTGGCGCTCAAGGCAAGGGCGGCGGAAGTGGAGAAACTGCGGGCCGAAGGCAAGCCAACACTGCCGACGACGATTGCGCTGGAGCTCGAGACCAACCCCTTCCTGCGTGCCGGCGATCCGGCCATCCGCAGGAACCTCGGCATGGAAACGGCATCGGACGCCGAGGTCTTTGCCGAAATTCGCGAGCGCAAGAACCGCGGCTAACCGGTCGCGAACAGAAATGTAGCAGTGACCAGCGCCTGACCGAAGAGATAGGCGAACCAGACTAAGGGCGCGCTCCACCGGCGGCTTGGCGAATCCGGCGCAAAAGTGAATTTCTCGAACGCAAGCACCGTGTCGGAGGCAAGCAGCAGAACGATGCCCGCGAGCAGAACCGGGTCGGGTCCGCGCGACAGCGCCGCGACCGCCATTGCCGACAGAATGCCGGTATAGGCCGCCACCGGCAGGCGCATCGCACCCAGATGCGGGCGCAAACGTCGGAAAACCCCGACGGAATATGCAAAGACCAAAAGCGTTCCGGCGAAGAACGCGATGCCGCCTGTCCAGTAGGGATCCTGCAGCGCGAAGAAGAAGGCCGTGTAGGCAAGATGCGCCAGCAGGAATGAAACCAGTCCCGCGAGAAAACTGCGATCGCCCTCAAAGGCAAGGAACCAGTCGCCCAACGCGCTGAGCGCCAGAGCCGCGACGAGGAACACCGGCAGATCGGCCGCCAGCGCCGACGCCGACAGCAGCGCGACCGGAACCGTCTTGGCGATCGCCCGCATGTGCGACTGCGGCCGGGGCGCGATGAACACGCCGTATGCGATGCCCCAAAGCACCGCGACCATGAACAAGGCGACCGGGATGCTCATGCGGCCTCCACCGGCTTGGCCCTGCCGGTCAGCTTGCCGGAAGCCAGCACCGCGCCGAAGGTGATTGCCACGCACGAAAGAAGCAGGACATTGCTCCATGGGGCCATGCCGGTCGCCACCAGCAGGGCGGTGGAAAACAGCGGCGCGAAATAGGCCGAACCGCCCAGCATCTGGATGTTGCCGTGCTTGACGCCGTGATCCCAGGCGTAGAAGGCAAGTCCCACCGGCATCAGCCCCAGCCCCGCGATTGTCGCCCATTCGCCAGTGGTCGCCGGCCAAACGGTCTGTTCGAATACGAAATGGCAGACCGCACCGAGCGCCGCCGTGACGAGGCAGTAGATCGCCACCGCGTCGGTTGGCGCCGATTTCTGGAAGCGAGACAGTATTGAGCATCCCGACCACAGGAAGGCGCAGGCAAACGCGCTGCCATAGCCCAGCGCCGAGCCGGAGAACTCCAGCCCGCCGCCGCGGTTCAGCACCAGCATGGCCGCGCCGGCAAACCCGCACAGCGCCCCGGCGACATGGTACCAGCGCAGCCGCTCGCCTGGCAGCAGGGCCGATCCAAGCACGATCAGCATCGGCCACAGATAGGCGATGAGGCTAGCCTCGGCGACCGGCGCATTGCGCAGCGCCGTGTAGTAGAAGAAATGATAGCCGAACAGGCCACCTATGCCCGTTGCCCAGACCTGCCAGGGGAGGTGCATGGATGCAAGGCTGACGCCCCGCATAGGCCAGAAGGCAAGCCCTGCCAATCCGCCAATGGCGAAAGTGATCGCCATTAGCTGGAAGGGAGGCATCGTGCCGCTCGCGGCGGTGAACAGCGCGAGCAGTGACCACATGAGGACGGCGCTAAAGCCGATGAGCGTCGGGTTCATGCCTGCGGGTTAGCGCAAATCCGCGGCGCACGGAAGATGCCTGGTCAAGCTGCTATGGCGCCTAGACGAAATACTGCCCGCCATTGGCCGAGATCGTCGAGCCGGTGATGAACCCGGCGTCTTCCGATGCCAGGAACACCACGCAGCGGGCAATCTCCTCCGGTTCGCCAAGACGGCCCACCGGTATCTGCGGGATGATGCGCTCGTTCAGCACCTTCTCGTCGATCGCCTTCACCATTTCCGTGGCGATGTAGCCGGGGCAAATCGCATTGACCGTGATGCCGGCCCGCGCACCTTCCTGCGCCAGCGCCTTGGTGAAGCCGATATCGCCGGCCTTCGCCGCCGAGTAATTGGCCTGCCCGGCCTGGCCCTTCTGGCCGTTGATCGAGGAGATGTTGATGATGCGCCCGAACTTGCGGTCGCGCATGCCGTTCCACACCGGATGCGTCATGTTGAACAGGCCGTTGAGATTGGTCTCGATGACCTCGTTCCACTGTTGCGGCGTCATGCGGTGGAACATGGCGTCGCGGGTAATGCCGGCATTGTTGACCAACACCGCTACCGGTCCGAGGTCGGCCTCTACCTGCTTGATGCCTTCGACGCATGCATCGTAATTGGCCACCGACCATTTGTAGGTTGGAATTCCGGTCTCGGCGGTGAAGGCCTTCGCGGCCTCGTCATTGCCGGCATAGTTTGCGGCCACCGTATAGCCTGCGGCTTTCAACGCCTTGGATATGGCTGCGCCAATGCCCCGGCTTCCGCCGGTTACGATTGCGGTCTTGCTCATGATCGGTTTCCTCCCTGATCACTTCGTGGTTCGCGGCTCGTTGGTCGCAGCCCGAGTTTCGTGAATGATCACGAACTGCGAACGGCGAACA
>JBGSJA010000019.1:0-65370 GCA_041742235.1 Salaquimonas sp. | reverse complement strand
GTAGCTGCGCGCCACGACAGCCGTACCGGCTTCATGCGCAACAGGGAGGCCACGTATGGCCGAACCGGTTTTGGCAGGCCAAACAACAAGGTGGCTGCGGGGCGGGACGCTACAATGAGCGGAGCGGCGGCCACCATCATGATCTCGTGCTCGATCATGTGCGCGGTCAAGAGCACCGTGCCCAGCGAATGCAACGGCGAGAGCACGGCCAGTGCGAGCAGGACCAGGCCGGCGTAGAACAGCAGAACATCGCGGAAGCGGTGCGATCGGGCGCTGCCTTGCAGCCGGAAGGCGCCAGCGGCGTAGATTACCGCAATGGCCACAATAGGCCCTGCGATCCATGGCTCAAGGCTCCAGTGAATGTGGTCGTGATGATGATGGCCGGTCATCGTCGAAGTCCGTTGCGCGTCAATCCTTACGCAACGGCGCTTTCGCGGCGAAGTTCCACTGCCTGGGCGGGCCGGGGTTTAAAGTGGCAGGCCACCCCGCGCAGGGCGGAATGGCCGTCTTCTGTTTCAGGCCTGGATATCGAAGCGGTCCGCGTTCATGACCTTGGTCCACGCCGCCACGAAGTCCCTGACGAACTTTTCCTTGTTGTCGTCTTGGGCATAGTCTTCCGCATAGGCGCGCAGCACCGAATTGGAGCCGAAGACCAGGTCCATGCGGGTCGCGGTCCACTTGACAGCATTGGTTTTGCGATCCCGGACCTCATAGACACCGTTGCCTGACGGTGTCCACTTGTTGGCCATGTCCGTCAGGTTGACGAAGAAGTCATTCGTCAGGGCGCCCTCGCGGTCGGTGAAAACGCCATGCCGGGTGCCGCCGTGGTTGGTGCCCAGCACGCGCATTCCGCCGACCAGTACGGTCATCTCGTTCGCGGTCAGGCCCAGAAGCTGGGTGCGGTCGAGCATCAACTCTTCCGCAGTGACGACATAGTCCTTCTTCAGCCAGTTGCGATAACCGTCGGCCAGCGGCTCCAGCACGCTGAAGGATGGAGCATCGGTCATCGCATCGGTTGCATCGCCGCGGCCCGGTGCGAACGGAACCGAGATATCGAAGCCGGCAGCCTTGGCGGCCATCTCGATACCGACATTGCCGGCGAGAACGATCACGTCGGCGATGCTGGCGCCAGCTTCGGCGGCAATCGGCTCGAGAACGGCCAGCACCTTCGCGAGGCGGACCGGCTCATTGCCTTCCCAGTCCTTTTGCGGGGCGAGGCGAATGCGCGCGCCATTGGCGCCGCCGCGCATGTCGGAACCGCGATAGGTGCGGGCGCTGTCCCATGCGGTGGACACCATCTCCGCGATGGAAAGGCCGCTTTGGGCAATCTTCCGCTTGACGCCGCCGATGTCGTAGTTGGCCGGACCGACCGGAACCGGATCTTGCCAGATCAAGTCTTCCTGCGGCACGTCTGGGCCGAAATACCGCGCCTTCGGGCCCATGTCGCGATGCGTGAGCTTGAACCAGGCCCGTGCGAAAGCATCGTCGAAACGCGCCGGGTCCTTGCGGAAGCGTTCCATGATCTCGCGATAGACCGGGTCGACCTTCATCGCCATGTCGGCATCGGTCATCATCGGGTTGTGGCGCTTGGACGGATCGCTTGCATCGACCGGCCTGTGCTCTTCCCGAATGTTGACCGGCTCCCACTGCCAGGCCCCGGCAGGGCTCTTCCGCAATTCCCACTCGTGATCGAGCAGCATGTCGAAAAAGCCCATGTCCCACCGTGTCGGATGGGTGGTCCAGGCGCCTTCCAGGCCCGAGGTCACGGCATGGCTGGCGAGGCCGTTCATGTTCGGGTTGTCCCAGCCAAGACCCTGCATTTCAGGGCCCGCGGATTCCGGATCGGGGCCCAAGATCTCGGCATTGCCATTGCCATGGGTCTTGCCGACTGTATGGCCACCGGCGGTCAGGGCCACGGTTTCTTCGTCGTCCATCGCCATGCGTGCGAAGGTCTCGCGTACATGGGCCGCCGTCTTTAGCGGATCGGGCATGCCGTTCACGCCCTGAGGATTGACATAGATGAGGCCCATTTGCACCGCCGCAAGCGGATTTTCCATGGTCGAGGGATCATCGAGATCCTCATATCGGCCGTCGCTGGGCGCCAGCCATTCCTTTTCGGCGCCCCAGTAAACGTCTTTCTCGGGATGCCAGATGTCTTCGCGGCCGAAACCGAAGCCGAACGTCTTCAGGCCCATCGATTCATAGGCGATGTTGCCCGCCAGGATCATGAGGTCGGCCCAGGAAATCTTGTTGCCGTACTTCTTCTTGATCGGCCAAAGCAGGCGGCGCGCCTTGTCAAGGCTTACGTTGTCGGGCCAGGAATCCAGCGGCGCGAAGCGCTGGTTGCCGGTGCCGCCGCCACCGCGCCCGTCTGCCAGGCGATAGGAGCCGGCGGCGTGCCACGCCATGCGGATCATCAGGCCGCCATAGTGACCCCAGTCCGCGGGCCACCAATCCTGGCTGTCCGTCATCAGGGCGTGCAGGTCCTTCTTGAGCCCTTCGATGTCCAGCTTCTTCAGCTCCTCGCGATAGCTGAAGTCCTTGCCCATCGGGTTGGTCTTCGTGTCGTGCTGATGCAGGATGTCGAGATTGAGGGCATTGGGCCACCAATCCATGACGCTCGTTCCCACGGCCGTCATCGCGCCGTGCATTACCGGGCATTTGCCAGTCTTCATATCAATCTTGTTCATGTCTGCACCACTCCCCAATGTTGTAGGCTAGCCAGTCTTGACCGGAACAATGGGCGGGTTCTCACCCTTCGCTTCCTGGTCGGCATCAAAGCCTCGAAAATGTTCATGTCGGCGCCTGTTGCCCGAGTGCCTGTGAAATGGCATCGCGCGAAACAGTGTCGGGCAATCATCCATTCAAGACGCCCGAGACAATCCGATACCACGTGCGCATGACAGAACACATGGACTGGATGCCGCAGGGGTACCAGCATGAGATGAGCATATCAGGAAATAGTGGAATGCGATTGCATCATATCAGCTGAGACCAAGGTCATCGCCCGCCAATGTGCCGATCTGGGCGTCATGGCGAAAACGGTCCGCGTTTCGTAGTCGCCGCCGGTTACCGCGTGGCGCAGGACACCTCAATGCGCAGTCCAGCCGCCATCGACCGGAATGGCGGTACCTGTGATCTGGGATGCCGCAGGCGAGCACAGGAACGTTGCCAGCGCGCCGATCTGGTCGGCGCCGACAAACTGGCGCGTGGGCTGGGCCGCAAGAAGCACGTCGCGGATCACTTCCTCTTCGCTGATGCCTCGCGCCTTCGCGGTCTCGGGTATCTGTTTCTCGACCAGCGGGGTAAGAACGTAACCCGGGCATATGGCGTTCGCCGTAACGCCGAATTCCGCGCCTTCGAGCGCCACGGTTTTCGTCAATCCGAGAACCGCGTGCTTTGACATGACATAGGCCGACTTGAAGGGCGAAGCCACCAGTGCGTGGGCCGAGGCAATGTTGATATAGCGCCCCCATTTGCGCTGCTTCATCCCGGCCATGGTGAGGCGCGTCATGTGCCAGGCCGATGACATGTTGATCGCGAGAATCAGGTCGTAGCGGTCGACGGGGAATTCCTCGATCGGCGCAACGGTCTGGATGCCGGCATTGTTGACCACGATGTCAATCGCGCCAAAACGGGCATTGGTGAATTCCACCAGATTCCCGATCTGGTCGGGTTTCGACATGTCCGCATTGTGAAAGGCGATCTCGCTTCCAGATTGCCTTTCGATGTCAGCGCGCAATCCTTCGACCTCGGAAGGATCGCCAAGGCCGTTGAGGACGACGGCATGGCCGGCGCCCGCCAGCGCGCGCGCAACGGCGAGCCCAATGCCGCTGGTTGATCCGGTGACGACCGCTACCTTGCTTGCACCCATGACTTCCACCTGCCCTGCCAGTTCATTTCTGTTTTCGGTACATCGGCCATCCCGCGACCGCTGGTTCGTCCGGGATCATCGCGGCCGCCGCCTCTGCCTTCAAGGCCGATGTCACGCCGCGTTCCTCTCACGCCCGCCGGACAGCATGCGTGCTGCCCTTGCGATCACGAGTTCTTCGTTGGTCGGAATCACCAGAACCTTTACGCGCGCAAGTTCGCTGCTGATCACAGGGTCGTTGGCCGCGTTCCTGCCGTGATCTATCTCGATGCCCATCCATTCAAGCCGCTCGCAGACCCGTGCGCGAACGAGGCGCGAGTTCTCGCCGATCCCGCCACAAAAGACGAGTGCGTCCAAGCCGCCAAGAGCCGCGGCCATGGCGCCCAGTTCGCGCTGGATACGGAAAACGAAATAGTCGATAGCATCCTTGGCGGCGGGGTCTTCGGAGGCCTCTAGTGTGCGCATGTCGTGCGACAGGCCGGAAATGCCGAGCAGGCCCGATCGCTTGTACAGGAGGTCCGAAATCTCCGCCGGCTCCAGTTTCTCCTGTTCCAGAAGATAGAGGATGACGCCCGGATCGAGTTGCCCGCACCGCGTTCCCATGGGCAGGCCGTCAAGCGCTGAAAAACCCATGGACGAGGCGACCGAGCGCCCGTTCGACATTGCGCACATGGAAGCGCCATTGCCCAGATGCGCGACCACGATCCGGCCGGCGTAAAGCAGCGGCGCGGTCTGCGCCAGTGCGCCTGCCATGTATTCATAGCTGATCCCGTGGAAGCCGTACCGGCGCACGCCCTTTTCGTACCACTCGCGCGGCAATGCGAACGTATCGTTCACGAATGGCTGGTTGCGGTGAAACGCCGTGTCGAAACAGGCGATTTGGGCCGCCTCCGGAAAGGCCGCCATCGCCGCCCGGATACCGGCGAGATTGTGCGGCTGGTGAAGGGGCGCGAGCGGCGAGAATTGTTCGAGCCGTTTCATCACCTTATCGTCCAGCGCTACCGGAGCGGAGAAGTCCGGACCGCCATGAACCACGCGATGCCCGACCGCTTCAACTTCCATGCCGGCAAATTCCGACTGCAGTATTCCAAGTGCGGAGGCGAGGGCGCGTGCGTGATCGGCGAAATCGCCATGGCCGCGCTTTGGAAGTTCCATGCCTTGGGCATCCACGATACGCAGGCTTGCATCAGCGCCGATGCGGTCCACAATTCCGGTGGCCAGTGGCGCGTCGCCCTCGTTGGGGAACAGCGCGAACTTCAGCGATGACGAGCCCGCATTGAGGGTGAGAATATTGCGGCTCATTTCCTGTCCCGGCCGGTCGAATGAAAATGGTGGATCGCTGCGACGGCACAGGAAGCCAATCTCGACATGGAACTGTCCGAACGCGAGTTGAGGATGACCGGAACCTTGGCGCCGAGCACCAGGCCGGCCCCTTCGGCGTGGCTGATGAAGGACAGTTGCTTGGCCAGCATGTTGCCCGCGTCGATACCGGGAACGACGAGAATATTGGCCTGGCCAGCAACTTCCGAGCGGATGCCTTTCGTGCGCGCCGCGGCAAGATCGACCGCGTTGTCCATCGCCAGCGGCCCGTCGACGAAACCGCCCTTGATCTGGCCGCGTTCCGCCATCTTGGACAAAAGCGCCGCATCGATGGAGGACTGTATGGCGGGATTGACCGTTTCGACGGCCGACAGGACACCGACGCGCGGAGCCTCGATGCCAAGCGAAAGCGCGAGGTCGATGGCGTTCTGGATGATGTCGACCTTCGTCGACAGGTCCGGGGCGATGTTGATTGCCGCATCCGTTACCATGATGGGATGGGGCATGCCCGGCACGTCCATGACGAAGACATGGGTGAAGCGGCGTCCGGCACGCAGGCCGGTTTCGCGTTCAAGCATCGGTTTGAGCAGTTCATCGGTATGGATATGCCCTTTCATCACTGCCGAGGCCTTGCCCTGGTTGACCAGCGCACATGCCATCCGTGCTGCGCCATCGGCATCCTTGACGTCGATGATCTCGAAACCGGAAATGTCGGCTCCGATTTCGCTTGCCGCGGCGGCGATTTTTTCGCTGTCACCGATCAGGATCGGCGTGATGATGCTTTCCTTGGCCGCGAGAACCGCACCGCCCAGCGAGTTTGCTTCCTGCGGACAGACCACCGCCGTCACGATGGCCGGAAGCGGCTTGGCCTTTTCCAGCAGCGCGTCGAAATGGCGGTGCCGCTGGACGACAAGTCCCGGCACCTCGATGTCTTCGGCAATGAATTTTCGCGGCGGCGCCTGCACCTTGGCCTTTCCCGAAACGATCAAGGCATCGTCGGCAACCCTGCGCACCTCGGTCACCAGCGTGACCGTTCCGTCCTTGGCCTTTTCCTTTACCACGACGCGCGACACCAGCTCGTCGCCGGCATGGGCCCTCTCGTGGAAATCGAATTTCTGCGAGCGGTAGAGGGTTCCCGGTCCCGGCAGCATCGTTCCGAGCACCGCCGAAATGAACGAACCAACGAACATTCCCGGTGCGACCCCGTCGGCCTTGCCGTCGCCGTCGCCATCGATGCCGGGCAGGTGCATCGGATTGAAGTTGCCCGACGCGACAGCAAATACATAGAGGTCATCGGCCGTGACAAGTCGGCGAAGTTCCGCCGTATCGCCCGGGTTCATTTCCTCAAGGGTTCGGTTCTCGAGCCTCATTCGCCGGCCGCCTCTTGCGATGCAGTCTTGCGCCTTGCACGCCCGTTCCCACCGCCAGCCAATGCGGGGTCAGCCGCCATTGGTGCCGCTTGCACGCCTGCGGAAAGTGGATCGGAAAGAATGTCGGCGGTAACCGGTGGCAGATCGAGAACCTTGTGAAACCGCTGCAGCATCTCGAGGGTCTTCGGCGTCATTTCGCCGATCGCGCCCGGAATGTACTGGACGATGCGCGCCGCGAGGTCGCGTTCCTCCGCAGTCTTGAGGAGGACCGGCAGGGTGTCGATCGCGGCGTCGGGTTCGTAGGTCGCGATGAGGGTCTGTTCATGGATGATCATGGCGCGCCGCTCCGCTGTCAGCGACTTGAACGGTTCGTCCTGTGTCAGCACGCGGCTTGCCCTTTCGAGGCGGTCGCGGCGCACTGTGCCGCGGTTCTCGGCAAGCAGGATCAGCATGCGGATGACGGCTTCGATGAAGCCGCCGCGCTCGATGTTGAAAAGCGCCGCGCTTACTTCCGGCAGGGCCCTCAATTCATGGGCGTTCTTCAGCGTGCGCCGCGCATCGTGCGAGCGGCCGAAGGCGCGCATCCATGGCTGTCCCCAGACACCGTGGAACATCAGTTCCGTCATCATGTCCCGTTGATCGCGCCACAGATCGATCGCCTGCCCGGCCATCTCCACCCACAGGGCCTCTGCCGCCAGGAAGGGATTGTCCGGGGCGGCGGGCTTGCGTTCCGCCCGAACCTGCCCGGCGCGCTCCTCGAGGCCGCGAACGAGCGGACTGCGCGACGACATGAGGGCGCGGGTCAGCCTTTGCGGGTGCATGGCACGGCTCAGCTCTGCAGTAGTGTCGGTAACCGCGGCCTTGACGAACGGCCGGACGAACAAGTCATAGGCCTGCGCCTGCATTTCCGAGGCCCTTGCCACCGCCGCGAAAGGCCGCTCGTCGTGGTGGTCGTCGTCGAGCGCGCGAATGTCGTCCAGCGTACGCTCGGTGAAACCAACGGTGAAGCGCCGGTGCATCCCGTCACCGGCAACATCATCGATGCGCATCTCGTACAGCCCGGGCGCCAGCGCCTCGATCGTCTTGAGCGTCGATGCTACCTCGGCATGTTCCTTGTTGGCGATTTGCGAGGATACGAAAATGCCCAGATGGCCAACCTCGTTGTGCACCATGTAGATGATGCGCTGGCCGCGGATCTTGATCTCGTTGACGTCCGAATAGGTTTCAGCGATCCAGTTGAGCGCCTGCTGGGGCGGGGTGATGTTGTCGCCATGCGAGGCGAACACAATGATGGGCGCTCGGATTGCCTTCAGGTCGACCGGCCGGCCCGGTTCGATCCGGGCCTCGTTCTTGACCAGGCGATTGCCGACGAAAAGTTGCTCGACGATCCATTTGATCTCGGGTTCGCTCATCAGGAAAAAGCCGCCCCACCATCTCTCGAATTCGAGGAAGCGTTCATCGCCCTTGTCGATGTCCCTGAAGAGGTCGGTGTATTTGTGGAACAGGGTTCGCGAGGGATTGAGCAGCTCGAAATTCTGCACCAGGTGCGCCCCGTCGAAGATTCCGCCGCCGACATCGGAGAGCGCCATCGGTATCCACGTTCCGCCGACGACCCCGCCATTGTAGCGCATCGGGTAGAGGCCCACCTCGCCCGCCCATGTGGCTACCGGAGCGCCGTTGATGACCACCGGCCCGGTGAGATCGGGGTTCATCGCAGCCAGCAGCAGCGTTGCCCACCCGCCCTGGCAATTGCCGGTTATGACTGGCTTTGGCGATTCGGGGTGACGGCGCATCACTTCGCGCACGAAGGCTGACTGGGTGCGGGTTACATAGGCCAGATACTGACCGGGTTCCGGCTCGCGGCGAAAAGAAACGAAATAAACCGGGTGCCCGTCACGAAGGGCGACGCCGACCTGGCTGTCGGACTTGAAACCACCGATCCCCGGCCCGTGCCCTGCGCGCGGGTCGATGATCATATAGGGCCGCTTCCAGTCCTTCACTTCGATCCCCGCCGGGGGCAAGATCCGCAGCAACTCGTAGTTGGAAGGAAAAGGAAGGTCCGCTCCATCCATGACCTTTTCGTACTCATAGACGAGCACCGGCGGGCACCCGGCCTGTTCATGTTCGAGGAAGATGTCGCCGCGCTTGCGCAAGGT
Source organism: Salaquimonas sp. (assembly GCA_041742235.1). Classification (GTDB taxonomy): domain Bacteria; phylum Pseudomonadota; class Alphaproteobacteria; order Rhizobiales; family Rhizobiaceae; genus BOKV01. The sequence continues at coordinate 56,653 of JBGSJA010000019.1, read as the reverse complement.
GTCCATCGTCAGCACGAAACGCTCGCCTGCATCCGTCAGGTATTCAAGCCAGGCTTCGCCAAGCCTGCCTTCCTGTTGCGTGGAGCGAAGTTCATCCAGAACCTTGTTGGCAATTTCGAGCGTATTGCCGCCCCGGCCCGAATGACTGTCGACGATGCGCCGGCTGTGGGCGAGGAGGGCCGCCGTCTGGATGCCGTGGCTGTGCGCAATGTCGTTCACTTCGCGCTGTGCATCCATCAGCGCGTGGCGAACCTTCCCCAGAACATCCGTCTCGGCATAGGGCAGGTTTTTCTGGCGGGAAGGTTCTAGCAAGTCGAAAATGCTGGCCATGGTCTGTCCTCAAGCTGTGATGGAATAACCGCCATCGATTTCGTGAACACCACCCGTGACGTTTCGCGCTTCGTTGGAAGCGAGGAATGCAGCGAAGGCGCCGACATCCTCGATCGTCGCAAGCTGGTGCGTCGGCGCACGCCGGGCCGCCGCGTCGAGCATCTCGTCGAAATGGGAAATGCCGGAAGCCGCCCGAGTGCGCAGCGGACCGGGGGAGAGGGCATGGACGGTGATGCCCTTCCCGCCGAGTTCGGCGGCTGCGTACCTGACGGCGCTTTCGAGCGCTGCCTTCACCGGGCCCATCATGTTGTAGTTGGAGACCACGCGCGACGAGCCGAAGAATGAAACTGCGAGGCAGGTGCCGCCGGAGGTCATCAATGGCTCGGCCAGGCGGATCATCCGCAAGAACGAATGGACCGAGATGTCCATGGCCATGGCAAAACCGGACGCCGAGCAGTCGATGACCCGCCCGTGCAAGTCCTCACGCGGCGCATAGGCAATCGAATGCAGCAAGATGTCCAGGCTTCCCCATTGCCGGCCGATCTGCGAAAACACCGCTTCGATTTCGCCATCCCTGCTTACGTCGAGCGGCATGAACATGCTCGCGCCAAGGTCCTCGGCAACGGGCTTGACATGGGGTTCGGCCTTGTCGTTGAGGTAGGTAACCGCAAGTTCCGCACCCTGCGCCCTGAAGGCGCGGGCGCAACCGCACGCAATCGAGTTTTCGTTGGCGATACCGACGACCAACGCTCTTTTCTTGCCAAGGGAGAACATATCCGGCCTTGCGGGTGAACTCCCTTACGCTAGCCGAGATGCATGACGTTTTTGCGTCGCAGCATGATTGTCCGGGCCGTTTGCACTCGAAAACTGCCGTCAGCCGAAACCTGCGGTGATTGCGGTCAAACTGGCCGAACTCTTGCTTCATTGGGTGGCATGGGGCGAATAGTGCCCCGCGAGATGCCAATGCCGGCAATTTGCCCAAAAAACAGGCTGCAATCGAATGTCCAGAAATCCGAAAGCCAGATCTTTTCAAACATGGCGGGCCATGTCGCCCGTCGAGGCAATCGAAACCACCTATGCAAGGATCGCCTCGCATGGCGATGATGCGATTTTCATCACATTGCGCGACCGCGATGACGCGCTCAAGGCCGCGCTAAAACACGAAAGGGAGGACGCAGCGGGCAAGCCGCTTTTCGGCCTGCCATTCGCCGTCAAGGACAATATCGATGTTGCCGGCATGCCGACAACGGCCGCTTGCCCCGAATTCGCCTATGTACCGACAGTTTCGGCGCATGTCGTGGGGCTGCTGGAGGCGGCCGGCGCGATCGTCATCGGCAAGACCAATCTCGACCAGTTTGCCACCGGCCTTGTCGGCGTACGCTCGCCCTACGGCGTTCCGAAGAACACTCTGCGGCCGGACCTCGTGCCCGGCGGCTCAAGTTCGGGTTCGGCAGTGGCGGTCGGCGCAGGCATCGCCGCGTTTTCGCTCGGCACGGATACGGCAGGTTCCGGACGCGTGCCGGCGGCGCTCAACGGCATTGCCGGCTTGAAGCCCAGCCTTGGACTGCTCTCCGCCACAGGCGTCGTGCCCGCCTGCCGGACGCTCGACACGATATCGGTGTTTGCAGCAAACGCCGCCGATGCCGCCGAAGTCGCTGCGGTCGCCGCCGGATACGACGCCGCCGATTTCATGTCCCGCAGATTGCCGCCCGCGGGCATCGCAGCCGCGCCGCCAATGCTCCGTATCGGTGTTCCACGCAATGCCGACCGGCAGTTCTTTGGAGATGCTATCGCCGAAAAGGCATATGAGGCGGATCTGGAACGGCTGGCCACAATCGGTGGCAGCATCCGCGAAATCGACTTCACGCCGTTCTTCGATGTTGCCCGCCTGCTTTACGAGGGGCCATGGGTGGCCGAGCGTTATCATGCCGTTCGAGGCATCATCGAACGGAACCCCGATGCGCTGCACCCGGTGACACGCGCTATCATTTCCGGCGCCTCCAAATTCAACTCGGTGGATACATTCGACGCGCTGTACCGGCTCGCCGCGCTGCGCCGCGCCGTCGAACCCGTGTTGAGTTCGATCGACATGCTGGCGGTGCCGTCCATCCCGACGGTCTACACAGTAGAAGAAGTTCTGGCCGATCCGGTGCGGCTCAATTCCAACCTCGGGACATACACCAATTTCGTGAACCTGCTCGACCTTGCGGCTTTCTCGGTTCCGGCCGGAATGCGCGCAGACGGGCTTCCGTCGTCGCTTACACTCATTGGCAAGGCGGGGTCGGACGCAATGCTTGCGGGCCTGGCGAGCCTTGTCGAAACCGGCATCGCTTCTGAACCTACCGTTCCAGGGCAGGAAATCCGGCTCGCTGTCGTCGGCGCGCATTTGTCTGGCATGCCGCTCAACCATGAGCTGACCAGCCGGAACGCGAATTTCGTCGAAGCAACTTCAACGACTGCCGATTACCGGCTTTACGCCCTGGCGGGAACCGTGCCGCCCAAGCCGGGACTGTTGCGAGTTCCCGAAGGCACGGGCGAGGAAATCGCGGTCGAGGTCTGGTCGATGTCGCGGGAAGCTTACGGCAGTTTCGTTGCGGGCATACCGGCGCCGCTTGGCATCGGCACGTTGCGACTGAAGAACGGAACGGCCGTCCAGGGCTTTCTTGTCGAGGCGCAAGCCATCCAAGGCGCGCGCGACATTTCGAGCTACAAGTCCTGGCGGGCCTTTGTCTCGGCTTCGGCGTGAGGCATTGCGGAAACATGCTGCCACGCATCCTCGACATGGCCGATATGGGCAAGCATGGCCGATTGCGCGATGTCGCGCTCACCGCGCAAAATGGCATCCACGATCATGCCGTGCTCGCAATGCGATGATGCTATGCGCCCCATCGCGGCAAATTGCGCCCGCCGGAACGCCTGCAGGCGCAGACGCGTGTTGGTCGTGATCTCAGCCAGATAGGCGTTCTTCGTGCCCTCGTAGATGGCCGAGTGAAAAGCTTCGTTGGCGATTGCGTAGCTTTCCGCGTCGCCGGCGCGAACCAATGCCCCCATCCGCTCATGCATCTGTTCAAGCCGGTTGCGCTCCGCCGGACCCATCTTCACCGCGCTCAAGCCGGCACACAGCATTTCCAGATGCGCCATCACCGCGAACATTCCGGCAAGCATTTGCGGATCGGGCTTGCTCACGGTGGTCCTGCGATGGGCGCGGTGTTCGACCAGGCCAAGCGTCGCAAGCTTGCGCAGCGCTTCGCGCACCGGCGTGCGCGAGACGGAGAATTCGGCGGCAAGCTGCGTTTCGTCGAGCACGCTTCCCGGTTCTATCCGGCGGGTTACGATCCGGCGCGCCAGTTCATGGCGTATGGCTTCGGCGGAGGTTTGCATCGGGTTCCAATAGCAAGGGTGCCTATGGCGCGCCAGCGTCCGGCGCGTCGATGATGCTCACATGCGCCGCGACCACCTTCCAGATGCCGGCCATGCGCACCCAGGTCTGCATCTGCCGGCCGACCTTTCCCGGCGCATTGATGCGATGAAACAGCGTCGATGCCGTGGCGAAGTCGGCGCCGAAAGTGGTGATCACCGTCTTCGACAAATCCCGAGCCAGCCCTGCCGATGGCCGCGCCTTTCGGAAGGCGAGGATCTCGCCGACACCGTAAAGGTTCTCGCCGATGCCGTATCGCAGCACACGCTCGTCCTGCCAGAACAGTTCGTCGAGCACGGCGATGTCGTTTGATACCAGCGCCTTTTCGTAGCGCTCGAACACGGCGCAGACTTCTGCGTGAACCTGCGGATCGTTGACGACCATGTCAGCCATCCCCGCGCTGCAGCATCCGTTCGCGCAATGCTTTCAGGAAAGGGATGCTCTCAAACTGGTCGGCCTCCACGAATTCCCACGCTACCCCGCGCGGGCGCGGCGCACTGTTTCCGGTGACGATCAGCTCCGCTTCCGTGGCGATGAAATCGAGCGGGGAATCGTGCTTCATCATGAACACGCGCGAATTGTCGACGAGCTGCGAGGAGTGGATGGTCGTCGCCATCGGGGTCGCTGCGGTGATGATTCCAAGTTCCCGGAAAATGCCCGTCTCAAGGTCGGCAAAGCCTGCGCCCTTGCCGGTGCGGCCACCTTCGCGGCTCACCGCGACCGAGCCAACGACGCAGAAATCGAGCGGTTCGACTTCCTCGAATTCGATCCGTTCACCATGCGTCATGTATCCTTCCGATGTCGCCGCCAGCTCGAAGGAGATGCCATTTGTCTTCAGCCGTTCCGGATCGATCCGAAGATACGGAAAATCCTTCGTGAGATAGGGCACCGGCGCATAGAGGATCTTGCCTTCGTACAGTGCCCGCAGGCGAACCGGAACTTGCGGCGGATCGGGGTTGCATTTTACCGTGCGAGCGCGCTTCCAGGCATCGGTTTGCGCAAGGCGCCAGGCGGCCATGTCGGCGCCGATGAAGTTGGGAATGTGGCTCCACACCGGCCCCAGCGCCATGCCGCCATTTTCCAGCGCGCCCCAGACCGCGTCGCGGACATTGTCCTTGTCGTTGTTGCGCCCCGCCCAGCGGCCCTTTTGTTCCACGTCATGCTTCCCTTGCTGTCGGAGCCCGGACCACGCCGGCGGCCTCGAGATGATGGGCGATGCGAAGCGCGATGTCCTCGCGCCAGGGGGCCGCAATGATCTGGACGCCGATCGGCAATTGTTCGCCCCCGGTCCAGACCGGAACGCTGACCACCGGAAATCCGATAAATGAAACGGGCTGGGTGAAAAGGCCAAGATTGGGCCGCACGGGCATTCCCACGCCGTCGATCGTCATCAGCCTTTGCCCGATACGCGGCGCGCGGCAGGGCGTTGCCGGCGCGATCAGCGCATCGACTTCTTCGAAGATGTCCAGCATTTGCCGGCGAAAGACGCGGCGCAGTTTCTGCGCCTTTGCCACCCACGCTCCCGGGATCATTGCCCCCGCAATCAGGCGGTCGCGCACGTCCGGATCGAAGTCCGCATGGCGTCGGCGCAGACGCTCAAGGTGCAAGGATGCCCCCTCGGCCATGGTGATGAGGTAGGCCGCCCCGCGCGCGGCCTTCGCGTCGATTGCGACCGTGCCGGACACATCGAGCGCCGCCGCAATGCGGTCAACCGCCTCGAACGCCTCCGCATGGCCGCCAGTCGAGAAATAGCCTCCGGCCTTCGCGATGCTCAGCCCGTCAATGCCGGTTTTCAGCAAAGGGGTCACGGGCGCGAAATGCTCCGGCGAGCATGTTGGGTCAGCCGCGTCCGCGCCGGACATCGCGTCGAGGCAAAGCGCGAGGTCCTGTGTGCGGCGAGCGAACGGGCCGAGATGATCGAGGCTGTCAACAAAGGGAAATGTGCCGGTTCGGGGCAGCCGTCCATAGGTCGGTTTGAGGCCGAACAATCCGCAAAGCGAGGACGGCACACGGATGGAGCCATTGGTGTCGGAGCCCAGCGCCAGCGCAACCATGCCTGCGGCCACCGCGGTGCCGCATCCGCCGGACGACCCCCCGGACATGTGTTCGGGCGAATGCGGATTGCGCGATGGTCCGTAGTGGACGTTCTCACCGGTGAAGTCGTAGGCATATTCGCCCATGTTCAATGCCCCCGTGAGGATCGCGCCCGCCGCCTCCATCCGGGCTACCAGCGTTGAATCCTTACTTGCCGGGTTGTTGTCGCGGTTGATCTTCGAACCGGCCAGCGTGACAACGCCCTCGATGTCGAAAAGGTTCTTCGCCGCGAAGGGCACGCCGGCCAACGGTCCTGGGTCCTTGCCTGCGGCGATCACAGCATCCACCGCGGCTGCCTTGGCGATCGCGCGCTCCGCCGTGACCGCCGTGAATGCGTTGAGCAAGGGATCGAGTTTGGCTATCCGGCCAAGCGCATGCGCCGTTACATCGGCGGCGCTGAACTTGCGGCCCCGAACGCCTGCCGCAATTTCCGCCGCCGTGAGTAAGGATGGATCGGTCACGGGCGGAAGACCGGCGCTTGTTCGGCATCGTCGTCGATTTGCGCGGCCAGAACGTCCTGCGCGATCCGGTGGGCCGCAGACAGGTGGGCGGCGACGCCCGGCCTGTATTCGGCGGCGACTTCCAGTCCCAGGAACGGGGCCATCGCGTCGATCAGTTTTTTCGGGTCGAACGGTTCCTCGCTCATGCGCCGCTATCCGTCAGTGCGGTCTTCAGATTGGAAAGAGGCGCGGCCCAGCCGACGATTCCGCCCTGCGCCGTGATCATCCTGATCGTCGATGCCTTGAACTCGGGAAAATAGCTTTCGGTTGCGTCTGTGATCAGCAGGCATTCATATCCGCGATCATTGGCCTCGCGCATCGAAGTCTGGACGCAGACCTCGGTCGTGACCCCGGCAAAGACGAGGTGTGTGATGCCGTCGGCCTGCAATTTCTCGTGCAGGCCCGTCGCCCAGAACATGCCCTTGCCGGGCTTGTCCACGACCGTTTCGCCCGGCAATGGCGCGAGATCGCCGACAATCTGGTTGCCCGGTTCGCCCGACACCAGCAGCCTTCCCATCGGACCCTCCTCGCCGATGCGCGGCGATGCACTGCCGCGGGCGATCTTCGACGGCGGGCAGTCGGAAAGGTCCGGGCGGTGCGCCTCGCGGGTGTGGATGACGGGCCAGCTGCGAGCCCTGAAAAGTGAAAGAAGCCCGGCCACCACCGGAACGATGGCTGTCAGGCGCGAAACGTCGTTCCCGAGCGCTGCGCCAAAGCCGCCCGGTTCGACGAAGTCGCGTTGCATGTCGATGACGACCAGCGCCGTGGCATCGTGAGGCATGGTGTACGGATACGGCTCTGCGGCGACAGTGATCATCAGTGCCCCGCCATGTATTTGCCGATGGTGTTGCGGTCCGCTTCCGCGACCGGCGCGACATAGGTGATGCGCCCGCCCGACATGACAGCGACCCGGTCGGAAAGTTCCAGTATCTCGTCCAAATCCTCCGATATCAGCAGCACTGCCGCGCCGCGGTTGCGCTGGTCGATGATCTGCGCGCGGATTTCGGCCACCGATGCGAAGTCGAGCCCGAAGCACGGGTTGGCGACGATCAGCACCTCGACCTCGCCGGAAAGTTCACGCGCAAGTATGGTGCGCTGCACGTTGCCGCCGGATAGGTTCTCGATGGGCGTTTCCGTCGATGGCGTCTTGACGCGGTACCGCTCGATCAGCCCCGCTGCCCGCATCCGCATGGAGGCCGGTTTCAGCCACCATCCCATGCTCGCGGCGGGCGGCTTGTCGAAACTGCGAAAGGCAATGTTTTCGGCAACACTCATGCGCCTCACCGCCGCGTTCTTCAGCGGTTCCTCCGGCAGGCCGAATACCTTGAAGCGGTCATAATCGCGGCGGGTTGCCTCGAACGGCTTGCCGTGGATGAAAATGCGCCCGTCGCGGATCGGTCTTTGTCCCGAAATCCCCTCCAAAAGCGCGCTTTGGCCGTTGCCCGACACGCCTGCTATGCCGACGATCTCACCGGCCTTGATCTTGAGATCCAACGCTTCCACCACCGGGGATCCGTCGGGATCGTCGATGTAAAGCGCGGCAAGTTCGAGCCGCGTCTCGCTGGCATTGGGAGCAACTGCCCGTGCCGCGCTTTTGCGCACTTCGGTTTCGCCGATCATCAGGCGCGACATTTCCGCTGTGGAAAGCTCTCCCACGGCGCCGCCTCCGGCCACCTTGCCGCGGCGCAGCACCGTCACCTTGTCGGCAAAGGCCGTCACTTCGCGGAATTTGTGCGTGATCATCAGCACCGTGATTTCGCCCGATCGCGCCATCTCGTGGAGCAAGCCGAGGATTTCATCGGCTTCGCCGGGCGTCAGCACCGATGTCGGTTCGTCGAGGATGAGAAAGCGCTGGTCGAGATAAAGCTGTCGCAGGATCTCCAGTTTCTGCTTCTCGCCGGCTGAAAGCGCCGAGACCTGCATGTCCAGAGGCACCGTGAAGGGCATGCGCGCCATGAATTCCTCGAGCGCGTGTTTCTCCTTCTTCCAGTCGATGATTGCGGGTACCCCGGCACGGGATATCACCATGTTTTCCGCGGCCGTCAGGCAGGGCACCACGGTGAAATGTTGGTAGACCATGCCGATCCCCGCGGATTGCGCGTCTGCCGGCGAATGGATCCCGACCTGCTTGCCGTTGACCATCAACTGGCCTGCAGTCGGCTGGTAGAAGCCCATGATGCATTTGACGAGCGTCGACTTGCCCGCGCCGTTTTCACCCAGAAGGGCATGGAACTCGCCTGCCTCGATGCGGATGGAAACGTCGGCCAGCGCCGTCAACCTGCCGAAAGACTTGCCCATTCCGACCGTCTGCAGCGACAGGCCACGCAATTCTCCTGTCTGCTTGGCGTGCGCGACAAGTGCATCCATCACGCCGCCTCCAATGCCTTGAGGAATGCGGCGCTGGTCGCAACCGCACCGAACACGCCGCCCTGCATCTTGACCATGTCGATTGCGGCAAGATGGTTCTCCAGCTTTGTCGCCCCGCAGCAATCCTCCAGCAGCAGGCACTCGAAGCCGCGGTCGTTTGCCTCGCGCATGGTTGTGTGGACGCAGACATCGGTGGTGATGCCAGCTAGGACGAGGTTGCGCACGCCGAGTGTATGCAGGAGCATATCGAGATCGGTTGCGCAGAACGATCCCTTGCCCGGCTTGTCGATAACCGGTTCGCCGGGAAGGGGGGAGAGTTCGGGGATGATTTCCCAGCCCGGCTCGCCGCGCACGAGGATCCGCCCGCACGGCCCCGGATCGCCAATGCCCGCGCCGATGCGCTGCGAGCGCCAGCGCTTGTTGGCTGGCAGGTCGGATAGGTCGGGCCTGTGCCCCTCGCGGGTGTGGATGATGTGGAACCCGAGGCTCCGCATCGCCGCCAGAACGGACATGATGGGCGCGATCGGCGCGCGGGTCAGCGATATATCGTAGCCCATGCTGTCGACATAGCCGCCCTTGCCGCAAAAATCCGTCTGCATGTCGATGATGACGAGCGCAGTGTTGCGCGCCCGCAAGTCTCCGTCAAACGGCCAGGAATAGGGGTCCGCCCTTACTGGACCGGTTTTTGTCTCGTGGGCGATCGCGTTCATCGAGGCTCCTACTTGACGATTGACAGTTCGCCCGGCGCCTCGCGCGCGGAGGAAGACGAACGTGCCGAGGTGATCATGATGAAAAGCGTGAGGATGTAGGGGGCGGCGTTGAAGAAGTAATAGCCCTGGCTGATGCCGACCGACTGGAGCGCAGGCCCGATGGCGCCGGCCGCGCCGAAAAGCAGTGCGGCGAGAATGCAGCGCAGCGGATTCCAGCGCGCGAAGATGACAAGTGCAACGGCCATCAAGCCCTGGCCGGAGGAAAGGCCTTCATTCCAGCTTCCCGGGTACGAGAGCGAGAGGAACGCGCCGCCAACGCCGGCAAGGAAACCGCCCATGGCCGTCGCAATCACGCGGACCATGATCGGATTGACGCCCATGGCCCGGGCGGCGGGTTCGGAGTCTCCGGTCATGCGAACGACAAGGCCGGCCCGGGTGTTGGCGAAAGCCCACCACATGATGCCGGCGGCAAGGATGCCGGCGAAGAAGAGTGGATTGATCTCCAGCGCCTGCCGCAGCGCGGGGGTGGATGCCCATTCGCCGAGCGGCAGCGATTGAAGCCTGGGAGCGGAGGGTTGGATGTACGGCTTGCCGAAAAAGAAGGCGAGACCGACGCCGAGTGACATCATGGCAAGACCGACAGCGATGTCGTTGACCCGCGGCAGGCTGCAGATGACGCCATGCATCAGCCCTAGCATCACGCCGGAAAACCCGGCGGCTAGCACGCCAAGCCAGGGCGAACCGGTTTCGTAGGAAACGCCGTAGGCAACCATGGCGCCCAGGACGAGATTGCCTTCAAGGCCGAGATTGATGCGGCCGGATTTCTCGGTCAGCGTCTCGCCAAGCGCCACGAACATGAACGGCGTCGAGACACGGATGGCGCCGCCGAGGATGGCGATGAGAATTGCGACAAGCTCGTCACCACTCATGTGCGCTCGACCTCCGCTTTTGGCTGGAAGATGGCAAGGCGCCCATGCATGGTCTCGCTGGCCAGAAGCACGATGAAGATGATCCCCTGCAGCACTAGCGCCGTCGCGTCCGGCATGTCCATACGCCGTTGGACCAGCCCGCCCGATGCCTCGATCGCGCCGAACATGATCGCGACCGGCACGATGATGACGGGTTTGTGGCGGGCGAGGAACGACACGAGGATGCCCGTGAAACCATAGCCGGCAACCAGCGAGGCATTTGCCTGGCCGTGGATCGCCGCGACCTCGAAGTATCCTGCCAGGCCCGCGCAGGCGCCGGCGATGGCGGCGCATGCCACTATAAGCGCACCGACCGGCAGGCCCTGCGCAAGCGCGGCGCGCGGATTGCCGCCGGTCAGTCGTGCGGCAAAGCCGAACGTGGTGCGCGACATCAGGATTTGCAGAAGGATCGCCAAGACTATGCCGGCGGCGAGGCCCCAATGGACGTCCATGCCGGGCAGGGGCCCGACCATGTAGTCCTTTCCGATCGGCATTGTAGACGGCTTGTTGGCGGAAGCGGGATCGCGCAGCAATCCTTCGACGAAAAAGTTCATGATCGCGATTGCGATGTAGGTCAGCAGCAGCGTGGAAATCGTCTCGTTGACCCCGCGGGCGTGGCGAAGCCAGCCGGCCAACGCGTTCCAGGCTGCGCCTGCTGCCATGGCGGCCAAGATCATCAGCACCATTGTCAGTGCAACTGGCGCCCCGGCCGAGACCAGCGGAACGGCAAGGGCCGCTGCGGCGAAGCCGCCAAGCACGAGCGAGCCTTCCGCCCCGATCATGGTCAGGCCGATGACGGCAGGAATGGCGAAGGCAAGTCCGCACAGGATCAGCGGAGCAGCCCGCTGCAGCGTGTTCTGGAAGGAAAAGGATGTGCCGAAACCGCCGCGCCATACCAGCTCGAAATACTGGATCGGGCTTTTCCCGAGCGCCAACAGGAACAGCGAAAAGAGGATTGCCGAAATCACCAGCGCTGCAGCCGGGATGAAGATCGCCTCCGCAACTGCCTTCAGGCGGGCAGTGTCGGCGGGGAGGATTGGGGCCGATATCTCAGCGTTTGCCATGAGCAATCAGTGCAACCGGATTTGGAAGAGTGCGGGGCCGCGCCGGGCGGCCCCGCGATGGCAGCGGTTTTCAGGTGATCGAACCCTTGACGCCTTCGAGAAGGAAATTCATGCCGTCCAGAACAGGGTCGTAGTTGTCGTAGGTTGCTTCCAGCACGACCTTGCCGGTGTTGTCCTTGAGCGGACCGACATAGATCGGCTTCTTTGCCTTCAGGCCGGCAATGGCCGCGTCGGCAGCCTTGATGGCTTCCGGCGTGGCTCCCGCCCCGTAGGCGGTGTTCTGGACCATGTCGTTGTCGTATCCGCCGACAACGACGTTTGGCAACGCTTCGCCCTTGGCCAGCATGTCGGCGAACATCTTGTAGATGGTCTCCCACTTGTACTCTGCGCCGGTAATGAAGCCCTTGGGCGCGAGCGGCGCCTGCGAGGCGTTGTGTCCGCAGCTCTTGACGCCGCGCCCCTCTGCAGTCTCGATCACCACCTTTGGTCCGTCGACATGGCAGGTCAGCACATCGCAGCCGGCATCGACGAGCGCGTTTGCCGCTTCCGCCTCGCGGACCGGCATCGACCAGTCTCCGGTGAAGATCACCTGCACCTCGGCGTCTGGACGTACCGAGCGTGCGCCGAGCAGCACAGAGTTGATGTTGGAAAGCACGGTCGGTATGGGCTTGGCCGCTACAAAGCCGATCTTGCCGCTGGTCGTGCTGAGGCCTGCGGCAACGCCGTTCACGAAATGCGCCTGGTTGAGATAGCAGAAATAGCCACCCAGGTTCATCGGGTGCTTGTCCTTGCTCCACAAGGGCGCGGCATGGCGGAACTGTACGTCCGGGTACTTCTTCGCAAGATCCACCATGAACGGATCGAAGTAGCCGAAAGAAGTGCCGAGGATCAGGTTGGCGCCGTCGAGGTTGATCATCGACTCCATCGACTTTGCGCAGGCGTCGGTCTCGGGGACGTTCTCTTCCTCGAGCACCTTGACGTTCGCTACGCCCTTGAGGATTTCCATGGCGACGGCGTGGGCCTGGTTCCAGCCGAAATCATCGCGCGGGCCGACATAAACGGCGCCAAGCACCACTTCGTCCGCTGCGAGCGCGCGTCCGATCATACCGATGGGCAATGTCGCGGCGGCAAACCCGGCGGCGCCCGCCTTGAGCAGCCTGCGTCTGCTAATTCCTGCGTTTGGCATGTTCCAACTCCTGTTCGAATAGCCTGATCAATCTCCGGACTGGCCGCCTCCAAGGGAACCGCAGCCACTCGGGAGCAGGGTTGCAATCGGCATGCCAGATGAAGTTGCCACCATACTTGGAAGCATGTCGTTGAAATCACGACGTTATTTAAAACCTGCGCCGGGCGGCTCAGACAGCGAATGTGCCTTACAATTAGGCATGGGTTAACAGACGCTTAATATTTCATCGGAAATATAGCTATTGCATACAATCGTGTTGCAACGCAGCATTGCAATCAGGCAAGGCCGCTTGCCGCATAGGTGGCGTCGAGCTTGCCTTGCAGGTAGTCATCGCCGCGGATCGGAGCGTATTTCGCCGGCCGTTCATCTGTGGCGCACCCAGGCAGGCAGGAAATGACGGCGTCGGGATTGGGATCGAGGAAAAAGGCGACGGAATAGCGTTCGCGCCCGGCGGGGTTGACCACGCGGTGCGGCGTCGAGACGTAGATGTCGTTGGTCCAGCGCATCAGGCAGTCGCCGATATTGCAAACGAACGCGCCCGGCACATGCGGTGCAGCCAGCCACTCGCCTTCGCGCGTGCGCACCTCCAGGCCGCCTGCGTCGTCGGTCGCCAAGAGTGTGACGCAGCCATAGTCGGTATGCTCGCCAGCCCCCATCTGTCCCGCCTCGACCTGATGCGGGCGGCTTGGATAGTGCAGCAGCCGCAAGGTTGCCAGCGGACGGTCGAGATGGCCGGCGAAATAGGTTCGCTCAAGCCCCAGATCTTCGGCAAATGCTTCATGCAGCAGCAATCCCGTGCGCCATGCCGCATTGAAATAATCGAGCATGGTTGCCCGAAAACCGGGCAGGGATGGCCAAAGATTGAGCGCCCTGAACCGCGCGCCGGCTAGGATATCGGGATCGTCCGGTGCAAGTTCGAGGCCGATGTTGAATGCCTCCTTGAGGTCAGCCGGTTTTGTCGGATCGAGCGCTTCCCCCTTCATGGGGATGAAGCCGCGATTTCCCGTTGCACTTGAAAAGAGCGCCTGCCGTTTTGTGTCTTCCGGCAGGGAAAAAAAGCCGGCGGACGCGCGAAACACGTCCGACATCAAGGCGGGAGCAACCCCGTGCCCGCTTATGTAGAAGAAACCGGTCCCGCGGCAGGCCGCACCGATTTCGCGCGCGATGCGCTTTCGCTCGCCCGGGCCGCCGGAATAAAGCCCGCCGATGTCGATGACAGGAATCTCGTTCATGTACTTGTTCTCCGCACCTGGCGTCCGCGCCATGACGGTAGCTTAGCAATTTGCATGCCGACAGCCGGGAAAGCAGCCCCGAAACTCACGCCTTTGCCAGGGGAACGCGAAGCCTCGCATCTGACACTGGACAAGAAACCAACTACTGGGGGAACATGTCGAGTGTCACGCTGCGAAGGTGATGTTTCATCGCGTCGTGCGCGGATTGTGCATTGCGGGCCGCGATGGCCTCCACGATGGCCGCATGTTCGCGGCAGTACTTCATCCGCACATCCGGCGAGATGACCGTATTCTTGATGCGCGACCAGGCGGGCCTGGTGCGGATGGCCGCCAATATGTCCTGCAGGCTGATCAGCAACTCGTTGCGGGTGGCGGAGAAGATGCAACGGTGCAGCATGGCGTCCCAGTGCTCGAATCCCGCGAGCGATTCCTGTGCAGTCGCGTTTTCGTGCGCCTCGCGAATGGCCTGGATGTCGGCGCCGCTTCCGTTTGAAACCGCGGCTGCCGCCGCCTGCGGCTCAATGATCATCCGCACCGCGAGGATGTCGGTCGGCCCCGCATCCATCAGGCGGCGCAGCAATGCAGCAGGGTCGCCGGTTCCCGCGGCCGAGGCGATGTGCTGGACAATGCGTGAAGGGGGCATGGCGGTTATCCTATTGGCCGAAATAGTTTCGCCGCCGCGAAAGCAGATGGTGGCGCATTGCAGCGGACGCGCGATCGCTGTCCCAGTTGCGCAGGGCCTCCAGAATCTCACGATGCTCTTCGTTGTAGGCGTTGCGGCGCGCCTCGCTGAACCATTGGCGGCGGATTTCCATCATCGTCGGCGTATATCGAATGATGGTCAGCAGCGCGAAGAAATCGGAGAGGAAACGATTGCCGGCTGCGTTGTTGATCTGCCGGTGAAATTCATTGTCCCAATATTCGTATTCGTCCAGTTCGTTCGCCTGTTCCGCCTTTGCGGCGGCGGCCGAAATTGCCGCGTACTCGTTTTCGGAAAGACTGCGGGCGGCGGCTGCCGCCGCGTGCGGCTCGATGAACAGGCGCAGGTTCAAGATGTCCGCAGGGCTTGCATTGGTGAAACGCGCCAATATCCTGGCCACCGCCTCTTCAGGCTGCGGAACCGCGAATGTGCCGCGGCCGACCTCCCGTCTCAGCAGTCCGCTTGCTTCAAGGCGCGCCAATGCCTTGCGAACCGTGTTTCGTGCCACTGCGTATTTGGCTGCGATGCTTCTTTCGTCGGGAAGCGGTTCGCCGTCGCTCCATTCCTTGTTTTCAAGGCGCCGGAGCAAGTCCAGTTCCAGAAGGGCAGCCTTGCTGGGCGCGCCTCGCTGACGAATGTGAACCGATGTTGAATTGGTTCCCTCAAGCGGTAAGTTCACTGCGCTTTCCTCAAGCCAATCATTTGCGGAAACCATTTTCAAAAACGACTCTTGCGAGCTGTTCCAATTTCCAATACCATATTTAATACATAAACCAATAGCTTATTGGTTCATTTAAATTCATGGGGAGGAGCTCCGTGAAGTTTGCAACATTTCGCGTTGGCGGAGAACGCCGCGTGGGAATCGTGCGCCCCGACGGCACCGGACTTGAGCCGCTCGCGCTTTCGGGCCAAGAGGCCGAGTCGGGCGTGGCGGCGCTGATCGGCCAGGACCTGGCATCAATCGATCGGCTTGCATCCGTGGCGCTTGACGAGGTGCAACTGGAGGCTCCGTTTCCGAGGCCGCGCCGAAACATCTTCTGCGTTGGCAAGAATTACCGGGAGCACGCCCGCGAATTCTCACAAAGCGGTTTCGACTCCAGCGCCGCGGCCGGCGAGGTGCCGAAAGAACCGATCGTCTTTTCCAAGGTACCCGAATCCGTCGTCGCGCATGGCTGCGCGGTCATGCTGGATTCTTCCGTATCGGCAGCGGTGGACTATGAAGCGGAACTGGCGGTTGTCATCGGAAAGGCCGGCCGGGGAATTCGTGCGGCAGACGCGATGGAGCACGTCTGGGGATATACTATTATAAACGACGTTACAGCGCGCGACCTGCAAGGGCGCTACAGCCAGTGGCTGGTCGCCAAGTCGCAAGATACATTCTGCCCCATGGGGCCATACGCGGTTACCGCCGATGAGGTGTCGGTTCATGACATGGAGGTCTGTTGCTATGTCAATGGTGAACTGCGCCAGAAGGCGAACACGGCCGACCTGATCTTCACGATCCCGAAGATCATCGAGACGATTTCCGCGGGCGTGACGCTGCATCCAGGCGACATCATCGCGACGGGAACGCCGGCCGGCGTCGGCATCGGCTTCAAGCCGCCGAAATACCTGCGTCACGGCGACGTGGTGCGCGTCGAGATCGCCGGCATCGGCACCTTGGAAAACCGGTTCCTGGAGCGCGCATCGTGACCAGCCGGACAATCGCGGGAATGGTGGTGGAGGATGAGGGTCAAGGCGAGTGCGCCCTGCTCCTCCACGGTCTTGGCGGCACTTCGAACAGTTGGCAGCCATTGGTCCCCTCGCTTGGCGGCATGCGCATCATTCGCCCGGACCTGCCGGGATCGGGGCGTTCGCGCACGCCGGCGGGCAGCATCGACATCGCCTTCATCGTCGCCTCGCTCGGGGCGCTGATCAGCGAACTCGGCGTGCGATCCGTTCAACTCATTGCCCATTCCTTCGGGACCTTGCTTGCCCAGCATCTGGCCATGCACAAGCCGGAATTCGTTTCGAGCCTCATCCTTTTCGGGCCGATCGTGGAGCCTGCCGAACCGGCCCGCGAGCGCCTGCGGGCACGAGCGGGACTTGCGCGGCGGGAGGGCATGGCAGTCATTGCCGACCAGGTCGCGGCTGCCGGACTCGCGGCGGGATCGGTCGAAACATCCCCTGCCGCTTTGGCCTTCGTCAGGGAAAGCCACATGCGCCAGGATGCCGAAGGCTTCGCGAAGTTGTGCGAAGCCCTGGCAGGCGCAAATCGGGCGGATGCGTCGCTTGTCAGGGCGCGCACGCTTGTCGTCACGGGCGATGAGGATGCCATCTCGCCGCCAACGATCGCCACGGCCCTCGCGGATGAACTGCCGCAGGGGCGGGCAAGGATCCTTTCGCAATGCGGGCACTGGGCAACCGTGGAAAAGCCCGCCGAATGCAGAAGCCTGATCAGCGCCTTCCTGCGGGAAGGCTGAAGTTTGAACCGCGCGCCTTGCAGCGGCGGCGCAAAAAACAAGGAGGAATTCCCATGGCTGACGACATGAACGGCAACGGCCCGGTCCTGTTCACGAATGTGCGCGTGCTCGACGCGAGCGGCGAGGCGCCCTTCAGCGGCGAGGTGCTGGTGCAGGGCAACCGTATCAAGTCGATCACCCGCGGTTCCTCCCGCTTTTCCGCACCTTCCTATGGCGGCGGCGCGACGGTGATCGACGGCATGGGCGCAACGCTCATGCCCGGAATGATCGACGCCCATCTGCATCTTTCCTGGAACAATGCTCCCGGCATCGAGCCAATCCAGATGATGGAACTGGAAGAGCACATGCTGGTCACGATGGAGATGGCCAAGCTGGTGCTCGATGCCGGCTTCACCGCGGGCAGGGGCGCGGCGGCCGCGAAGGCCCGGCTTGATGTCGTTGCCAAGCGGTTCATCAACGAGGGCAGGTTCCCCGGCCCACGTTATCTGGCGGCAGGACCAGAGATCACGACTGTCGGGGGCCTCGGCGACAGCGCACCTTCGCATATCCCGCATGAGGGCCTCAACCTGGGCATTGTCGTCTCCGGACCGGAGGAAGTGCGGCGCGTCGTGCGTACCTTGATCAAGTACGGCGTGGATTCGATCAAGCTCAACCTGTCGGGCGAGGAAATCACCGGCATGGGCGCGGAAGAAACGCCCATGTCGGAAGAAGAAGTGGCGATTGCCGTCAAGGAGGCGAAGTGCCGGAACAAGGTGGTATCCGCCCATGCCCGCTCGGCCAATTCCGTAAAGCAATGCGTGCGCCACGGCATCCGCAACATCTACCATGCCTCTTTCTGCGACGAGGAGGCGCTCGACATGCTTGAAGCGGCAAAGGACCGGCATTTCGTTGCGCCCGGCATCGCCTGGCTGATCAACACCGCGCGCCACGCCGAGCAGTGGGGAATCAAGCCCGGTTCGCCGATCACGCTTCTGTACGAACGGGAGCTGGAAATGTGCGTGGACACCATGAAGAAGATGCACCGGCGCGGAATCCGCATCTGCATCGGCGGCGATTACGGCTTTGCATGGACGCCCCAGGGAACCAATGCGAAGGACATCCAGACCTTCGTCGAGATGCTGGGTTTCACGCCCATGGAAGCGATCCAGGCGGCCACGAAATATGGCGGCCAGATCATGGGCATGGAGAATGAACTTGGCATGGTGAAGGAGGGCTATTTCGCCGACCTCCTGCTTGTCGATGGCGACCCGCTGGCGGACGTCCGAATCCTGCAGGACAGGAACCGGCTGCTGGCGATCATGAAGGACGGCAAGTTCCACAAGGCGCCGCGGATGAACGAAGCCCGCCGCCGGCTGATCGCCTGAAGCCATGAGCGAGAGCGCAACCCCGGGCCACGATCCCCTGGCACAAGGCGGCGCCGGCCCGGCCCGGCCGGGCCGGCTGGTATTGTGGCTGCTCGCGGTGGTGGTTCTGGCCTGGTTGTTTTTCGCCCAGTGGCCGGACTGGCTGAATGCGATCCTGATTTCCAAAAAGGCATTTCTGAGCGCGGTACTCAACGGCCTGACCCTGGCCGGGCTTTATTTCCTGGTCGCCAGCGGCTTCACGCTCGTCTTCGGGCTGATGCGCAACGTCAATCTCGCCCACGGCACACTTTACCTGCTGGGGGCTTATGTGGGCTACGAAGTCGGCACGCGCACCGGCTACTGGCTGCTTGGCGCAGCCGCGGGATTCGTAGTCCTTGCGCTGGTGGGACTGATCATGCAGGTCCTGGTATTCCGGCGGCTGGAAGGCGACGACCTGCGACAGACGCTGGTGACCATCGGCATCTCGATCGTTGGCGCGGACCTGATGCTCGCCGCCTGGGGCGGGACCACCTACCAGTTCATTCTACCCGACTGGCTCGACGGCTCGATCAAGCTGCCATTCATCACCGCATTCCGCTCGAACGGGGCGGCGGTCTACCTGACCTACCCCTTCTACCGGTTGATGGTGTTGGTACTTGCCATCGCGATAGGCATTGGCCTGTGGCTGATGTTGAACCGGACCCGCATCGGAATGATGATCCGCGCCGGCGTCGATGATCGCGACATGCTGGCCGCAACCGGCAAGAACGTGCATCTGGTATTCGCCGTGGTTTTCGCCATGGGCGCGGGGCTGGCCGGCCTTGCCGGAGTTGTTGGCGGCTCGGCGCTTTCGGTCGCGCCCGGCGAAGACGTACGCTACCTGCTTGCCTCCCTCGTCGTGGTGATCGTCGGCGGCATGGGATCGGTGACGGGAGCAGCCATCGGCGCGCTGATTATCGGGCTCGCCGAACAGATCGGGCTTGTTTACTTTCCCACCTACGGAGTGGTTCTGACCTTCGTGATACTGGTCGTGACGCTCAGCCTCAGGCCGCAGGGCCTGATGGGCAGGCCGGCATGAGCGTTGGTGCGGCCGAATCTGTTTCTGCCGGAGCAACGGCGCGCGCCGGTGAGTTTTTCACCCCCGCGCACGCCATCCTTGGCTTGTTGTTGCTGGCCTATCCGGCGGTCGCATCCGATTTCTTCCTCACGCAGATTGGCGGCTACTCGCTGATCCTCGGAATGATCGCCCTGTCATTGATGGTCCTTGCCGGATATGGCGGCATGGTCAGCTTGGCCCAGGTGACGATCGCCGGGGCTGCCGGCTATGTGGTTGCCATCTTCGGCCAGAACAATTCGGGCGTATACGGCTTTGACTGGCCCTGGTGGATCGTGACGCCGCTGGCGATCCTGATCGCTTCACTGCTGTCGGCTGTCTTCGGCTGGATCGCCGTGCGCACCGAAGGCATCTACACGATCATGATCACCTTGGCGATCGCCACTGCCTGTTTCTACTTCACGCAGCAGAACTACGCCCTGTTCAACGGCTTTCCAGGTTACACCGGGCTGCGCGCGCCCGAAGTCCTTGGTGTCTATTGGCGCGATCCGGTGCCATTTTACTATCTTTGCCTCGCGAATGCCGCCGTGGCCTATTTCGCCGTCCTTTATGGTGGGAAGTCGACATTCGGGCTCACGCTGCAGGCGATCCGCGACAATCCGCGGCGCATGCGCGCGATCGGGTATGATGTCACCGCCCACAAGGTCTTCGCCTGGTGGCTTACGGGACTGATCGCGGGCGCTGCAGGCGTGCTTCTGGTCTGGTTCAACGGCCGCATCTCCCCGGGCACGATTGCTGTCGGGCCGGCCATCAACATTCTCATCATCGCGGTCATCGGCGGGCAACGCCATCCGATCGGACCGTTCATCGGCGCGGCAGTTGTCGTGATCATCCAGACCTTCGCAATCGATCTGGTGGGCGCGCAGCGCTTCAATACTTTGATCGGATTGTTTTTCCTGGTGATCGTTTTTGTGTCGCCGGACGGAATTCTCGGGCTTTGGGACCGGTTCAGGCCGCGAACATCCCGGGATGGATGGAACTCGGGGTCGCAGGGCGCCGGGCTTTGAAGTGATGGTTCAACGGGAGGATGAAATGAGCATTACCAGAAGAACGTTCATTGCGCTGGGCGTCGTGGCAGGCATGGCGGCGCCAGGCCTTGGCCTTGCGCAGGAAGACACGGTCAAGGTCGGCCTGCTGGCCACGTTTGAAGGCGCCTTCACGGTCCTTGGAGAGGATGCCGAACGCGGCGCGATGACTGCCTTGGAAGAATTCAAATCCATGGCGGGCGGCAAGAAAATCGAGATCGTCAAGGGCTCTTCCGACGCGTCGCCCGACAGCGCGGTGCGCGCTGCGCGCAAGCTGGTCGAGCAGGACGGCGTGAAGATTCTTGTCGGTCCGCTGTCCGGCGATGAAGGCATCGCGGTGAAGGAATATGCAAAGACCCAACCGGACGTGACCTTTGTCAACGGTTCTTCCGCGGCGCAGGATACGACCTTCCGCGATCCGGCAGAAAACTTCTTCCGCTTCTCCACCGATGGCGCGCAATGGATGGCGGGCCTTGGCACTTACGCATTCAACGACAAGGGCTACAAGACGGTTGCGGTCGTGGCCGAAGACTATTCCTTTCCCTACACCCAAGTGTTCGGGTTCATGGCGGAGTTCTGCAAGGCCGGCGGCAAGGTGCCTTCGAAATCGTGGGTGCCGATCGGCAACAAGGACTTCTCTTCGGTCATCGCAGCCATACCCGATGATGTCGATGCCATCTACGTGGCGCTTGGCGGCGCCGACGCCGTCAACTTTCTCACGCAGTATCAGCAGGCCGGCGGGCAGGCGCCGCTGGTTGGCGGGTCGATTACCGTTGACCAGACGGTTCTGACCTCGAAGGGCAAGCTCCGCGACGTCTTGATCGGAACCCCTTCAGCCGGGCCGACCGCCGATACAAACGATGCGGCCGAGTGGAAGGCGTTCACGGAAGCCTACAGCAAGCAGAAGGGCGCCTTCCCCTCGCCCTCCCTGTTTGCCCATGCCTACTACGTCAACATGAAGGCTGCGCTGCTGGCGCTCGAGACCGTTGGCGGCGATCTTTCCGACCCTGCGAAATACCGCGAGACACTTGCAAAGGTGTCGTTCGACTCACCGACCGGCAAGGTGTCGCTCGACAGCAACCGCAACGCGATCGCCGACATCTTCCTGACGGAAGTCACTGAAGGCGAGGGCGGCGTCCTGCTGAACAAGCTCATCAAGGTAACGCCGCAGGTGAACCAGACGCTCGGCATCGACGAAGCCGAGTTCCGGGCACTTGGCGCGGTAAGCCGCGAAAACCCGAGCTGCGAGTAAGGCAGGCAGAGAGCGCTTCCAATGTCCGTATCGGTTGCAGCATCAAGACTTCGGGGAGCTGGCGCAAACGCGCTGGAGCTTGAAGGCGTGGGCCGGAACTTCGGGGCATTGGTTGCGCTTGCCGACATCAACATGAGGATCGGCGCGGGCGAAAGACGCGCCGTCCTCGGCTCCAATGGAGCCGGCAAGACGACGCTGTTCAATGCGATCACGGGGGACTTCCAGCCGAGTTCGGGCAGGATCCGGTTCTTCGGCGAGGACATAACGTCGTTGCCGCCACACGAGCGCATCCGCCGCGGCCTGCGACGGACCTATCAGATCTCGCAGTTGTTCACGAGCCTGACCATTCGGCAATCGGTCTATTTGGCGTGCCGGGGCGTGTCGAACCGGCGCTTTTCGCTTCTGCGTCCGGGCGCCGGCGATGGCGCCATGGCGCAGGCCGAGTCGATCATCCATGTGGTGCATCTGGATCGTGAGGCGGAAATGCCGGTCGGGACGCTCTCCCACGGGCAGCAGCGCCAGCTGGAAATCGCATTGGCCCTCGCTGGGGCGCCAAGGTTCATCCTGTTCGATGAACCCGCCGCGGGCCTGTCCCCGACGGAGCGCCGCGATCTTGTTGCGATCCTCAACGCGCTTCCGGCGCATATCGGCTACATCATCATCGAGCATGACCTCGACGTTGCCCTGCGGGTCAGCGAACTCGTGTCGATGATGCACAATGGCAAGGTGTTCAAGGAAGGCACGCCGGAGGAGATCGAAAGAGATCCGCAGGTGCAGGAAATATACCTTGGAGGCAGGCATGGCTGAGATCCGCGCCGCACCTGCTGCAAAGGCCGCCCTCGCGATCCAGAACCTCCATGTCTACTATGGCGAGGCGCATGTGGTTCAGGGCGTTTCGCTGACGCTTGATCACGGAGTGATGAGCGTCGTGGGCCGCAACGGCATGGGCAAGACCACATTGTGCAACACGATTACCGGTCTCAAGTCCGCCCGCTCCGGCAGTATCCGTGTGCATGGCCAGGAAATCTCGAAGATGGAACCGCACCGCATCCATCATGCGGGCGTCGCCTATGTTCCGCAGGGCAGGCGCGTTTGGCCGAGCCTCACCGTGGACGAACACTTGCGCCTGGCCGAGTCAAACCCCGCGGAGGCGTCATGGACGCGCGAGCGCATCTACGAAACGTTTCCGCGACTGGCGGACCGGCGCAACAATGGCGGGTCGCAGCTCTCCGGCGGCGAGCAGCAGATGCTGTCGATTTCGCGCGCATTGCTTGCCAATCCGCGGCTGCTGGTGATGGACGAACCGACCGAAGGGCTTGCTCCCGTGATCGTGGACCAGGTCGAGAAGATGATGGTGACGCTTGCTGCGGAAGGCGAGATGGCGATCCTTGTGATCGAACAGAACATCGGCGTCGCCACCGCGGTTTCCGACACGGTCGCGATCATGGTCAATGGCCGCATCAACCAGGTCATGGAAGCTTCCGTGCTGGCGGGCGATCGCGACCTGCAGCAGCGCCTTTTGGGTGTCGGACGTCACGCGGATGACCTGGCGCCGCCCGACCCGGGACCGCAAACGAGCCCCGGCGAACTCTTTGCACAAGTGTACAGGGTCGAGCGCGGGCAAGAGAACCGGAACGAAGGGAACGCAACGCAAAATTTCCGCACGCTCAATTCACTCCCCAACCGGTGGGGTTTGCCTGCGAGCAGCCTTCGCGATGTCGTGGCGGAGGCGCAAAAGCCGCAAGAGCCTTCCTCGAAGGTTTTCGCAATTCCCTATGCCGAGCGTATCGGCCGCACGGCAATCGTTGCCGGCACGTTCGACACCAAAGGTCAGGAACTGGGCTATGTCGCGGCCTGCCTGAAGAAGGTCGGCTTGCGCGTCAAGACAGTTGACCTGTCGACCTCCGGCAAACCGTCGCGGTGCGACGTCACGCCGATGCAGGTCGCCGCGATGCATCCGGGCGGAACCATGGCTGTGTTTGGCGATGACAGGGGTCGCGCGGTTGCAGCGATGGCGCAGGCCTTCGCAAGGTTCATGGCCCAAGAGCGGGATGTTGGCGGCGTGATCTCCGCCGGTGGATCGGGCGGAACATCCATCGCCACCGCCGGTATGCGCGAACTGCCTGTTGGAATTCCGAAGGTCATGGTTTCCACGGTCGCGGCGGGCGACACACGCGCCTATGTCGGCGCCACCGATATCAACATGTTCCATTCGGTGGCTGACGTGCAAGGTCTCAACCAGATCACGGAGCGCGTACTGGCAAACGCGGCGCATGCGCTCGCCGGCATGATCGCGCAGCTTCCCACCGGCGCCGAGATGGCGTCCAGGCGCGCCGCATCGAAACCGGCAGTCGGCCTCACGATGTTCGGCGTCACCACGCCGTGCGTCCAGGCGGTTTCACGCGCACTCGAAGGCGATTTCGACTGTCTCGTGTTTCACGCGACCGGCACCGGCGGCAGGGCCATGGAAGCGCTTGGACACTCGGGACTGCTCGCCGGCTTTCTCGACATCACCACGACAGAGATCGCCGACATGTTGGTAGGGGGGGTGTTTCCCGCCGACGAGAACCGGTTTGGCGCAGCAATCGAAACCGGAATTCCGTGGGTCGGCTCGGCCGGTGCGCTGGACATGGTCAATTTCGGCCCCCGCGACAGCGTGCCGGATCGTTTCGCCTCACGGAAATTCGTCATCCACAACCCGTCCGTCACGCTGATGCGAACGACAGCTGATGAGAACCGCGCCTTTGGCGAGTGGATCGGACGGCGAATGAACAGCATGGATGGCCCGTCCATCTTCCTCATTCCGGAAGGTGGCGTATCCATTCTTGACCGGTCGGGCGGACCTTTCCACGATCCTGGCGCCGACAAGGCCTTGTTCGACGCGCTTGAGGCCACGGTCCGCCAGACCGCCCGGCGGCGCATCATTCGGATCAATGCCAACATCAATGACGACCTGTTCTCGTCGGCACTGGTCGCCGCGTTCAATTCCGTCTGCAAGCCCTTAAGGAGGAGCGCCTGATGCCAAGGTTCGAACGCAAGCAAATCGTCGAGTGGTTCCGGCAAATGAAGCGCGACAGGGTTCCGATCGTCGGCGGCGGAGCGGGAACCGGCCTGTCCGCCAAGTGCGAAGAGCAAGGCGGCATAGACCTGATCGTCATCTACAATTCCGGCCGGTACCGCATGGCGGGCCGCGGGTCGCTCTCGGGCCTTCTCGCCTATGGCAATGCCAACGACATCGTCATGGAAATGGCGCGCGAGATATTGCCTGTCGTTCGCAAGACACCGGTGCTTGCCGGGGTGAACGGAACCGATCCGTTCTGCATGTTCGAACCATTCTTGCGCCAGGTGAAGGAGATCGGTTTTTCCGGTATCCAGAATTTCCCCACGGTGGGCCTGATCGATGGCACCTTCCGGACAAATCTGGAGGAGACGGGGATGTCCTACGGGCTGGAGATCGACCTGATCGCGCTTGCCCATTCAATGGACATGCTGACCACCCCTTATGTCTTCAACGAGGACGAAAGCGCGGCGATGACGAAAGCCGGCGCCGATATCGTCGTTTGTCATCTCGGCCTGACGACCGGTGGCTCCATCGGCGCGGAAACGGCGCTGAAGCTTGAAGACTGTCCCGCACTGGTCGATCGCTGGGCGGAAGCGGCGCTCAAGGTCAACAAGGATGTGCTCGTACTGGTGCATGGCGGCCCGGTCTCGTCGCCGGAGGATGCAAGCTACGTGCTCAACCGGACGAGCAATTGCCACGGCTTCTATGGCGCTTCCTCGATGGAAAGGCTGCCAACGGAAGTGGCGTTGGTCGAACAGACGCGGAAATTCAAGCAGGTGACGTTCTAGGGGCTCGCACCCCGTCGCCGAGGGAATACAGGGAGGAAGATATGTCGGGCGAATTACTGGGAGCAGCATTGCTCTGGCTGATATTGCTGGTGATCGCGATCGTCGCCGCGGTCTACATCCTGCGATGGCTCTACCGGCGATCAACCAAGGATATCGCGTTCGTTCGTACCGGGTTCCTTGGAGAGAAGGTCGTGGTGAATGGCGGTGCCTTCGTCATCCCCGTCCTGCACGAGATCACGCCCGTAAACATGAATGTCATCCGCATCGACGTGAAGCGCATGAACGAACAGGCGCTGATCACGCGCAATCGCATGCGCGTCGACATCGAGGCCGAGTTTTTCGTTCGCGTCGGCGCCGGGCGCGATGCGGTGGCCTCTGCGGCACAAACGCTTGGCCGGCGCACCTTGCAGCAAGATGGCCTGCGTGAACTGCTGGAGGGCAAGTTCGCCGCTGCCATGCGCACCATTGCAGCGCGCATGGCGCTCGAGGAGATGCATGAACAACGCGGAGAGTTTGCCGAAGCAGTTCGCTCGCTCGCGGCTGAATCGCTGGCGAAGAACGGCCTGGAACTGGAGTCCGTCGCGGTCGTCGATCTCGACCAGACCGGGCTTGAATATTTCGATCCCTCCAATGCCTTTGACGCTGAAGGCCTGACGCAGATCACCGAGTCGATCGAATCGCGCCGGAAGATGCGAAACGAGATCGAGCAGCGTACCCTGGTCGAGATCCGGAACCAGAACCTTGCCGCCCAGAAGCAGGTCTACCAGATCGACCGCGACCAGGAATATGCAAGGCTTCAGCAGGAGCGTGAACTGGAAATCCGCCGTGCTGAGCAACGCATGGAATTGGCTTCGGAGAGGGCCCAGCGCGAGCAGGAATCCGAGCAGGCGCAACTTGCAGCGCAAGAGGCGGTGGAGAAATCACGCCTTGCCCAGCAGCGCGCCATTACCGAGGAACGGATCAAGACCGAGGAAGATGCGCAGCGCCGCGAGGTTGCGCGCCGCCGGTCGATCGACGAGGTCGAACTGAAGGCCCGCGAGAAGACGGAGCGCGAGGTGATTGCCCTCGAATTGGAACTGGAGAAGGCGCGGATACAGCGCGAGGTCGAAGCCCGCCGGCTGGAGATCGGGCGCGAGAAGGCCATCGAGATACATATGCTCGAGCATCAGATAGCAGTCGCCGAGAAGACTGCCGAACTGGCAAGGGCGGAAGCCGAAAAGCAGCGCAACGACATCGTACAAGCACAGCTGACGGAGGCGGAGCGGATAGCCCAGGAAAGGGCGCTCGACGCCGTTCGGCTGGAACGCGAAAAGACGCTTGATGCATTGCAGATCGCCAAGAGGCAGGCCTTCGAGGAGGCCGAACTGGCCATGCAGGAGGAAGTGGAGCGGGCGCGCATTACCACCGAGCGTGCGGTTGCCGAGGCGCGCATCGTGAACGAGCGCGAAATCCGGGCGGCGGGAATCAACCGCGACCGTCAACTCGAGATCGCCGAGATGGACAAGGCGATCGAGCTTGCCAAGAAGTCACAGGAGCGCTCGGCGGCAATGTCGGCGGCAGCCGCGGTTCGCGCCAAGGCGATCGAAGCGGAAGAGCAAGCCCTTACCACACGGGAGCGGGAAATCGCGGAGCGGCGCAAGCTCACGGAGATCATATCGGCGCAACGCGAAGCGGAGACGGCGGGCCTTCGCCTGACTGCCAAGGCCGACGCTGAAATGAAGGCGGCAAAGAGCCTGGCGGAGGCGAAGAAGATCGCAGCGCTGGCGCAAGCGGAGGCGGAAAAGGTCGCCGCATTTGCCGCCAGCGAACGCTACAGGGTCGATGCCGAGGGCCAGCGCGCGCTCAACGAATCTGAGAATGCGCTGTCGCAGGACGCGCGTGTGGCGCGCACTCGCGACAAGCTGCTTGAACGCCTTGAAGGCATCGTGCGTGAAAGCGTTCGGCCGATGGAGAAGATCGAGGGCATCAAGATCCTTCATGTGGATGGCATGAACGGGGGAGGAGACGGCCAGCGCAAGAACGTCACCGACGAGGTAATTGACTCGGCACTGCGCTACCGCGTCCAGGCGCCGATGATCGACAGCCTCATGAAAGAGATCGGCATAGAGGGCGGCTCTATCGGACGCATGACCGACGTGCTGCGGGACGCCAAGGACATGGCGTCGCTCGTCCAGCGCAGCGAAGGCAAGAAAAACGGAAAGGCCGGCGACATCGACGATGATCGCGACCGGTGAGGGCAAGCGGATGGCGCATGTCTATGTATCAGCGGTCATTGCGGCTCCTGCCTCGGCGGTTTGGGACCTGGTCCGCGACTTCAACGGCCTGCCGCGCTGGACGCCGTTCGTGGCCGACAGCCGTATCGAACAGATGCAGCCTGCCGACAAGGTCGGCTGCATCCGAAATTTCACTTTGCGCGACGGAGGACGCATTCGCGAGCAATTGCTGGCGCTTTCGGACTACGAGATGAGTTGCACCTACGCCATTCTCGAAAGTCCGATGGGTGTAGAGAACTATGTTGCGACATTGGCGCTGACACCCATCACAGACGGCAACCAGACGTTTGCCGAGTGGACCGCCGATTTCGATTGTGCGGCGGAACGCGAGGCTGAACTTGTACGAAACATCGGGGCCGGCGTTTTCCAGGCGGCATTTTCCATGCTGAAGCAGCAAATGGCAGGCCGCGCGGCCTGATGGTGCGCATTCGCGAAACCGCCGTCATCGACGCGCCACTAGATGTAGTTTGGCGCATCCTGCGTGAGTTCAACAGCCACCATGAATGGCATCCGGCAATCGCACACAGCCGGATCGAGGGAGGACTTTCCGGCGACGAAGTCGGAGCGGTACGCGCCTTTTCATTGAAGGAAGGCGGTTTCCTGCGCGAACAATTGCTGGTCCTCGACGATCGCAAGCATGTGCTTTCCTATTGCCTGCTTGAGGCGCCCATGCCGCTGTTCGGATATGTGGCGAAAATCCAGCTGAAACCCGTTACCGATGGCGGCCAGACCTTCTGGATCTGGGAATCGCGCTTTGACACGCCACCCGAACGGCAGGACGAACTGGCGCGCCTCGTCGCCCAAGGGATCTACCGTGCCGGCATGCGCGCCCTTGAAGCCAGGCTGGTCAATCGAGGCGCCGCGCCACGGGGAGAAGTCCATCAAGCGGACCGGGACGCAAGGAAAACGCTTCCCTGGCAACCGGCACCGGTCGCTGCACCTGCTGTCTCCACGTCGCTCGCGGAAGGGCGAACCATGGCAATCGTCATGGAAAGGCATGGCGGACCAGAGGTGCTGAAGCCGGTCGAGATCGAAGTGCCGCGGCCCCGTGACGGCGAGGTTCAGATCCGCCAGACCGCGATCGGCGTAAATTTCATCGATATCTATTGCCGCACCGGCTATTTCGATCTCGTGCGCCCGCCCGGTGTGCCTGGCATGGAAGCCGCCGGCGTTGTCACGGATATTGGTCCGGGCGTGACCCATCTGCGGGTCGGGCAGGCCGTTGCCTATGCATGTGCGCCGCCCGGCGCCTATGCCGGCCTGCGAACCATGTCCGCCGAATTGGTGATCGGCTTGCCCGCCGGCATGCCGGACCAACTGGCTGCGGCAGGCCTGCTCAAGGGAGTCACGGCAGCGTTTCTCTTGCACGACGTCTACCCTGTCAAGCCGGGAGACACGGCGGTCATCCATGCCGCGGCCGGCGGCGTGGGATCACTTCTGACACAATGGGCAGCCTCGTTGGGGGCCAATGTCATTGCGACCGTCTCCAACCACGAAAAGGCGTCTCGCGCGCGTGAATTGGGCGCACACGAGGTCATCATCGGCCGCGGACCGGAATTCGTGGACGCGGTGATGGATCTGACGGGCAGCCGCGGAGCGGAGGTGATCTACGATGCCATCGGGGCCGACAGTTTCGACCATTCGATCGCGGCGTTGGCGTTGCGGGGCCATCTCGCAAGTTACGGGCAAGCCTCCGGGCCAATCGGAGCCAGGGACATTGGCGCACTTGCTTCGCGTTCGGTGACGCTGTCGCGTCCCAACTACGGCCACTATACCGGAACCCGCGCGTTGATCGAGCTTCAATCCGGCCGCTTGTTCGCGGCAATCGCGGAGGGGCGCCTCCGGATCGAAGCGCCGACGGTGTTCAAGCTTGCGCAGGCCGCCGATGCGCAACATGAGCTTGAATCCGGCCGCACGACCGGCGCACTGATCATGGTTCCATAGAGCTGAAAGTAAAGCGCAGCGGCATGATGGGTCAGTGCAATTGCCAGACAGATCCTTGGTACGGCTGATGGTCACGGCAATGCCAAGCGGCCGGCTGTCAACTGGGTGAGGCGATCTCCTGCCTCCATCCACCTTGCGTGTCGCAATATCGCGCTATTGCAACTCAACGATTTTTCCCATCTTCCAGGCCGTTACATTCGCAGCAGTTGTCTTGTCTGAATTCTGTCAACTTAATCTGAAATACCGAACGCGGCCGAAAAAACCCCGGGTGGTGAACATGAGAGGCTTCAAAACGATTACCTTGCCCATTTTGGGCATATCCATGGTGTGGGGGTTTGCTGCCACGGTCATGCTCCCGACCGAAACCCACGCCCAAAGCCGGGATGCCTATTGCCGCGCCTATGCCCGCGAAGTCTCCCTTCGAAATTCCCGGGGCGGCGCCATCGGAGGGGCGGTTCGCGGAGGCGCCGGCGGAGCAGTGGTGGGAGGAATAGTCAATGGCGGCCGGGGTGCGCGCAGGGGCGCCCGGATCGGTGCGACCACCGGAGCGGTCACCCGGGGCGTGCAGCGGGGCGTAAGCTTCGACGTGCTCTACAATGAATGCATGCGCGGGATAATCCGCTTTTGATCAATCGGGAAAACACGGGGAAAAGCCATGAGGAAATTGAATCAAACCGTCTTTGCCGCGTCACTGGTTCTCTTGTTGCCCGGATTGGAAGCCGCCGCGCAGGATCAGGAAAGCGCCGTGCTTGACATTCAGACGATCGACTGCCGCACCATGCTGAAGATGGATGATGAAGAACAGGAATTCACAATGATTTTTTTCCATGGCTACAAAAGTGGCCAGGAAGGCAACGCCATCTTCAATGGCCCCGAATTCCTCGCCGCGACCAATGCGATCATGGACTACTGCATTGATAATCCCGCTGAAACCTTGATGAAGGCTTTCAACGAAAAGCGATAGCAGGCCATCAGGACGGGAGCCTGCATGCGGCGGCGGCTACCGCTTTTTTGTCCAGGAATGCGTTCGGCAATGCCAATTGCGTTGACCGCATGTCAATCCCTTGCAGGGGAAGCGGCGTTGCAGCCGGCAATGTAGCCGAATGCGATTGCCGTAAGCAGGCCATTGCCGGAGAGGTAGCCGCTTACATCGGGACCTGAAACGCCGCAGGCCGCGCCGCCCGCCGCGTGAAGATTGGGGAAAGCAGTGCCGTCCCGCCGGACGACACGCGCGTGTTCATCGATCACGAGACCGCCTTGCGTGTGAAACAGCGCTCCGGTCACCTTGACCGCACAATAGGGCGGCGTCAGTGGCGGGAGGTTTGTGAAATCGCGGCCAAAGGAATCCGCGCCTACGCCTGCCCGCAGCCGCGCGGTTTCATCGAGCGTTTGGGCAAGCCCGTCCGCCGGCAGCCCGGTCGCTGCACACAGCGAGGCGAGATCGGGCGCGGTGCGCACCGCTCCCGCGGCGAGCGCGTCGCGGTAATCGGGAAAGGACAGGGCGAATTGGTGGATCGCATCGCCGTAGATGTTCCAGGCAATTTTCTGCGGCTGGGCAAGGACCTTTACCGCCTGCTCGGAATACCCGCCGCTTTCATCGGAAAAGCGCCTGCCCTCGACATTGACCTGCATTCCGCCGCGCGTCATCAAGGCCCAGCTGATCAGGATGCCGTGCGGATGGGCGAGCGATCCGTGGCCCTGATAGCCGGACAGATGACGCAATTGCGCGCCAAGTTCCCCGCCCCATTGCACGGCGTCGCCGGTATTGCCCGCATGGCCGTAGTACAAACCTTCCGCGATCTCGGGAATGTAGCGCCGCACCAGTTCGCGATTCCCGCCATAACCGTTGCAGGAAAGGACGAGGCTGCCACAGCCGATGAACTCGATGCCGCCCGGCCTTACGATTTCCACGGCGCCGATCCGGTCTTCGCCGTCAATGAAAAGCCGCTCTGCGCGCGCTTCGGTGACGACGGGAATGTCTGCCGCCTGCGCTGCTGCAAGCAGTTTCGCGTGCAACGCCGCTCCGGTTTTTTCATGCACCGCATGCATGCGGTAGCGCGAATGGCCGGGATAGAGAAAATCGTCCAGCACTATCCACTCGATGCCGCAGTGGCGGGCCAGCCAGTCGACCGCGGGACCGATGGTGCGGCTTGCAAGATCAGCGAGGAACGGATCCGATTTCCCTTTCGACTTGGCAAGAATGTCGGCGAGGAAAATGTGTGGACTGTCGTCCGCTATTCCGGCTTTCGCCTGGGCGAGCGTTCCGGGAGCGGGAACAAAGCCGGAAGACATCGAGGTGGAACCCGAAGGCGAGGCGTCCCGTTCGAGCACGATGACCTCTGCGCCGTTCGCCTTGGCGCGCAACGCCGCGACCAGGCCGCAAGCGCCGGCGCCAATGACCACCACATCCGCGGCAGCATCGACCCTCGGCGCGGCCTGCCGCAACACACGTCCCATCACGAACCCTCGAACATCTCGAGCGCGCCTGCGCAGGGGATGGTTTGCGCCACGGTCGAGAGGTCGCCGATGGCGCGCAAATGCACCTCGCTGGAAAACGCCGCGCAACCGTCCGACAGGACGGTAACCTTGAAGTCGCGCACATGCGCATCGCGGACCGTTGAGGCGACGCCGCCGTTCGTCACGATCCCGCAGACAAGCAGCGTGTCGATGCCCGCCTTGCGCAGCACCCATTCAAGGCGCGTCATGTAGAAAGCCGAATAGGCCACCTTCTCGACGGTGAAGTCCGCCGGCTGCAACTCGTCCACGAGCGCATGGCCCCAGCCTCCCGGCGTAAAATCGCCCTTGCGCAGGAAGGGGCGCAGCTTTCGCAGGTGCGGTGAGATCATCGGCTCGCCGTCGCGGCCAGGCACCAGCGTGAACAGCGTTGACACGACTGCCCCGCCGGCTGCCCGGACCGCTTTCGCCACCGGCAGGACGCGCGCGGGCAAGGCCGCGATGTCTTCATTCGCCTGGCCGCCACGGGCGTAGGCGCCATCCGGGTGGAGGAAGTCGTTCTGCAAGTCGATGATGACGAGCGCGGTGCGGCGCGGATTGAATTCACTTGCCTCCACTGGCGCCTCCGGCAGAACGGA
Organism: Salaquimonas sp.; assembly: GCA_041742235.1. GTDB lineage: Bacteria > Pseudomonadota > Alphaproteobacteria > Rhizobiales > Rhizobiaceae > BOKV01. The sequence continues at coordinate 23,730 of JBGSJA010000019.1, read as the reverse complement.
TGACGAGGTTTCCGAACGCATCAACCCGCGCAACGAGGCCGGGATCGACGAAGATTGTCGTGTCGGGCTGTTCCAGCAGGGCAGGGCCTTCGATCTGCGCGCCGCTCTCCAGCGCCAGACGTTCGTAGACGCCGGCATCCATGAACCGGCCATCGGCGAATATGCGCCGCGTCCCGATCAGGCAATCGCGTGCCGGCCTGCCATCCACCGGGGCGAACACGGTCATGTCGAGTTTGCGCCGCCTGCCGATCACGGCGATGCGGTAGTTCATCACGCGTCGCGGTATGTTCTCCAGAAGCCGCCCGTAAGCTTCAAGATAGGCGGCGTCGAAGCGCGCTGCGATAGCCTCGCGTGTGAGGCCGCCTTGCGGCATTTCCACTTTCACCGTCACCGTGTGGGTCTGGCCGACATAAAGCATGTCGAATTCGTAGAGCTCGTCGATGCGTTCGAATGCAACGCCGGATTCGGCCAGCAATTTTGAGGTATTGCGCGCAACCGCAGCCATTTCCTCTCCCAGCGCCGCCGCATCGATCTGGTCAAGCAGGCGGTTCACCGTCTGCACACGGTCATGCCGCATGTCTGCCACCACGCAGCCGAGCGCGGAGGTGACGCCGGGAAACCGGGGCACCAGCGCCGAACCCAGGCCGACCTCCTTGATCAAAGCGCCGGTATGCAGCCCGCCGCCGCCGCCAAAAGGCATCGCTGCGAACCTTGCCGGATCGTGTCCCTTTTCAATCGAGACAAGGCGGATGGCGCCGGCCATCTTGGCCGTCGCGAGCTTCAAGATCGCTTCGGCTGCATCCTCGATGCCCAGACCGAGCGGAGAGGCGATCTCGGCCTCGATCGCAGCCCTTGCCGCTTGGACATCGAGGCGCGCCAGCTTGCCGCCGATCGGCCGTTCGGCATTGATGCGGCCGAGAACGACATTCGCGTCGGTAACCGTTGGCCGGGCGTTGCCAAGGCCATAGCAGGCCGGGCCAGGGTCGGACCCGGCCGATTCGGGCCCCACCTGCAGCAGGCCGCTGCTGTCGACCCACGCTATCGAGCCGCCGCCGGCGCCGATCGTCGTGATCTCGATCATCGGCGTGCGCACAACAAGTCCGAAATCGATCGAGGTTTGCGCCGCCAGCGCCGCCTGGCCGCCCGCAACCAGTGAAACGTCGAAGGAGGTTCCGCCCATGTCGCAGGTGATGATGTTGGCGAATCCCGCCGCCTGCGCAATCGCGGTCGCGGCGATCACGCCTGCCGCGGGGCCAGAAAGCGCCGTGCGCACCGGATAACGCTTGGCAGTATCGACGGACATCACGCCGCCATTCGACTGGACGATGAGGATGTCGCCTTTGAAACCGCGGTCGGCAAGGCTCCTCTCCAGCCTTTCCAGATAGGAGGAGACGACCGGCTGGAGATAGGCGTTCAGCGTCGCGGTGGAGAGCCGTTCGAATTCGCGGATTTCCGGCAGGATCTCCGTCGCGGCGGTGACGTAGGGGTTCGGCCAGACCGAGCGGACTGCCTCGACCGCCAGCGCCTCGTTTGCCGAATTGGCATAGCCGTTGATGAAGAAGACGCAGGCGGACTGGCAGCCGCTTTCAAGCAATGCCCTGGCGCGGCTGCGCACGGCGTCGAGATCGACCGCCTCCATCACCGTTCCGTCGGCAAGGACGCGCTCGCTAACCTCGACGCGGTCACGGCGGTCAACCACCGGCGTGAAAGAGCCTTTCAGTCCCCATGTCGTCGGCCTGTCGCGGCGGCGCATCTCCAGAACATCGCGGAAACCTTCGGTGGTGATGATGCCGGTGCGCGCGCCCTTGCGTTCAAGCAGGGCGTTCGTTCCAACCGTCGTACCGTGAACCACGGTACGAATGTCGCCAAAGTCAGCGACACTTCCCGAGATACCTTCGACGAACCCCCTGGACTGGTCGCCACGTGTCGAGGGCACTTTGGCAGTGGCGATCGTCCCCGTGGCCTCGTCCAGTATGAAGACGTCCGTGAAGGTTCCGCCGACATCGACGCCGATGGCATAGGCTGGTTTCGTCACGCTGTCTGCCCCCGCTTTGCCCTGGTCGCCGCCTCATCCAGCGCGCCGCTTCCCGAAACCGCCACGCCATAGTCCTCCAACGCTTTCGCCGGCGAGACGAGACCCAGCATCACGTCGCGCCGGACCTGCTGCGGGTCACGCTCCAGCGGATCGCCATATCCGCCGCCGCCGGGCGTTTCGAGGCGCAGCCGCTGGCCGCGTTCGATATGGATGCCGACCATCTTGGACGCCATTGGCGGCTCATGCCCGCCATCCGCCTGCTGATAGGTGAAGCGGTTAGCCGCTGCGCAAAGCCCGCCAAGGATTCCGGGCGGGGCAAATCGCCCGCGTTCGCCAAACAGGAAGACGTCCGCCTCCTTTTCCAGCAACTCGATCTCGTAGATTGCGCCAAGGCCGCCGCGATGCCTGCCCGCACCGCCGGAATCGGGGCGCAGCGCCCATTGTGTGAAGCGCACCGGATAGGCAGCTTCCAGGATTTCGAGAGGTGGTATGGTGGCAGTCGAGATCGGCGCATTTCCGTGGTTCAGCCCGTCGCCATTGGCATGGCCGCCATGGCCGCCTCCGAAGAAGGAAAACATCACCCAGCGCTGGCCGTTTGCCCGGTAGCCGGCCAGGGAAAGCGCGTTGATCGTGCCGTAGGCGCAGGCCATCGCCTCCTGCGGCGCGATCTTAGCCATCGCCTGGAAGATCACGTCGATCAATCGGAGAATGGTTTCGGTATAGCCGCCGACGGGCTTGGGCGCGCGCACCGAAAGCAGCGAATCTTCCGCGATCTTGAACTCCACCGGCTCCAGCACCCCGGCATTGGCCGGCACCTCGCCGAATATGTGCTTCAGCGCCACATAGCAGGCGGCAATGGTGGTGGCGCGCGAGATGTTCACCGGCCCGGCGCAAGCGGGCGAGGAGCGGGTGAAGTCGATCACCATGCGGCCGTTGTCGATCGTCAGGTCCAGCGCGATCTTCAGGGGTTGGTCGACAATGCCGTCATTGTCGAGAAAATCCTCGGCCGAGACTGTGCCCGGCGGCAGGCGCGCGATCTGGGCGCGCATCATTTGGGCCGCACGCGATTTGAGTTCTGCAAGGCACGCCGCGACCGTGGCGGCGCCGTATTCGGCGATCAGCGCATGCATGCGCCGCTCGCCCAGTTCCAGCGCGTTGATCTGGCCATTGAGGTCGCCGTAGAGCGAAAGCGGCAGCCGCGAATTGGCCGAAAGGATGTCGACTATGTCCTGCCGGAACTCGCCCTTGTCGTAGAGCTTGACCGGCGGGATGAGCATTCCTTCCTGAAAACACTCCCGCGCGACGGGATTATAGTTTCCTGGCACATTGCCGCCAACATCGTGCCAGTGGCCGACCGACGCCAGGAAGCAGAAAACCGCGCCGTCAACGAATACCGGCTTCACCAAACGGAAATCCGAAAGGTGCGTGCCGCCGTCGTATGGATCGTTGAAGATCCACACGTCGCCTTCGTTGATGCCACCTTGTCTCGCCGCCTTGTCGATGACGGCTTTCACCGCAAACGCCATCACGCCAACAAAGATCGGCAATCCCGACTTGCCCTGCACCAGCGTGTCGCCGGTACCGGCTTCGTAAATGCCGTGCGAAGCGTCGTGCGCCTCGGCAATGATCGGGTTGAAGGCCGAGCGGAAGAGGGTCGCGTCCATTTCGTCTGCGATTTGCTCCAGACGGCCCTTCATGATTGCCAGCGTGACCGGATCGAGCGTCATCAGTTTGCGTCTCCCTCGTAGATGGCGCCTTGCCGCAACATTTCGGGCGTGCCGATCAGTTCGTTCAGCCCGTTGAAGTCGAACATGCGGTTTCGAAATGCTTCGTTCGAGCCCGTGCCGATCAGGTTGGCGTAGTAGTCGCGGGCAGTAGCCGCCAATGCGCGGACGACACCGCCGGGAAAAATGACGAGGCTGAAGCCTGTCGCCTCCAGATCGGCCGCTCCGAGGATCGGCGTCTTGCCGCCCTCGACCATGTTTGCCATCAGCGGCACGCGGCCGCGAAAATTATCAACCAGTCGCGAGATTTCGTCCATCGACTGTGGCGCCTCGATGAAGAGCACGTCCGCGCCGGCTTCCAGATAGGCTTCGGCGCGGTCGATGGCGGCGGCAAATCCTTCCACTGCGATTGCGTCGGTGCGGCCTATGACGAGCGTCTCTGCGGAAGTGCGTGCATCGCAGGCGGCGCGAATCTTTCCCGCCATTTCAGTAGTGGAAATCAGCGATTTTCCGTCGAGATGCCCGCAGCGCTTGGGCATAGTCTGGTCCTCGAGTTGAAGCGCGTTGGCCCCCATCCGCTCGAAAACGCGCACCGTGCGCTGCACGTTGAGCGCGTTGCCGAAACCGTTGTCGGCATCGACGATGACGGGCAGTTCGATCCGGTCCCGCAGCGCTGCAACCGTATCGGCAACCTCGCTCATCGACACGAGCCCGATGTCGGGGCGGCCGAACCGCGAATAGGCGATCGATGCGCCGGAAAGGTACACGGCTTCGGCGCCGGCCTTCTGGGCGATCAGTCCGGTCAGGGCATCGTAGACGCCCGGCGCAAGCAGGATTGAAGGATCGTGCAGTCTCTGTTTCAAGCTCACGGCGTAGGTTTCTCCATCCCGGCAGCGAAGCGCTTCTTGAGATGCGGGACAAGGCCGCCATCCTCGAGCATCTTCCGCAGGTTTTCCGGAAGCGGCTCGAGTTCGATGCTCCGGTTCTTCTTGATCAGGTGTAGGCGCCCGGCGCCCAGGTCGAGATCCGCGGTATCGCCGTCCTCAATTCCGGTGGTGTCCGGCGCGACCAGCGCGGGCAATCCCAAATTGATGGCGTTGCGGTAGAAGATGCCGGCGAAGGAGCGGGCGATGACGGCGGAAACGCCCAGATGGCGCAGGGCTTCCGCTGCCTGCTCGCGCGAGGAACCCATGCCGAAATTGCGCCCGGCGACGAGGATATCGCCCTTCCGCACGCCGGCAGGAAAATCCGGGCGCACGCTTTCGAGGCAGTGCGCCGCGAGTTCGGCGATACCTCCCTTCATATACTGGCCGGGCGCAAGCTGGTCGGTATCGATGTCGTCGCCGAAAAGAAAGATGCGCCCGGTCATGAACTGGCCTCCGCAAGGAATTCACGCGGATCGGCGATGTGCCCGGCGATAGCGGAAGCAGCGACCGTGAGCGGGGAGGCGAGCCATACCTTCGAGCTCGCTGCGCCCATGCGGCCCTTGAAGTTGCGCGCGGTGGAGGAGATGCAAGTGACGTTCTCGCCAAGCCTGTCGCTGCCATAGCCGGCGCAGATGCCGCAGGCATTGGGCAGGATGCGCGCTCCGGCATCCTCGAACACCCGCATGATGCCTTCAGCCTCGGCACGGTCCTGGTCTCGCCGGCTCGCCGGGGCAACGAGAAGTTCCACGCCACCTGCAAGTTTCCGGCCCGCTAGAATGCCGGCTGCCGCCTTCAGGTCCTCGTATTTCGCCCCCGTGCAGGCGCCGATATAGGCGATATCCACCGGCGTTGCAGCTGCCTGTCCGACAGAGGCGGCATTGGCGGGCGAGTGGGGCGCTGCCACCTGCGGCTCCAGTAGTGCCGCATCGAACACATGGTGCGCGCCGAGCCTGGCGCCGGGATCGGTTGCGAGACCGCGCCACTCGCCGGCACCGCCGCCGATGCTCTCAAGCCATCGCTGCGTGGTTTCGTCGGGCGCTATCAGTCCCGCCTGCGCGCCCAGTTCGGCGGCCATGTTGGAAAGCGTCATGCGCTCCTGCATGGAAAGGGCGCTGACCGCCGTACCCGAATACTCGACGGCCTGGTAGCGGCCGCCATCCATTCCCAGCCGCCCGCACAATGCCAGCATCATGTCCTTGGCGACCACGCCCGGCGATAGCGTGTTGGTCCATTCGATCAGAATGGTATCGGGCACCTTCAGCCAGATCTCGCCGGTGGCCAGAACACCCGCCATTTCCGTTGCGCCAATGCCGAACATGTAGGCTCCAAATGCGCCCCCCGTCGGCGAATGGCTGTCCCCGCCGACGACCATCATGCCGGGTCTCAGATGCCCGCGTTCCGGCAGCACGACGTGGCAGATGCCTTCGCCGTCATGGAAAGCGACCTTGCGCTCCTTTGCCCAGGCCCGCGTCATTTCGAGGATCCGTGCGCCCTCATCGGTGTCTCCCGGCACGAAATGATCGGAGATCAACACCACCCTCGAGGAATCGAACAGGGGAGCGCCAAGCTCCCGCAGTATCGGCTCCACCCGGCGCGGGCCGCCCGAATCGTGGATCATGGCGAGGTCCACCTTGACCGTGACCACTTCGCCCGGCCGCACTTCATCGCGGCCGGCGGCGCGTGCGATGATCTTTTCCGCAAGGGTCGAGGCCATCACGCGAGCCCCAGATAGGAGCGCTGGAGTTCGGGATCGTCCATCATTTCGGACGGGCGTCCCGAGAGCCTGATCTCGCCATTTTCCATGACAAAGGCGCGGGTCGCGATTTCCAGCGATTGCAGCACGTTCTGCTCGACAAGAAGGATCGTCAGCCCCTCTTCGTTCAGCCGTTTGATGAGCGCGAACATTTCCTCGACCAGCAGCGGCGACAGGCCGATTGACGGCTCGTCGAGGATGAGGATTTCAGGCTCGGCCATCATGCCGCGTCCGATTGCGAGCATCTGTTGCTCGCCGCCCGAAAGGGTTCCGGCCCTTTGTTCGAAGCGTTCGCGAAGGCGCGGAAAGATATCTGTGATGCGCTCAAGGTTGGCGGACCGGTTGGCCCGCCCGCGCCGGTACGCTCCGAGCAGGAGATTTTCGCGGACGCTGAGATTCGGGAAGATGTGCCGTCCCTCCGGAACCTGGATGAGGCCGCTGTCGACAATCGCCTGCGCCGGCAGGCGTGTGATGTCGCGGCTCTGGAACCGCACCGTTCCGCCCCATGGACGCCGGAGCCCGGACACGATGGTGGCGAAGGTGGTCTTGCCAACGCCATTGGAGCCGAGCAGGGCGACAATGTCCCCGCGGCTAATTTCGATGTCGATGCCGCGCAGGATCTCGACCGGGCCGTAACCGCCGCGCAATCCGCTGACCTCAAGCATGGCGGCCTCAAGCATGACTAGCCTCCCGCCTCGCCATTCGCTCCGCCATGCCCTTGCCGAGATAGGCCTCGACAACGGCGGGGTTCGCCACGATTTCGCGGGGAGGGCCCTGCGCGATGATCTCGCCCTGGTTCAGCACCCAGGCATGGCTCGACAGGCTCATGACCGCCTGCATGACATGCTCGATGAGCAGGATGGTCACGCCGGTTTCGGCGACGGCGCGGATGACCGGAATGACGTCGCGTATTTCCGACGGGTTGAGGCCGGCCAACACCTCGTCGAACAGGATCAGCTTCGGGTCCGTGGCAAGCGCGCGGGCAACTTCGAGGCGCTTGCGACCCGCGACGGTAAGCGCCGCCGCGTCGCTGTCCAGCCGTTCCGCCAGGCCGACCTGGCGGGCGACCATCTCGGCTTTTTCGAGTGCATCGGCGCGCCGGCGAAGGCGCAGATGCGCTCCGACGGCGATGTTTTCGCGGACCGTCTGGCCGGCGAAGGGTTGGACGATCTGGAAAGTCCGGACCATGCCGCGCGCGGCGATCTTCTCCGGGGCAAGGCCGGTAATGTCTTCGCCGAGGAACCGGACGAAGCCTGCGTCCGGTCTGTGGAAGCCGGTAATGAGCGCGAACAGCGTCGTCTTGCCGGCGCCGTTCGGCCCGATCAGCGACGTGATGCCGCCTTGGGGCACGTTCATCGTGACGTTGCGCGAAGCCTGCACGCCGCCGAAACTCTTGGTGATGCCGCTGATTTCAAGCATGCCCGGCCTCCGGTGCATCGGCGGCGGGCTGGGCGGCCGCGGGCTTTCGGCGGCGCAGATGCGCAACGCTGGCAAGTCCGCGCGGCATGAACAGCACCATGACCACGAGCAGAACGCCGTACAGGACCAGGCTGATGCCCGGCACGTCGCCAATGATTTCGCGCGTAACTTCCGAGAGCGCGTGCAACGCCGCCGCCCCCAGCAGCGGGCCGAACAGCGTTCCCATGCCGCCGATGATCGGAACCAGCAGGCTCTCCACCGAAATGGCCGCGCCATAGGCGATTTGCGGATCGAGATAGAGGAAATACTGGGTGTAGAAAACACCGGCCAATCCGCTGAAGAAGCCAGACAGTACGATCGCTTGCATCTTTACCGCGAAGGCGTTGACGCCAAGTGCGCGTGCTGCGTCCTCATTGTCGCGGACCGCCGTAAGCTGTGCACCAAAGCGCGAATTGGCCATCGCCCAGACCGCGATGAAGCAGGAAAGGCACATCGTCCAGATGACCCAGAAGAAGCCGGCGCGGTCTGCGAACTGGAAATTGACGGCGCTGCGGTCCAGCGGCACGAGGATGCCGACGCCCGCGCCGGTAAAGCCGACCGAGTTCGAAAGGATTCGCAGCACCTCCGCGAATGCGAGCGTAACCAGCGCGAAATACGAACCGCGAAGGCCATAGCGGAAGGACGAGAACCCAATGAATGCAGCGACCGCGCTTGCTGCAAGCGCGCCTGCGATCATGCCGATCCAGGGATTTACGCCGAACTGGACCTGGAGAATGGCGACCGCATAGGCCCCCGTTCCGAAATAGGCGGCGTGGCCGAAGGAAACCTGCCCGCCATAGCCGCCAAGGATGTTCCATGCCTGGCCCAGAAGCGCCGCGTAGAGTGTCATGATGACGATGTTGAGGCTGGCGTCGGAGGACAGCGCCAGGGGCGCCAGTGCGATTGCCCCGAAAACGGCGAGAAGGATTGCAAGCTGGCGCATTGCATCAAGCCTTGTGGCCGAGAAGGCCGGTTGGCCTCAGGATCAGGACGAGGATGAAGATCAGGAATATGCCGATCTGTCCCAGGCTCTCGCCGAGGAAGAGCCCGCCAAGCGCCTCGACCACGCCGATGATCAGGCCCCCGATCATGGCGCCGACGAAGGAACCCATGCCGCCGAGTACGACGATGGTGAAGGCGATCAGCACGAAGCCGCTGCCGACTTGCGGGCTCACGTAATAGCTTGGCAGCAGCAGGCAGGCGGCAACGCCGAGGCAGGCAATGCCCAGCCCGAAACTGACGCCGAAAACGTGGTCGGCGTCGATGCCGACCAGCTTGGCGCCGGTACGTTCCTTGGCAAGTGCGCGGATGGCGCGGCCAAGGTCGGTACGTGTCATCAGCAGCCAAAGAAGCGTCGCGGTCACCAATGCGCCTGCGAAGGCCACGACCTTGGGCACCGGCAGGAACGCCCCGAATATCTCGATCGTCTCGAAGGAATAGGGCGTCTCGACAATGCGCGTGTCGGACTTGAAGAAAAACAGCGCCAGATTCTCCATCACGATGGATAGGCCGAGCGTGACGAGGAGTATGTTCTCGTCGCGGCCGTGGCTGGCGCGCGCGATTATTCCGCGCTGCAGGGCATAGCCGAACACGAACATGGCCGGCGGGACGATCAACAGCGAGACGTATGGGTCGATGCCGAGGCGCACCTTTAGGAAATACACTGCGTAAAGGCCAAGCATCAGCAATGCGCCATGTGCGAAATTGATGATGTGCAGCACGCCGTAGATCAGCGTCAGGCCGAGCGCGATCAGCGCATACAACGCCCCTGTCGTCAGGCCGTTGAGCACGGATGGAACGATGATCGCTAGGTCGGGCATGGCGGCCTGTGGCTCAGAGAAACAGGACGGCCGGGCGCAAGGCCCGGCCGTGGGTTGCGCGAACTACATCTTCGCCGGGAAGATCGCTTCGGCGGAAGCGAATTCCTTCGGGAAGATCACCTCGATCACGCCCTTCTGGACCTGCGTGTTGACCGGCTGCGCGCCTTCGTTCTGGCCGTTCACCATCTTGGTGGGGCCGTAGGGCATGCCATGCTGGTCCCAGGTCGAGCTGGCGAGTGCGGCATTCACCGCGTCCTTTTCCACCGATCCCGCCCGTTCGATCGCGTCGGCGAGCAGCGCTACCGCATTGTAGGCGAGGAAGACTTCGTAGGTATAGACAAGGCCCTTTGCCTCGGCGGCCTTGCGGCGGTTCAACGCAAGCTCCGACTTCGGATTGTACCAGTGGTTGCAGTCCATGATGAGTTCGGCCGCTTCCGGGAACTCCTTGACGAACTGGTAGCTGGAAGCCGCGCCGCCGAGCACCGAATAGATGCCCTGCGCCTCGATCTGCTGCTGGCGCAGCGTGCGGGCGAGCAGCACATATTCGTTGTAGTAGTTGGCCGGAATGATCAGGTCCGGCTTCTTCGACTTGATCTGGAGCGCGATGTTGGTGAAGTCGCGCGTCGGATTGGCGTGCTTGATGGTTTCGACGACCTGGATGCCGATCTCCGGCAGCTTCTTGTTCAACAGTTCCGCTGTGCCCGTGCCAAACAGCGATTCCTCATGGATGATCATCGCGGTCTTGGCGGGCGAGCCGGCTGCCTTGTTGATCGTGTCGAGGTTGGTTACCGCCATTTCTGCGGTCTTGCCGTAGCCCGGCGAGAAGCGGAACGTGTTTGCAAGGCCGCGCTGGACGATCTGGTCGGAAACCCCGACATCCACCACATGGGGCGTGTTGGTCTTGGCCGCTTCCTGCGATGTCGCCAGCGAAATGGCTGACGAATAACCGGCCACGATGCCGTGTGCGCCAGCCTCGACCATCTTGCCCACCTCGGCTGCGCCGACATCCGGCTTGCCCTGGCTGTCGGCCAGCATCGCCTCCAGCATGGCGCCGCCCATCGACTTGATGCCGCCGGCGGCATTGATGTCGGCGATGGCCATCTCGGCCCCCGCGCGGCACTGCGTGCCCGAAAAGGCGATAAAGCCGGAGACCGGATGAATGAGGCCGATCTTTACCGCTGCGGGCTGCGCCCTCAGTACTGCGGGAAAACCCATCACGCCCACGCCTATGGCCGTTGCACCGGCCGCCAGGAAATCGCGACGCCGCATCACGGCCCTTGATCCCTTTCCTGCGAACTTGTCTGCCATGCTAGTCCTCCTGTCGATTTGTCAGTGGCTTGATTATCGTTCCCCGTGTGGCTTTCCTTCGCCGTCGCCGGCGGGGACCGGAGATGACGCCTGTGCCGTCCATTGCATGCCTTCCTTGCCGCGCACGCGCCGCATGGACATCTCGAAACGATAAAGGTCAGGCCGGTATAGAACGCGGATGTATTCGACCGGCCGGCCGGAAGTGTCGCTGACGATGCGCCGGACCTCGATCAACGGCGCGCCGGGATGGATGGAGAGGGCATTGGCGACATCTGCTTCCGCAATCGTGGCGGAGATCGTCTGGCGCGCCGAGGCGACCTTGACGCCAGCCATTTCCAGCAGATGCAGCAGCGGCTTGGCGTTGAGGTCCTCGCGGCCAAAGCTCAGCCCGATGTCGCTGGGTACATAGGTGACGAGATAGGACATCGGCTCCCCGTCGAGCATGCGAACCCGCACTGCCCGCTGGACCTGTGTTCCCTGCTCCGTGCCCAGTGCCGCGGCGATGTCCTCGCTGGCGGGGACATAGGCGAATTCAAGCACCCGGGCCTCGGTCGTCAGTCCCATCAGGGAAATGTTTTCCAGCCAGCCTTCGATGGATGAAGTCACGGCCGGCGGCGGCGGCCGGCTCACCACCCTTGTTCCCCGGCCCCGCTCGCGGACTACCAGGCCGGCATCCGCCATTTCGTTGAGCGCGCGCTTCGCGGTTATGCGCGATACGCCAAATTCAGCGCAGAGTTCCTGCTCGCCCGGGACGATATCGCCCGGGGCCAGCGTTCCGCCATAGATGCGGTTGCGCAGGATGAGGAAGATCTGGTGGTAGAGCGGAACGCGGTTGTTGGGATCTGGCCGCAAGTGCTGGCCGCCCGGCCTTGCACCGTTCGACATTCCCAGCGTCGCCCCTTGACCTGTCCCGACCATTGACGTTCCCGGCTATCTGCTTGTGTAATGGTATGTCAATATATCATTATGTCAACAATGCACAGGTCCGGCTTGCCGGGCCGGCCTTGTGGAAAACGGAGGAAAAGCATGCCGATTGTCAGGGTCACGCTCATCGAGGGATATGACGATGCAACAAGGACACGCATTGCGACGCGCCTGACGGATGCCGTACGGTCGGCAATAGCCGCCCCTCTCGACGGCATCGCCGTGGAGATCGTGGAGGTCAAGCCGACGGGCTACATGCGCGGAAGAAAGTCGCGGACGCCAGGTATTCCGCTGCCTGCGCCCGCGGAGATCGTCCGGGCCTATCTTGCTGCCATGGAAGCGCGCGATCTTCCTGCCGCGCGTGACTTTCTTGCAGAAGGCTTCGAGATGACATTCCCCGGCAATGTGCGTTTCACGAAGCTCGAGGATCTGGTCGAATGGAGCCGGGGCCGCTACCGCTTCGTGCGCAAGACCTATGAGAGTTTTGACGAGTGCTTCAGCGAAAACGGCATTGCAGTCTATTGCTTCGGCACGCTTGCCGGGGAATGGCCGGACGGCACGCCTTTTTCATCAGTGCGCTTCATCGACCGGTTCGAAGTCGCCGAAGGCAGGCTGACCGGCCAGATGGTCTGGAACGATCTCGCAATTTTTCGCTCGGCTTCGTCATGATGACTTCGAAGCAAGCGCTGTGGCCAAATTCTTCGCGCTGACGCAGGTCCGAAGCGTTCCCGCACTGGTTACGTTTTCAAGAGTATCGGCCTGGACCGGTGCTACGCGCCAGTGCGCAAATGCTGCATATGATTGTCCCACGCAACCGGGAACTGGCGGCCAGACATTTGTCCCAGTTCCGAGGAGAAAACAAAGCCGGACATTCTTCCGGTCACGCCGCAGATCTTTTTCTGCTCGATCACGCTGGCGACTTTTCCCGTTGTCGCATCCACGATGACAGCATGACCGCCGAAAGGCGAGGTGAAGGCGATTTGGCTGCCGTCGCCGTTGGCGGCAACCGAGCCAACATAGTTTCCGAGTTTCGAAAGCGTCTGTTCATTGAGCGGGGCAAATACCAGCCCGCGGTCAGGACCCGCATGTCCAATGAGCGGCGGCGTATCCATGTCATTGCCTTCCCACTGGGCGCCGAACCAGACCTTCGCGTCCTTGCCAACCGCGAGGTGGCGCAGCGACAGGCGGGACAGTGTGGGAGGGGGCTCGAACCGGGCTATCAGGCTGCCGTCGTTGATGTCGATGAGGACTATCGACGGCTTCATCGAATCGAGATTGAGCTTGGCCCTGCCGCTCTCCGGATGGGTGAGGATGCCGCCATTGGCAACGCACAGCGTGCGTCCGTCCGGCATCAGGACCATGTCATGGGGATCCAGCCTGGATGTTTCGAATTCAGCTATCCGGCGATATCCGTCGGTTGCGTCCCATATTCCCAGAACTCCCCGCTCGGATTCGAAATCGTTTTCCGTCGTCAGAAGCAATCTGCCGTCGGCTGAAAACAGGCCATGCCCAAAAATGCCGGCCTGCCGGAGTCGCCAATGCCAGCAGCTCCGCTTCCCGGCCCTGGAAGGCCACAGCGAAACTGCCCGGGCGCCGCGCGAACGCGACCAACCTGCCGGTCTGCGGGTGAATTGCGAAACCGTGACCGCGGCCGGGCAATGGCGCTTCCCAAACCGTTTCCCCGGCTTCCGTCAGGACGAAAACGCAATGCGTCCCGTCTTGTTTCCTTGCTGCGGAAGCAAGCACGGCTTGCGATCGCTCCATCGCCCTTGCAGCTTCCGGCGCCAGCAAGGACAGCAGGCCGGCGCCGGCGCCACGCAATAATGCCCTGCGGCAAAGTTCGGTCTCAATCGCCATCGGAGAATGAAAATCCTGCGCTCAGACCCGCTGCGGGCGCGTATTGCGTGTCGAAGCGTTCCACCAGGCCTTTGATAAGCAGGTCCGCGAGGACCAGCTTGTCGCGCGCATCCTTGTCCGCAACGAGTTGGGCGACCGGCGCATCAAGTCCTGTCAGAAGGCCGTCGATCTTTTTGAATTCGAAGCGGATCGAGTCGGCTATGCTCGTCACGCCTTCCGGCAGTAGCGCGATCATTGCCGATTCCTCGAACATCCGCGCCAGCCCGGCGATGTCGCCGCGGATCGACGCAACGGTTTGGCCGGAGCGCCAGAAGATCGCCTGCCTCGGGCGGTCCTTGCCGTTGGCAACGTCAAGGAAGCCTCTCAGCCGCAAGTCGCGCACGGCCTCGAGCCCGTGGATCATTGTCGAGAGCAGTTCATTGAGCGTCGCGGCGGCGGCCTCCGAATTGCGGCCCACCACCCATTTGCCGGAAGCATCCCCGCCGTCAGCCCAGCTTGCGGAAAGCTCCTCGCCGATTGTTTCGAGGTTGCGGGCAATGGCTAGCGCGTAGCTGCAGCGATAAGGATCAGATCGCTCGCGGCGCCCGCAAACCTGGAATAACCCGGCCTTACGACATCCTCGATCGTGCGCGTCATCACCATTTGGACCGTGGAAGTGCTCACCCTGCCTTGGCATGACGGCTACCCTGCCTCATCGGCCGATGCCGCGTTGAGCTGGCCGTAGTTCTGGATGCCGATCTGGTCAATGAGATTAAGCTGCGTCTCGAGGAAATCGGTGTGACCTTTCTCGTCCTTCAGCAATTCCTCGAATATCTGCATTGAAACATAGTCTCCGGCAACTTGGCGCGGCGATCGCAATTGCCGCCGGTGCAGTTCGCCGGATCAAAGTCGGTATGCGGCCGGTTTCCGGCGCCGGGCCCGGTGCCGTTCAAATCCTGGCCCCACAGCAGGAATTCGATGGCGTGGTAACCTGTGGCGACACTGGCCTCGATACCGCCGGCCTCGCTGAGCATTCCCGAAAGAGGCGCCGGCGTGATGTCGGAGGCATCCAGAGCCTTGCCGTCCACCTCGATCTGTGCGTTGGCAATGACATTGGCCGTGAACAGCGGATTGTCGTCGCTTTCCGTGCCGTAGCGCGCATCGACGTAGTCGATCAGGCCTTCGTCGAGCGGCCACGCATTGACACGCCCCTCCCAGGCATCCACGACGTGATTGCCGAACCGGAAAACCTCCGCCCAGCCATGGCATCGGCCGTCACCACGGCGGCGCGCCAATCCATCATCTCGCCATAGAAGGAGCGGAGCGCCAGTTGCGCGGTCGTGCCTTGGTTTGCGCCACCGCAATGCCAAGTCCTGCAACCGTCGAGAACCAGTCTTTCAGGTGCGCGCGCGAAATAGCGCTGCATCTGGGATGCATCGTGTCCGCTCATGACCATGCTCCATTCAACCGGCTTCAAGGGCCGGATCAATCGGAATACCCGACATAGAGACGGCAGGCGGGTTTGCGTCAATCGCAAAACGCCAAGGTAATCAGTTGTTTGGAAGTTTTCTAATCTGGAGGCATCGCCTTGCTGCGCCGGTCCGTGACAGTCCGCAGTGTGCCTCGTTACCCATGCCGGCACAGGTGATTATCGTGCTGCCAGATTTTGTGTTAATCTCGCTGCGGGCTGGCTGAACCGAAACCTTGAGGATCGAGCCATGCCCAAAATCGCCCTTGCTTGTGGATTGCTTGCCTCGCTGCTGCTTGCGCTGCCGGCGCGGGCGGAAATCACGATCTGCACCGAGATCACCAGCGTTCCCTTCACGATTACTGCGCCCGGGATCTATTGCCTGAAGCAGAACCTCGTGAACACCACCGATCCGGCGCCTGCCTACCTTGCGGGCGCGATCGAAATCGAGGCCGACAATGTGACGGTCGATCTCAACGGCTTCACCTTGTCGAACAGCCTTGCAGGGCCCGCGAACCGGATGAACGGCGTTGTATCGTTCCACCGCAAGGACGTAACCGTCCGAAATGGTCGCGTGGACGGATTTGCCAGTGCCGTTCTTCTCGGTGGGCTGTTGGCGCAGCGGTCGACTGTCGAGAACATCAGCGCCAATGCCAGCAACTACCGGGGCATTTTCGTGGTTGGTGCAGACAGCGTCATCCGCGACAATCACATCACCAATGTCGGTCCCGGCGACCTCGACAGCGAGGCGACCGGCATAACCCTCGTCTATGGGGAAAACTCCGTGATCGAGGGCAATCTGGTTTCCTCGATTGCCGAGACGGCAGCCGCATACGGGATAGGCGTCGGGTTCAGCCAGACCGTGTCGGTGCGCGGCAACACGGTCTACAATATCAAGAACGCCGCGCAGACGAATGGCATCTCGTTTTATTCGGTCACCCGTGCCGGAATTTCCAACAATCACCTGATGAACAACCCGACAGGAAATGCCGGCATCGCCGATCTCGGTTTCTCGATGCAGATCGGCTGTATCGACAATGCCGTTTCCGGGTTTTCACCAGCCACCAGCGGTTGCACCGTGTCGGTCGGCGATACCACGTTCTGACGCAATGGCCTGGGCATCATGCTGGCGAACAGGAGAGGAAAATGAAGATGAAGCTCGCACTCATGTTTTCGGTTATTGCAATCGTTGCGGCCGATTTCCCGAAGATCGACGCCAATGGCGACGGCCAGTTGAACCTGGATGAACTCATTGCAGCAGGCGTGAACTGGGACAAGGAACAGTTTGCCGCGGCAGATGGCGATGGCAGCGGCGCCTTGTCACAAGAGGAACTGGAAAAAGCGGCGAAATAGATGTGATCGAGAACTGAAGATTGGCGGCCTGAACGAGATTTGCTCGGGACAAGCCCTCGGTCGTCAGGGAAACCTGCTGTCGTCGTCATTGCCCGAAAACAATGTCGCTGCGCCGTTTGACCAACCCGGGATCATGATCTCGGCCCTTTGAATCGCAAGGCTGAATCTGTTTGCGTCCTTGCCGGGCGGCAAACCGAATTTTCGCCTGTAGTCGCGGCTGAAATGGGTCGGGCTTTCATAGCCAACTGCATAGGCGGCTTCGGACACGGATACTCTGCGTTCTGCCAGCAGAGTGCGGGAAGCGATCAGCCGGAGGTCCTTTTGATACTGAAGCGGCGTCGTGCCGGTTACGCCTTTGAAATGCTGGTGGAAGGAAGTGACGCTCATGCCGGCAGCCTTGGCAAGTTCCGGAAGGCTCAACGGCGACCGGAAGTCACGGCGGAGTTGGACAAGGGCCTTGGCAACCCGGCTGGCGTGGCTGTCCGCAACGAGCAGACCACGCAGCATCCTTCCGACCGTCGACAGCAACAGGCGATAGTGGACCTCGCGAAGAACCGATGGTCCCAGCACCTTTGCATCCAGAGGTCTGTCCATGAGGTCCAGGTACCGCTCGAGCACATCAAGCCATTCCGGTTCCGCCGGCCCCGCCGCCAAGGACCGGCCACCCGGTCCAGGCATGGGAACATCGGCCAGTTGTTCATAAAGTCCACGGACTATCCCCAGATCGAGCTTGAGGATAACTGCAAGGTAGGGCTCATGTGTGCTCGCGCAGGTGATCCTGGATTGTACAGGCAAGTCGTGGCTGACCAGCAAGGCATCGCCCGGCCCAACATCTGCGAACAGGTTGCCGATCCAGGATTCCTTGCGGCCTTGCAGGATCAGGCAGATCACCGGTTCGTAGACGACCGCCTCAATGCCGCTCACTGCCTCTCTTCGAAGCACGGTCAGACCGGGTAGCATCCGTCCATCCCGCGAGCTTTCTTGAAAGTAGCGGTTGGCTTGATCGATCAGGCGCACAAGGTCCATGGGCAACTCCTTGAAAGAATTGGTAGCAGCGCATTGCGACCGATGCACCCGTTCCTACGAGCTTTTGCAGGAATTGGCAGGATTTTCGCAGTTTATGGCAGGCAGCGTCGAGCTTGGACCGCTATTGGGAGTGGAGATCAACACTCGGACCACGGGAAGAACCGCATGACCTCGATCCAGACCCAGTTTCTTGAATTGACGGCACATCACGACGTCTACGATGCGATCAACCCAAATGGAGCGCTCGCAGGCAGCGCTGCGGGCAAGGTCGTGTTCATTACGGGCGCTTCGCGCGGAATTGGCCAGGCCACCGCCATCGCCTTTGCCGAGGCGGGCGCGCGGACGGTGTATCTTGTGGCCAGGTCCAAGGAACATTTGGAAGAGACACGGGACCTTGTCCTTGCCGCCAACCCCGACACGCTCTGTGCCATAAAGGCTTGCGACGTGACGATTGCCGCCGATGTCGAGGCCGCGGTCGCGGATTGCCTGATACGGTTTGGCGCCATCGATGTGGCCGATGCGAATGCCGGCTACCTCGGACCCTGGACCAAGATCGGTCTCTCCGATCCGGCCGGGTGGTGGCGGAATTGGGAGGTTAACGTCAAGGGCGCCTATCATGTGATCCGGTTCACCATTCCTCCGCTGATCCAATCGGCCAAGAACCGCGCGGCCGAAGGGAGAAGCGGCGGCCATCTGCTGCTGTTGTCCTCGATCGGCGCGCAATTGCTGATGCCAGGTGCCTCGGACTATCAGACCTCGAAACACGCGATCAACCGATTGTGCGAATTCGTCCAGGTCGATCATGGCGACGAGGGGATAAAGTGCTTTGCGCTGCATCCGGGCGGCGTTTCGACCGAACTGGGGCGAAGCATGCCCGAGGCGATGCACGCCTATCTGGTCGATGATCCGGCGCTCGCCGCCGGATTTGCCGTCTGGTTGAGTTCGGGTAGGGCGGACTGGGCCAAGGGTCGCTACCTGAGCGCCACATGGGACGTTGGTGAACTAAACGCACTTGAGGAAAAGATCCTGCGGGATGATTTGTTGGTGAACCGTCTTCGGGCGAGGCCATAATGCGATCATGGCCTGCCGGGCAGGGCGGATCGACACTGTCAAAGTGGCCTGCGAGTTCTGAATTCGCCTGCTGCCGGTTTTCTGGATAAGCGTAGGACGCATTTCTTGATCCACGTGCGCCCAGGCAGAACGCCGCTTTTGCCATGCCGCTCGACGAGCACCGTCAGTCAGCCCGCCCGCTCGAGCAGATATTGCCCGGCCGCAACGTGGTCGTTTGCGGCGTCACCCACCCGCTGGCGCAGAAATCCTCGCTGCGCCTGGAGATCGCCAACTATTCCTGGATCGCCCCGCCCGCCAACAGCACGCTCTACCAAGACTTGCGCCTGGTGCTGAACTCGATCGGTGTCTCCGATTTCAAGGTCGCCTTCTCGGGCGGCTCGCTCGCATCGATCGTCAACATCCTGTCGCAGTCGGACAGCCTTACCATCCTGCCGCTGTCGGTAGTGTTCATGCTGCGCCGGCAGAACCTCGTCTCGGCGCTCTCGATCCGGATCGGCCACCCGAAGCGCAATCTGGGAATGCTCACCTTGACGGGCGAAGAGAAGCGCCCGACGGTGCTGCGCTTCAAGCGGTTTATCCGCGACGAGTTTGCCGGCCTGGCCCAGATCATCGCCCGCCACGAACAGAACTCGCATTGGCGGAGCTGAAAAGCCCGAGATTTGTTGCGCTTTCCTCACTAACAATGTCGTCCTTTTCCTGCTGAGCCGCGCGTCGAATTCTCGGCTGTCGGTGAAGGCGTTGCGGAGAAAGTCCAGGTTCCAGCGCTCATTTGGTCGTCTGGGCAAGATCGGCGGACCCTGCCGTCGATCCGGACACTGCCACCGACCCGGCGAGTATTCCGCCATCGATGTTGATCTCCGTTCCGGTCATGTACGGGGCCTCATCGGATGCCAGCAGCACCGCAATGGCGGCAACCTCCACGGGCTGGCCAAACCGGCGCAGCGGCGTATCCGCGACAAACGCTGCCATTCGCGCCTTACGGTCTGGCCCTTCGCCCAGCAAGGGTTCCCACATCGGCGTCAATATGGCCGCCGGTTGGATTGAATTGCATCTGACTTCCAGACCCTGTTCCGCGCAATAAAGTGCGACGGTCTTCGTGTGGTTGCGTATGGCCGCCTTGGAAGACGCGTATGCGGCGGCTCCCGGTATCCCGACAACGCCCGAGCGCGACGAAATGTTGATGATCGACCCCTTGCCTGTGCGCCGCATCGCACGGATCGCGTGCTTGCAACCCAGGAAGGTGCCATCAAGGTTCGTGGCGTGAACGGCGCGCCAATCTTCCAGTTCAGCGTTTTCGGGATCGTGGGCTACGACGCCTTGCTCGAAACCGGTGATGCCGGCATTGTTCACCAGCACGTCACATCGCCCGAAGTCCGCAAGAATTTGCTCACCCGCTTTTTGCACCGCATCAAAATCGGCCACGTCCACGGCGTAAGGCTTCGCGCTGTCCGGACGGATTGCATTCAATGACTCAGCCACTTTCACAGAATTCGATTCCGTGCGGCTCACAACCGCCACCCTGGCTCCGAGTTCGACAAAACGTTTGGCGATGGCTTCTCCGATTCCCCGGCCTGCTCCCGTCACGATGGCAACTTGTCCTTCAAATGTGTTCATGAAGAAATCAAGCGTGGCCAAAGGCACTTTGTCCAGCGCGGAAGATAGAAAACACAGGAATCGTTCGACCCAATGACCTCATCCGACATTGCACACGCGGCCCACGGGGTGTAACGTGGTGTTATGTTTCATGGCCTGCCTCCCGAGTCGTATTCCTTCTTGAAAGAACTGCTGGAAACCCCCACCCCATCAGGGTTTGAGCGGAGGGGTCAGAGAGTCTGGAGCGACTATGTGGCACCTTTCTCCGAAAAGGTCGAAAGTGACCCCTACGGCAATGTCTTCGCGACCCGAAACCCCGGGGGAAAACCCAAAATTCTGTTGGCGGGACACGGGGACGAACTCGGGCTCATGATTTCCTACATCTCCGATGAGGGCTTTTTGTTTTTTAAGGGCATCGGGGGCGTGGATCGCGGTTTGCTGCGGGGTCAGCGCGTGATTGTGAGTTCAGGTCATGGACCGATCCAAGGGGTCATCGGTCATCTGGCCATTCATTTGCAGGAACCGGAGGACCGGAAAAAGACGCCGGAATTTCATGAACTCTTCATCGATATTGGCGCCAAAAACAAGGAGGAGGCACTCAAACGCGTTCGGGTTGGTGACCCGGCCACTATCGCAGCCGGAGTCTGGGAAATGGGATCCGGGAAAATTGCTGCACGCGGCTGTGACAATCGCATCGGCACATGGGCCGCAGCAGAAGCGCTCCGACTGATGCATCTGCAAAAATCCCAGCCGGTTGCCCAAGTGATCGCCGTCTCCACGATTCAGGAAGAAAACGGACTCTATGGCGCTACCATGGTCGGGTATCGAATCCGACCGGACATGGCAATCGTGATTGATGTCACCCATGCCACCGATTTTCCAAACTGTTCCAAAACCAAACATGGAGACGTGAAACTCGGTGGAGGGCCGGTGATTTCTTTTGGTAGTTCGAACCATCCCTCTCTTTGCGAACGGTTTCTCTCCGTTGCCGAGAAACACAAAATCCCTGTCCAATTGGAAGCCAACCCCCGACACACGGGAACGGACGCCGACACGATCTTCCTCCAACGCGGCGGAATCCCCACCATCTCCCTCGGCCTCCCAAACCGCTACATGCACTCCCCGGTGGAAGTCATCGACCTCGCCGACCTCGAAGCCCTCGCATGCCTCCTCGCCGCATTTTGCTCGTCGGTTGAAACAGACGAAAAATTCCGAGTGGAAATTTGAGAACATTCCAGACCTGGTTGTCGCCATCCCAGCGGTTTTGAGGAAGAATCTTGGACTCCCTCGCGTCTCGTGTATTCAATCGCGGGATGCATGAGAAAATTCAGAGGATTGGCCGGTGGGCCGGTTGGACGGGATTTGTCCTGTGGGCCGGCGCGCTCTGGGGACTTTCCTCGTTGCCTCCGCGTGAAGTAGCGTCCTTTTCTTTTCTCCACGCGGACAAGATCCTGCATTTTGTCTATTTTGCCGCCGGGGGATTTTTGTTCACCTGGGCGCTGGCCTGCACGTTTCGATGGCAGGCGGTTGTGGTGAAGGGCCTGTCGCTGGGAATGATTCTTGCCATTGGAATCAGTGATGAGTGGCATCAAACCTTCACCCCGGGCAGGCAGGGGGCGGACATTTTTGACTTTGTTGCAGACGTGACCGGAGGACTTTCCGGCATTATCGTTGCGTATTGGCTTTATGAGTGGATCAAACGAAAAATCCCCGCAGGCAAGAGCGAACTGGCTCCGGCTGGAGATTGAGAAACACAACAATCTCTACTACCAGGACGCGGCACCCCAAATCACGGATCAGCAATTTGATGAGCTGCTCCGGGAACTTAAGGAGATTGAGGAGCAATTCCCGGACTTGCAAAATGAGGATTCCCCCACCCTCACCGTGGGTGGAAAGCCCCTCGAAGGTTTTGCCCCCGCCCGGCACTTGGTCCGCATGCAGAGCCTGGACAACACGTACAAGGAATCAGAAGTTACAGATTTTGTCACACGTGTGACAAAGATTGTAACTGGAGAATATTTTACCCTGACCATTGAGCCGAAGGTGGATGGGGTGGCAATCAGCCTGCTATATGAGGATGGAAAACTGATTCGAGCGGCAACACGCGGTGACGGTACGACGGGTGATGATGTCACCGCGAACATTCAAACCATTCCGTCCATCCCGCAATCCGCGCCGATGTTGCCTGCCGGACTGATTGAGATTCGCGGAGAAATTTATCTGCCGAAGTCCGTTTTTCAGAGACTGAATGAAGAACGAGACGAGGAGGGGCTCCCGGCCTTTGCGAATCCGCGAAATGCGGCGGCGGGCTCGCTGAAACAATTGGATTCACGGATTGTCGCGACAAGGGGATTGCTCGGCATATTTTATGGATTCGGTCAGTTCCCTTCAGGCATCACAACATCGGGAACCGGATTTCTGAAACTGTTGAAAGCCGCCGGATTCCAAACGCCGGAACGCCTCTGGCATGCGACCTCCACCGAGGAGGCACTCGCCGCCATCCAGGAACTGGGCGCAATCCGTCACGATTTTGCTTACGAGACCGATGGGGCAGTTTTAAAAATCGATTCCCTTGATCAGCGCGAGCGACTGGGTTCAACCAACAAGGCACCACGCTGGGCGATCGCCTACAAGTATCAGCCCGAGCAGGCCACGACGAAGTTGCTCGATATCACGGTTCAAGTCGGGCGAACCGGAGTGCTCACGCCGGTTGCGGAGTTGGAGCCGGTGTTTGTGAGCGGCAGCCGGGTGAGCCGCGCGACCCTTCACAATGAAGAAGAAATTCATCGCAAGGATCTGCGGATTGGGGACCGTGTGGTGATAGAAAAAGCAGGCGAGGTTATTCCGGCGGTTGTGCAGGTTCTTGTTCAGGAGCGCGCGGGGGAGGAGAGAGCGTTTGTGATGCCGGATCGGTGTCCCTCCTGTGGGGGAGCCGTAACAAAAGAGGAGGGTCAGGTAGCCCACCGCTGCACGAACCCATCCTGTCCGGCCCAACTCCTTCGGCGCCTGGAACATTTTGCATGCCGGGGAGCCATGGACATTGAGGGACTCGGCGAAAGCATGGTGTCCCAATTGGTCGAAAGCTCGCTGGTGAAAGAAATTCCCGGAATCTATCACTTGGAAAAACCCGCACTTTTGGAACTCGAACGCATGGGCGAAAAAAGCGCTGGCAATTTGGTGTCAGCTATCGCCGGCAGCAAAAATCGAACTCTGTGGCGCTTGCTCTTTGGTCTGGGAATCCTGCATGTCGGAGCAGTCGCCGCCAGAAAATTGGCGGCCCGCTTTGGGACCATGGAACGGCTCGCATCCGCTTCCGTGGAAGATTTGCAGGCCGTGGATGATGTCGGTGAAATCATGGCGCTCTCGATCCGCCGCTGGTTTGATAATCCCAAAGTTCAGGAACTGCTTGATTCGCTTAGGCAGGCGGGAGTGAAC
>JBGSJA010000018.1:0-34780 GCA_041742235.1 Salaquimonas sp. | reverse complement strand
CTCCATCAGGTCCACGCCCATCTGCGCAAACAGATGCACCATGTCGACATAGACCCAGTTTTCGGTGAAGCGATCCCCGGTGCGAAACCAGAAATCGATGCCGTTGACGACAATGGGTTTGCCGGATGCCGCATGACCGAGATAAGGGCCCGAATGGGTCGCCCGAACGCCCGCCCAGGCGGACGAACCGACCAGCCTGTCTTCGGCAAAGAGGGAATCGAGATCTTGCACCCGCCTGTCCGGGAATGCGACCAGCCACGGCTTTTGATGAAAATCCTCGAACTCTTGCAGGCTCAGGCATGCGCCTATGCCGCCCGGTCCGTACCACTTGATGTTGTCGTGAAAGAACCGCCTCATGCCCATGCTGGCAAGGTCCGAACTGTCGAAGGCGTTGAGGCCCCCGAAGATCAGATCGCGGCCAAGCCGCAAGCTCGCCTTGCCCTCAGCCTTTTCCTGGCGATCGAGGAGGACGCCGTCATAGGCTGTCGGTGCCGGATATACGAACGGCGCGCCGGTGGAACGCGGCAGCACGGCCAGGCCGAGTTGCTCGAACCAGTCGATGAAATCGATCAGCATTTGCGTTTCGACGATCTCTCCATCCTCGAAACGCAGGAACTCTGCCCAGCGCAGGCGCAAGGTTCGCTGTCCGGCCGGAATGCCGATGAACGGAGACCGCGCATGTCCGGTCAGGTAACCGGTGCCGCACACCCACATGCGCCCGTCGCCCGACCCGTCCAGCCGTCCGTTCGACCGCCCGCCAAAGAACATGTGCGTTTCGCGCCGCAAGTCCGGAATGGCGCGCCGCAGCGGTGCAAGGAACTCCTCTGCCAAGGCATGCGGTCCTTCCAGCATCGGAAATGGCGCGGGACCTGACCAGCGATGCGCAGCGGAAAGATGAGCGGCGGCGGCCTTCGCCAGGGTTTGGGGATCAGCCCCGTCCACGGCTTGCCAATACGCCATGGCGGCCGCCTTGTTTTTCTGGTTTTCCTTCGCACCCATCGGTTCAATCCGCCGCTGCGCCGTAGGGAACATTGGCACGTCCGTATCGGCGCACACGGACATTTGCCTGCTCTGCATGACCGACAAATCCTTCGAGGATGCACAGGCGCGAGCAATACGCGCCGATCGTCGCGGCGGCCTCGTCGGTCAGTATCTTCTGGTAGGAGTGCGTCTTCAGAAACTTGCCGACCCACAGCCCGCCGGTATACCTGCCGGCCTTGCGGGTCGGCAGCGTATGGTTGGTGCCGATGACCTTGTCGCCATTGGCGACATTGGTTCGCGCGCCCAGGAACAGCGCTCCGTAGCTGCGCATGTTTTCAAGGTACCAATCGTCCCGGTCGGTCATCACCTGCACATGCTCGAAAGCGATGTCGTTGGCGACCGCCAGCATTTCCTCATGCGTGTCGCAAACGAAGACCTCGCCGTAGTCCGCCCAGCTTTTGCCCGCCGTGTCGGCGGTAGGCAGTATCTTCAGCAGGCGCTCCACTTCCGCCATGGTTGCGCGTGCGAGCCGCTCGGAATTGGTGATCAGCGCAGCCGGCGAATTGTATCCGTGTTCAGCCTGGCCCAGCAGGTCCGTGGCGCAGATTTCCGCATCCACGGTTTCGTCGGCGACGATGAGGGTTTCGGTGGGGCCGGCGAAAAGGTCGATTCCGACGCGGCCGTAGAGTTGGCGCTTGGCTTCTGCCACAAAGGCATTGCCGGGCCCGACGATCATGTGCACCGGCTCGATTGTCGCGGTGCCGAGCGCCATTGCCGCGACCGCCTGAACCCCGCCAAGGCAGTAGATTTCATGGGCGCCGCCAAGATGCATGGCTGCAATGACCGCCGGATTGGGCTCGCCCTTGAACGGCGGCGTCGCGGCTGCGATCCGCGGCACGCCGGCCACGCTCGCGGTCAGCACCGACATGTGCGCCGACGCAACCATCGGGAATTTGCCGGCTGGCACATAACAGCCCACCGATTGGACCGGTATGTTCCTGTGGCCCAGAATGACGCCTGGAACGGTCTCGATCTCGATGTCGGTGATGGATGCACGCTGTGCTTCCGCGAACCGGCGCACCTGCTCATGGGCGAAGCGGATGTCCTCCATGTCGCGCGCCGAAACGCGGTTGATCAGCGCATCGATCTGCGACTGCGAAAGCCTGAATGCCGCAGGCGAATAGGCGTCGAACTTGACCGACAGTTCGCGCACGGCTTCGTCACCGCGCTTCTCGACATCGGCGATGATCGCCTCCACCGTCGCGCGAACCTTCGCGTCCTCGTCAATGCGGGCCTCGCCGGTACGGCCCTTTTTCAAATGGCGGATCATTCTTTTCTCCAAGCCCTACAGATTGTGTTCCGGTCCCGGCGGGACAGCGCGGCCCTCGTCGTATTTCTCCCACCCTTCCCCATTGAATACGTCAACGCCAAGCTGGCGCAGGACATGTGGGAAATCGACCATGACCCAATTGTCGACGATCTTGCCGTCGACAACCTTCCAGAAATCCATGTACCGGATTTCCACCCGTTTGCCGGTCGGCTTGATCCCCATGAACTCGCCGGAATGAATGGCATGCTGGGCGCCGAATGCCGCGGCCCATTCGCCATCGAAAAGGCGCGCCTCATCGATGCAGACCTTGTCGGAGAATGCAGCCTGGAACGGCCGCTGCCAGTTTTCCTGGAATTCACGCAGCCCGTTCTTCGTGCCGCATCCGGCATTGCCTAGCCAGCGGAAGCTTTCCGAAAAGAACTCGGCTATGCCGCGGATCTTGTGGTCGTTGAGGCCGTCCACCATGCCTTCGATGACTTTTTTCGTCTCGGCTGTCTTCGTGCGGTCGTTGTCCCGAGTCAGGGCTGCCTGTTCCGGTCGGTTGCTGTGCATGCGTTCCTCGCGTTCAATGTCCGGGGCGGATGCGCTCGCCCGTATCGTGGTCGAAAAGGTGGCAAACCGGCGCCGGCACCGAAATGCGCACGACCTCGCCGATTTCGCAGTAGTGGTCTTTTGCAGCCTTCACAGCGACGATGGAACCGCCGGCCTTCACGGACACCATCGAGGCCTCGCCCAGCAGTTCCATCGAATAGGCCGGCGCCTCGATCTCCGCCTTTTGCGCGCTGATCCTTGCGTCTTCGGCGCGAAAGCCGAGCGTCACCTTGCCGGCCACAGACCGGGCGAGGCCCGTCACTTCGATGTTGGCGGCGCGGAAGGTCCCTCCGTCGATTTCTCCCGCGACGAGGTTCATCGCGGGCGAGCCGATGAATCCGGCGACAAAGGTATTGGCAGGACTGTCGTAGATCTCGCGCGGCGTTCCCAGTTGCTGGACCACGCCGCGGTTCATCACGACAACGCGGTCGGCCAGCGTCATCGCCTCGATCTGGTCATGCGTCACATAGATCGTGGTCGTGCGCAGTTCGTGGTGCAGGTTCTTGATCTGCGCCCGCGTCGAAACGCGCAGCTTCGCATCGAGATTGGACAGCGGCTCGTCCATCAGGAATACGGTCGGCTCCCTGACGATGGCGCGCGCAAGCGCCACGCGCTGGCGCTGACCGCCGGAAAGTTCGGCGGGCCGGCGATGCAGGAACTCGCCAAGCTCGACCATTTCCGCCGCGCGCATGACCCGTTCGTGATGGGTCTCCTTGGCAACGCGCCGGACCTTCAGGGGAAAGCGGATGTTCTCGTAAACGGTCATGGTCGGATAAAGACCGTAGCTTTGGAAAACCATGGCAATGTCGCGGTCCTTCGGCTCGAGGCCGTTCACCATGCGCTCGCCGATCCAGATTTCGCCGGAGGTCGCCTCCTCCAGCCCGGCGATCATTCGCATCGTGGTGGTCTTGCCGCAGCCGGAAGGGCCGAGCAGCACGATGAACTCCTCGTCGGCGATCTCCAGGTTGAAATTGTCGACGGCGATGAAGTTGCCCCAACGCTTGCCGACATTCCTGAGCGCTATTCCAGCCATCTTTTTCCTATCCCTTGACGGCGCCGGCAGTCAGCCCGGCGACGATCTGGCGTTGGAAGAACAGCACCAGCACGAAGAGCGGCGCCGTTGCCGACACCACGGCGGCCACCGCATACATGATGTTTCCCTGAACCTGGGTCGAACCCATGAAGCTCGCGATCTTCGGCACCATGGTCTGGTTCTGCTGCGACAAAAGCATCGCCGTCACCGCGAAGTCGTTGTAGGCGAGCAGAAACGAGAACAGGCCCGTGGTGATGACGCCCGGCCACATCACGGGAATGATCACGAGCCGGAACGCCTGGAACCTTGAGCAGCCGTCCACCATGGCGCTTTCGTCCAGGTCCTTGGGTATGCCAAGGAAGAAGGAATGCAGCATCCACAACGTAAAGGGCTGGTTTATGGCGACGAGCACCACGATCGCCGTTGGCAGGAAGCCCCACACGTTCAGTTGGAAGAACGGAAACAAATAGCCGGAGACGAGTGTTATGTGCGGCATCGCGCGGAAAATCAGCGCGGCGATCAGGATCCAGAAAGCATAGCGGTACGAGGAACGCGAAAGCGCATAGCCGCCGAGCGTTCCGAGCGTGAGCGAGATAATCACGACGAAGAAAGTGACGATGCCGGTGTTCAGCGCAGCGCGCCAGAATTCGCGCTCGACCCATGCGCCTTCATAGCCGTCAGCCGTGAAGGGCGCGCCGGTCTCGATGATGGTCTGCGTGCCGCGAAGCGCGTTTACCCAATCGAGCTTGGAGAAGAAATCGCCCTGGACCTTGAAGGACCCCCAAAGCGTCCAGACAAACGGGAAGGCAGCCAGGATCAGCCAGCCGCCGAGGAACGCCGTGGACAGGACCATCAGAAGCAAGGGTTGGCGAGACGCCCGTCCGGCCATCGCGCTCACCTAGCCCGGTTGAAATCGCGCCAGGTGCGGATGAGCACCGGCGTCAGGAGGATGGCCACGAAAACGATCGTCAACATGGAACTGGCAGCCGCTGAACTGAACAGCTTGGCTCCGGTGCTGTTGAGGTCGTTGTAGATGATCCAGGAAAGCGACGTGGCGCTGGCTTCCGCGTTGAAGCCGACAATCGGTTCGAACACGCGAAAATTGTCCATCATCTGGATCAGGGCGACGAAGGTCGCGAGCGGCATCAGGTGCGGAATGATGACATGGCGGATCTGCTCCCACCGGCTGGCGCCATCGATCATCGCCGATTCCAGCGTGTCCTGCGGCACGGTTTGCAGGCCGGCATAGAATACGACGAAGGCAAACGGCGCCGAATGCCAGATGCCGTAAACGAACAGCGTGAGCCAGGTGAGCGTCGGTGACGCCTTGAGCGACAGGCCGGGGTCGTTCATCAGCAGCTTCAACGAGGAACCGATGATGCCGTCCGCGTCGATCATCCAGAAGAGGACCAGCGAACCCACGAGCGGCGTGACGATCATCGGGAGCAGCGAAATGAAGATCGCAACGCCCTTGGCGGCTGGCGGCAGCCGGTTTACCGCCGTGGCGATGGTAAAGCCCAGCACGATAACGATCGGCGTGACGATGGCGGTGTAGGAAAGCGTGAAGGCAAGCGCCTTGTAGAACGGCAGGCCATAGAGCAAAGAAAGGAACTCGCCGAAGCTCTTCGATTGCCGCCAGAATTCGCCAGCCTCGGCAAAGGCCAGGTGATTGCGGTTGGCGTAGGTGGAGAGGCCTGCAAACTGGCCCAGCGGCGCTTCACGGCGAAGCTTTTCCGTTGCCCCGCTGTCCACCTGCATTTCCGTCTTGCAACCAAACGGACCACAGTTTTCGACCGCCACCATGACGCGGTCGTGCTCGACGAAAAGGGACTGAACCGCGACAGAGACGATCGGCATCGCGATGAAAATGATCATCGCCAGCGCGGAAGGCAGGATGAACCAGAAGAACGTCCGGTGCGGCATGCCGCCCTCCGCTTTGGGTCACGTCAAGGGGCTGTAGCGCCCGTCGATCTCTTGAAATGAAGGCCGGGGCGCCGGCTTGCGGCGCCCCATGCCCGCTGTCACTTGATGAAGCCTTTTTCCCTGGCCGCGGTGATGTATGCCGCCTCGGCATCCGCCAGTGCCTTCGCCGCATCTTCGGTGCCTTGCATGAACTCCACCAGTTCCGTGCCAAGCGCGGTGTGCAGCAGGCCCATATAGGGATCCATCGGGTAGGATTTGGCGCCGCCCGAAACAGTGGCAAGAACACCCTCCGCGGTAGGCCCGGGCGTATATCCGGTTGCCAGCCAAACGGCCGCGGCGGCATTGGCGTTCGCAGTTGCTGCAGTCGCCCCTTGCGCCAGCGCGCGGAAGGTTGCTTCGGCGTCTTCATCGGACGCGTTCTTTGCCACGGTGAATCCATCCCACCACAGCGTGGTAGCCGGAATCGAGCCGCCGCCAACGGTCGGCGCCGCGGCGAACTTGATCGCCCCGGCGATCTCCGGCGTCGTGCCCTCCGCGTCTGTCACCGCACCGGCGCGCGAGCCCCAGAAATTCGCGATCGCCACCTTGCCCGCCTCGAACTCCGCCTGCAGCGCGTTGGAATCGAAGGTCAGGAAATCCTTGCTCATGTAGTTGGAGAGTTCCTTCATCATGGTGAGCGCGGCAACGCCCTTTTCATTGTTGACCGCAGGTTCGGCCGTCCCTTCCTTGAAGAAGGGCGCGTCGAAGCCCATGAACATGTTGACGAATTCCTCGGCGAGGTTCCAGCCTGCCTTGTATGTGCCGCCAAGCGGGGTTTCCATCAGACCCTTTTCCTTGATGGTCTTGGCTGCCGCGACCACTTCCTCATACGTCTTTGGGACAGCAACGCCGGCTTTCTCGAGTATGTCCGCGCGATAGAAGATGTGCTGCGCGTTGGCCATGAACGCAACCGCCATTACCTTGCCGCCGATCATGACCTTCTGGTTTGCATTGAGGTCTGCCCCGTACTTGGCCACGTAGTCGTCGAGCGGACGCACGAGGCCGTCGTTGAGCAACGGCAGGACCGAGCTGTTCGCAATGATGTGCGATGTATATTCGGGCGGGTTGGCGCTGAGCGCCGCCACCGAAAGACTTTCATGGTCCTTGGTCAGGTTTACCTTCACTTCGACAGTACCCGACGCACAGGCTTCGGCCGCCTTTGCGACGGCCTGGATAGCGGGAAAGTCGTTTCCGAGAATGCGGACGGAACCTTTTTCGATCCCGCAATCGGCGAATGCCAGAGAGCTGGCGGAAACAAGCATTGCCCCGGCCAGCGACGATTTCATCAGTGCCTTCATGTCACCCTCCTGTATGCGGGCTTGTCCGGGCTCAAACGGGCCGGGGACCACCGCCGTTCATCTTGTCAATGCAGTCGGCGCCACCTAAGGCCCCGAGACTACGTTGACAAAATGTGAATACGTATGCAAGAAATTATTGACGGCGCCCTGTAAAAAAACTGATGAAATACTCGGCGCGGGCTTAAGGACAAGCAATGACCGGCGGCGTTGAGACAAGCCTGAGGCAGCGAATTTTCAAAGGATTGAACGCCTTGGCAGGCGATGGGCGCGCGAAGCTGCCAGCGCACATGGCGGGCCTTTTCGCCGACACTGCCCTGTGGCGTGGCTCGCATCCGGTGAACGAAGTCGCAGGCGCTGCTCCCATTACCCGCACGGTGTTCGAGCCGCTGTTCCATGCCTTTCCCGATCTCGAGCGCCGCGACCTGATATTCGTGAGTGGTTCATGTGAGGGGCGCGACTACATCGCTGCGGTAGGCCATTATTGCGGAACCTTCCGGCGGGACTGGCTGACCATTCCGGCAACCGGGCAAACGGCGTATCTGCGCTACGGCGAGGTTTACGAAATTCGCGACGGGCGCATCGTCCAGGCAAATGCGCTCTGGGATGTTCTGGACATGATCAGGCAGGCCGGTTTTTGGCCGATCGCCCCGAGCCTGGGACTTGAGGGGATGTGGCCGGGTCCGATCACCGGCAACGGCATCGTGCTTCACGCCTCCGATCCGCATCAATCGGCGCAAAGCATTGCACAAACACTCGCCATGCACCGCACGCTGGGCGAGTACAACGACCTTGCGGGTTCGGGCCGCGAGGGCCTTCTGGCCATGCCGCAGAAGGAACACTGGCACGAAAAGATGATGTGGTACGGCCCGTCGGGCATCGGCACCACACGGGGCCTTTCGGGTTTTGTCGACGATCACCAGTTGCCGTTCCGCATTGCCTTTCCGCGTTCCGGAGGCGACATCGAAGTCGTCCAGGCCGAAAGACGGAGGCACGGCGCGGGACATTACGTACGCTTTGGCGACGGTCCGTATTCGGTGACCGGCGGCTGGCCCAGTCTGTATCTGGTCCACAAGGGTGGCGGCTTTCTGGGAATGCCGCCGACCGGCGGCGGGATTACCATGCGCGTGATGGATTTCTATCTCCACGACGAAGGCAAGATCCGCGAGAACTGGGTTCCGCTCGACATTTTGGATGTGCTGATGCAGATGGGAATCGACGTCATTGCCCGAATGCAGCCAAAGTTTCGACGCGGCGCTTGAGATC
This sequence comes from Salaquimonas sp., assembly GCA_041742235.1. Lineage (GTDB taxonomy): Bacteria > Pseudomonadota > Alphaproteobacteria > Rhizobiales > Rhizobiaceae > BOKV01. Next base: position 26,322 of record JBGSJA010000018.1, on the reverse strand, counting down.
AGCGCGGGCTGCGGGTCGAACCCCGGATGACGAGCCGCGCCGGCAAGACCGTTGCCCGTTTGCGCACCGCACCTTTCTCGATCTGCTCGAGGAGCGTGGAAATCGTTGCCTCGATCATGTCGTCCGGCGGCTGCGAGACAGTGGTCAGGTCATAGCCCTTCCACGAAGCCTCAGGAACATCGTCATATCCCGCCACCGAAATGTCCTGCGGAATCCGCAGGCCGAATTCTGAGCGGATCACGTCCATCGCCGAAAAAGCCATGTGGTCGTTTGCCACGAAAATGGCGTCCGGCCGGTCCTTCTGGTCCAGAAGTTCGCGTGTGGCAGCGGCTGCTCCCTTGAAGCTGTAGCCACCGACCGCGCGGCCCCAGACGGCCATGCCGCCCTCCGCAAGTCCCTTGTAGAATCCGGCTTCGCGGTCGCGATTGGTGGATGAATCCTCTGCTCCCGCGATGAAGGCGATGCGTTCGTGCCCGCCCGCCAGAAGGTGCCGGGCGATCAGGCGGCCGCCCTCGATGTTGTCGGAAGTGACGCTGCTGGAGGGCGAGGAAGCCACGTAGCGGTTGAGCGTCACGACCGGGATCCCGGTTTCGGCGCACTCGCGCGCCAGTGTTGACGACAGGGTCGCCGATGCCATGACGATGCCTTCCACCTGGTATTCGAGAATTCGCTGGACGACTTCGTCCTGCCGGCCGGGATCGGTCATGAAGAGCAGCACCTGGTAGTCGCGGTCCTGCAAATGGCGGGACAATTTCTCCAGCACGATCGGATAGAACTGGTTGTCCAGATAGGCCACCAGCATCGCAATAAGGCGCGAGCGGCCGCTGATCATGGCGCGCGCAAGCGCGTTCGGCCGATAGCCAAGATCGGCAGCCGCCTTGAGAACCTTGCGGCGCATGTCCGCCGAGACGCTGGCCCCGGGGGTGAAGACACGGCTGACTGCGGACTGCGACACTTCCGCCAGCCGCGCAACGTCTCCCGAGGTTACAGGCGCCCTTTGCGGATGCCTTGCCATGGATTGATCCTCCCTTGGCTTAGCTAACCCAGCGCCAGATGGCATGCAAATGGTTAGGGGTCGGTATGCGTTTCCGTTCAGGCCGCTTGGCAAACCCTGCAGATGCCACGCAGTTCGATGGTGGTTTTCTTCAAGGCAAAGCCTGCATCGACGGCAAGATGGGCAAGCCGGTTGGCCAGGGCGCCATCGGTCAGTTCATTGACCACACGACAACGCTCGCAAATCATGAATGCGATCGTCTCATGGCCGTCGCAGCCTGGATGCCGGCAAGCAACAAAGGCATTTAGGCTTTCCAGCCGGTGCACGAGGCCGAACTCCACCAGCTTGTCGAGCGCCCGGTAAACCTGCAACGGCGCGCGGAAACCATTGTCGCGCAGTTGATCGAGGATCGTGTAGGCGCTGAGCGGCCCGTCCGACCGTGCCAAGGCGCCCATGACCAGCGACTGGTTTTTGGTGAGTTCCGCAGTTGCGTGAACATGGTCGTTCATGGACGGCTTCCTTTCCGGATGTCTCCGGCAATTCGCGTCGGCGTTTCGCGCGTTTGCGAGCCGCGCGAAACTGCCGGCAGCAATGACAGGACGAACAGGGCAAGGGCCGCGACAACGATGCTCGGACCTGCCGGCGTGTCCCATTCCAACGAGCCGAACAGGCCGCCGACGACAGCCACCGCGCCGACCCCGGCTGCCAGAAACGCCATCTGCTCGGGTCCCGACGCAAGCCGGCGCGCGGCGGCGGCAGGTATGATCAACATGGCCGTGATCAGCAGGACGCCGACGATCTTCATGGAGATCGCGATGACGGCCGCCATCAGCAGCATGAATACGATGTTGGCGCGGTCCGGATTCATGCCCTCGGCTTCGGCCAGCTCTCGGTTCACGGTCGCCGCGAAAAGCGGACGCCAGATGGCGGCAAGCACGGCGATCACCAGCGCGCCGCCAATCCAGATGATGGCGATATCGACCTTCGACACCGCAAGGATGTCGCCGAACAGGAAGCCCATCAAATCCATGCGCACCCAGGTCATGAAAGCGAGCACGACGAGGCCCAGCGCCAATGCCGAATGAGCCAGCAGGCCCAGTAGCGCATCGGCTGAAAGCGTTGCGCGCTTCTGCAGCAGCAGCAGCCCGATCGACACGCAGGCCGAAACGCAGAAGACGGCAAGCGTGATGTTGATCTCGAACAGGAAGGCGAGCGCCACGCCCAGCAAGGCGGCATGGGACAGCGTGTCGCCGAAATAGGCAAGCCTGCGCCACACGATAAAACAGCCGAGCGGCCCGGTCACCAGCGCCACTCCGACGCCGGCGATGATTGCGCGCGTGAAGAAGTCGTCAAGCATCGTGCCGGCCCCCGCGAGATTGGCCGTGATGATGATGGCCATCATGATGATGACCATCGTGATGATGTCCGTCGTCTGGATGGCAATGGTCGGTGATCGTGCCGTCGGAATGTTCCACGCGGCCGTCGGCCAGATGGGTGTGATCGTGATGGTGCTCGTAGACGGCAAGGGTCGATGCAGCGCGCGCACCGAAAAGGGCTTTGTATTCCGGGCTCGAGGCCACCTTTGTCGGGGTTCCCGAGCAGCACACATGGCCGTTGAGGCAAATGACGCGATCCGTAGCCGCCATCACAACATGCAGGTCATGGGAGATGAGCAGGATGCCGCAATGGATCTCGTCGCGGATGCGCCGGATGAGATCGTACAGCGAAACCTCGCCCGAAAAATCCACGCCTTGCACCGGTTCGTCGAGCACTAGCAGGTCGGGCTTTCGGGCAATGGCGCGGGCCAGCATGACCCGCTGGAACTCGCCGCCCGACAAGTTGCGCACCTCCGCGCCCGCCAGATGGCGGACACCGGTCGATGCCATGGCTGCTTCCGCTTCGCCCTTGCTGACCTCTCCGGTCAGACGCATGAACCGGGCAACCGTCAGCGGCAAGGTCCAGTCGATAGCCAGTTTCTGCGGTACATATGCGACCTTCAGACCGGGCCGCCGGGTGACAGTGCCCTCGTCGGGTTTGAGAATGCCCAGCGCCATCTTGGCTGTCGTCGACTTTCCCGACCCGTTCGGTCCGATGAGGGTAACGATCTCGCCCGGATCGATGACGAAAGTCACGCCGCGCACCAGCCAGCGCCCGGATCGGAAAGTGCCGGCGTTTCCAAGCGTGACCAAAGCTTCAGTCTTCTTCAGCATTTCCTTGCCGCGATTGAGCGCCCGTTTTGGAACGGGGGATTGCGTGGCCTTATCGCACACGTTATACCGTTACGCAATGCGTAATGAGATAACGTCACATCCCGTTGGTTCAATCAGGAGAGTTCGTCATGCGCCGTGTAAAATCGCTGGTTCTCTTTGCATCATTGCTGGCTGCGTCTACAGCCGCGGCTGGCGCCGAAATCAATGTTGTCGTTTCGATCAAGCCGCTGCACTCGCTGGTCGCGTCGGTGATGAAGGGCGCAGGCGAACCGGGATTGATCGTCGAGGGCGCGGCGTCGCCGCACACCTATTCGCTCAAGCCTTCCCAGGCCGCCATGCTTGAAAAGGCCGATCTCGTTTTCTGGGTCGGCCACGAACTCGAGGCTTTTCTTGAAAAACCGTTGGAAACGCTGGCTTCGAAAGCGAAGTCGGTGGAACTGATCGATGCCAGCGATCTGGTCAAACTGCCATTGCGCGAAGGCGGCCCTTTCGAGAAGCATGGTCACGGCGGAGATGGTCATGACGACCACGCACAGGAAGCGCAACACGATCATGATCACGAAAAACCGGAGGAAACAGGCCATGGGGGGCACGATCATGGCGCCTTCGATGCGCATGTCTGGCTTGATCCGGTAAATGCAAAGGCCATGGTGCACGAGATCGCGGAGGCTCTGATAGAGGCCGATACGGCCAACAAGGAAAAATACGCGGCCAATGCCGCCGACCTGATGCAGCGGCTGGACGCCCTGAGGGCCGAGATTGCCGCGCAGCTCGAACCGGTGAGGGGCAAGGGCTTCATCGTGTTCCACGACGCCTATCAGTATTTCGAGAACCGTTTCGGCGTTCCCGCATCTGGATCGATCACTGTTTCCCCGGAAGTGATGCCGGGCGCGGAACGCGTTACGGAAATCCGCAAAAGGGTAAAGGAACTGGGCGCCGCCTGTGTGTTTGCCGAACCGCAGTTCGAGTCGAAGCTTGTCGCAACCGTGACCGAAGGCACCAACGCGCGCACCGGCGTGCTCGATCCCGAGGGCGGGTCGCTGGACCCGAGCCAGGACCTCTATTTCAAACTGCTGCGCAATCTTTCGACCTCTGTGCGCGATTGCCTGACCCGGGGCAGTTGAACGACCCGGATGCCCAAAGCGGGCGGCGGCCTGCCGCCCTGCTGGTCCTTTTCCCTTGCAAAGCGGTGTTCCCGTCCTTTCCAAATCGCGGCATTTGTCGTACTATTGAATGAACGTTCAGCAAGTGTCTGGGAGAGGAAGGGCCTGCCAATATGCAATCACCGCTTTCCAACCGTGACTTAGCCATTCCCGCCAATTGGGACCGGCGCGGCCTTCCGGCATGGTGTTATCACAGCGAAACGCTGCTCGAACTGGAGAAGGAAGAACTGTTCCGGCGGCACTGGCAGCTCGTATGCCATGTCAGCGACCTGGGCGAGCCAGGCGCTTTCGTCACGCTCGACTTCGTCGGGGAACGGATCCTTGTCATTCGCGGCGACGACGGTGAGGTGCGCACCTTCCTCAACATCTGCCGTCATCGCGGTTCACGCGTCGTCGCCGCCAAAAGCGGCGTGTGCAAGGGCGCCATCGTCTGCCCGTTTCACGGCTGGGTCTACCAGTTGGACGGGAGATTGCGCGGCGCGGCGCGGCCCGAAACCTTTCCGCGGCTCGACCGCGAGAAATTCGGCCTGAAACCTGTGGAAATGGAAATCTGGAACGGCCTTGTTTTCGTCCGCCTCCTGCCGGGACCGCAGCCATCGGTCGCCGAACTGATGCAGCCCTTCGCCGCCGAGATCGCCCACTACAAGATGTCCGACATGATCCCCTCCGGGAGGAGTTGGACACAGGTGTCGCCGGTCAACTGGAAATCGGTGCGCGATGTCGACAATGAGGGCTACCACGTCGCCTTGGCGCATCCGGCCCTGCAGGATCTTTACGGCCGGACCTATTTCGACGAACCGTTCGTCGGCGGTGTCTGCCGCTCATATGCCGAGGTAACGGAAACGGGCGGACGACGTTGGAGCGTGCGGCACTATGTCAAGCTGACGACGCCGCCGGAGCACCTGCCCAAGGAATTGCAGCGCGCCTGGATTTACTATGGATTGTTCCCGAACACGGTGATCGCCGTCACCCCGGAAACCATGCAATTCTATCAGGAGTTTCCGATTTCGGTTGGCAAGACCATCCTGCGCGGCGCAACGTATCGATACCGCCAGGAAACGCGCGAGCAGCGGCTTGCGCGCTATCTGGCAATGCGCATCGACCGGGAGACCACGGAAGAGGACGTGCAGCTCACGATCTGGTCGAACGAGTCCATGGCATCGAGATTCTTTCCCGGCTTCTATTTGTCGGACCTCGAATACGGTGTCAGGTCGCATCACGACCACATCCGCGCCGTGTTGCCGGTTACCACCCTTGAGGACGAGCCGGGAGATATTGCCGAAGCAAATCGCGGGCTTGCCGGCGCCTTGGCCTAGCCGTTCCAGATGCCTTCGGCGCGAAGGTCGTCCTGCGTGCGCGAAATCCCTTCGCGCAGGATCGCCACCATGTCGTCGATCTGCTCCTCACCGATGATCAGCGGCGGCGACATCACGCACATGTGGATGATGGGCCGCACCAGCAGGCCGAGCTCCTGGGTGTGGCGGTCGATGCGCACGCCGACATCGGTATCCAGCGCGAGCGGGTTGTTGACCTCCTTGTCGGCCACGCATTCCACGCAGGCCATCAGGCCGATCCCCCTCACCTCCCCGACCAGCGGCAGGTCAGAAAGGGTTTGGAGCCTTTCGAGGAAATATGGCGCAACGGCGCGTGCGTGTTCGGCCAGTCCGCCTTCGAGAATATCGAGATTGCGGTGCGCCACGGCGCAGCCGATCGGATGGCTGGTATAAGTGAAGCCGTGCCCGAACATTGCCTCGGGATGGTTGGAAGCGCGAAGTTCCTCCATCAGGCGCCGCGAAATCATGACGCCGCCCAAGGGGAAATAGCCGGAGGTGACGCCCTTCGCGAAGGTGATCATGTCGGGTACGATGCCGAACACCTTTTCCGAAGCGAAGACATGGCCGAGCCTGCCGAATGCGGTCACCACCTCGTCGGCAATGAACAGGATTTCATGGCGCTCGCACAGCGCGCGGATTCGCTTCAGATAGCCCGGCGGCGGCACGATCACGCCGCCTGAGGCCATGACCGGCTCGCCGACAAATGCAGCGATCGTATCGGCGCCATGGCTTTCGATCGCCGCTTCGAATTCCCCGACCAGATGATCGGCGAAATCGGCAATGCTCATGTGTGCCGGCCGGCGGAAAGGATCGGGACTCGACAGGCGGATGACGTGGTCCTCGGCCTGGTCCATCCATTCGCGCGTGCGGGGCCGCCCATTCAATGAAGCGCTGAGGAAAGTGCTTCCATGGTACCCGCCTTCGCGGCAGAGGAACTTCTTCTTTTCCCGGCGACCGCGAACATTGTTGTAGAATTGCGCGAAACGCAGCGCCGTCTCGACGGCAGTCGATCCGCCGGTGGTAAAGAACACATGGTCGAGATCGCCGGGCGCATGTTCCGCCAGCCGGGCGGCAAGATCGGCCGAAATGGTGTTCGAGGTGTACCAAGGCGTGTTGTAGGAAAGCGCCATCGCCTGCTCGCGCATCGCGTCGGCAAGCACGGCATTGCGATGCCCGGCATTGGTGCACCACATGCCCGCCGGACCGTCGATCAGGCGCCGGCCGTGGTCGTCCCAGACATAGATGCCGTCCCCCGCGACAATCGCTTCCTTGGCAAGCGTGCCGATGGTGCCGGCATAGGACCAAGGAGCGATCAGCGGCAAGCGGCCTTGCATTTCGGCAACAACCGGGCGTTTGCGCGTTTCGGCGTTCATTCTATCTCCCCGCTTCCGGTTTCATCGCCATCCAGCGGCGCCACAAGCCACCCCGGACACGCTGGCCGCCAAAAAAACGCTATTGAATGGCCGTTCAATCAATAATGACAGATGGCATGCTTGATTTCAACTGCGCGATGCGTTCAACTTCGATTGTGTAAATCGCCGCCGGGGACCGCCGAGGGGGGGCAAGTTGGCAAGACCGAAGCGTCACATGCATGCCATGGAAGCGGATCGCCGACGGTGAGGATCTCGTCCGCCGCACGGTTGCTTTCCAATCCCGGCCTGCGCGGCTGGCTGACGATTTCCCCGCCTTTCCTCTATGCCCTGCTGCTGCTCGCCGGACCCATCCTCGTGGTCATCGCGCACAGCTTCTGGACCCAGGATTACCTGACGGTCGATCGCACGTTTACCCTGGCGAACTACCGCACCGCGCTGACCGAACCGCTCTATCTCGACCTGCTTGGCCGCTCGCTGTTCGTATCGGCCGTGGTGAGCGTCGTCACCGTCGTGCTTGCCTACCCGATAGCCTATTTCATCTCGTTCCATGGCGGGCGAAACAAGGGTCTGTGGCTTTTCGTGATCACGGTGCCGTTCTGGTCGGGCTACCTGCTGCGCATCCTGTCGTGGAAAGTGATCCTCGGCTATGGCGGCGTGCTCAACACCGGCCTGATGTGGGCCGGGGCGATCACGGAGCCCATCGCCTCGCTCCTCTATAACATCAACGCCGTGATCATCACGCTGGCGCACACCTGGGTGGTGTTCGCAATCCTTCCGATCTACGTCTCGCTGGAAAAGATGGACCGTACGCTTCTGGAAGCGGCGGCCGATCTTGGCGACAACGCGCTGCGCCGTTTCCTGCGGATAACCCTGCCCCTGACCCTGCCCGGCGTGACCGCTGCCTTGCTGATCGTGATGATCCCGACTGTCGGCGACTTCGTCACGCCGCGGATCGTGGGCGGAACCGATGGCATCATGATCGCCAATGCGATCCAGGTGCAATTCGGACGTGCCGCCAATTGGCCGCTCGGCGCCGCGCTTTCCATTGTCACCATGATCGCGGTGTCGGTGATGGCCGGCGCATTCGTTCTCGCGCTGCGCATGTTCAGGAGCGCCATGCGATGAGGTTGTCGCGCGCCGCAAGTTTCCCGCTCTTCGCTTATGCGATCCTCTTTCTCGTGTTCCTGTATCTTCCCGTATTGCTGCTGCCGCTGTTTTCATTCAACGCCTCGGCAACACCCAGCCTGCCGCTCGCCGGCTTCACGCTCGACTGGTACAAGAGCCTCGGCAGCAACGCGACGCTCCACCGGGCAGCGTGGAACAGCCTCATCGTCGCGATCGCGACGGCGATCATCAGCACGATCCTGGGCATGTGCGCGGCGCGGGCAATGACGCGCTACAAGTTCCGAGGCATGGCGATCGCCAGCGGCCTCATCATGGCGCCGCTGATCCTGCCGGAAATCATCATCGCGGTGTCATTGCTGATCGTGCTGCTGGGGATGGGCTTGCCGCTCTCGCTTGTGACGATCACGCTCGGCCATGTCCTGTTCTGCACGCCCTACGCCATCTCCGTGCTGGTTTCAGGCTTCGAGGGCTTCGATCCCAGCCTCGAGGAAGCGGGCCGAGACCTCGGCGACACGGCGTTCGACACACTGCGCCGCATCACGATTCCGGTGCTCTTTCCCGCGATTTTGTCAAGCATGCTGGTCTCGTTCACAATTTCGATCGACGAGTTCATGCTGGCGTTTTTCCTCGGCGGCAACGAACCGACGCTGCCGGTCTATATCTGGGGCCAGCTTCGCTTCGCCGCCAAGTTGCCGGCGGTGCTGGCGCTCGGCTCGATAATGCTCCTGGGATCGCTGCTGTTGCTGACGCTTGCGGAAATCGTTCGCCGCAGGGCTGCCCGCAACATTTCGACCAGCGCCAACTGAAAGCGACGCCGCCGCATGGAAACCGAAGCCATCATCAGCATCGACCAGGTAACAAAGCGCTATGGTGCCTTCACCGCGCTCAATGCCGTCACGGCGCAAATTCGAAAGGGCGAGTTCTTTTCGCTGCTCGGTCCATCCGGCTGCGGCAAGACCACCCTGCTGCGGATGATCGCAGGTTTCGACGAGCCGACCGAAGGCACGATCACCATCGCCGGCGCTCCAATGGCGGGCATTCCGCCCAATCTGCGGCCGACCAACATGGTGTTCCAGAGCTACGCGATCTTTCCCCACCTCAACGTAAACGAGAATGTTGCCTATGGCCTCAAGCGCCTGCGGCTCGGTCGCGAGGAGGAAAGAAGGCGCGTCGGCGAGGCGTTGGCGCTGGTCGAACTGGGCGGGCTCGGCGCGCGCAATGGCAGCGAATTGTCGGGCGGCCAACGCCAGCGGGTGGCGCTCGCGCGTGCGCTGGTCCTGCGGCCAAAGGTGCTGTTGCTGGACGAACCGCTTTCGGCACTCGACAAGAAGCTGCGCGAGCAGATGCAGGTCGAGTTGCGCAAGCTGCAACGCGCCATCGGCATCACCTTCGTGCTGGTCACCCACGACCAGTACGAAGCGCTTGCCATGTCCGACCGCATTGCCGTGATGTTCAACGGCAAGATCGCCCAGATCGACGCACCGCAGGACATCTATCAAAGGCCGGCCAGCACGCAGGTCGCCGACTTTCTGGGCGGAATGAACTTCCTTACGACCGCCGGAACGACCATGAACGGGGGCACGGTGTCGGCAACGGCGCCGGGTTTTGGGCAGATTTCTTGCGCGGTCCCGGCGGGCGCCGGAGCGTCAACCGGCAACATCGTGTTCGGGATACGCCCCGAACGGTTGCGGCTCGTGTGGGAAAGCGCCGAACCGGCAAAACTGGCTGCAAAAGTGGTGAACCGGCACTATTTCGGTGACGTCACGCATCTTGTCGTTCGCGTCGACGGGCAGGAAAACGAACTGACGCTCGTCGAAGCGAACAATTTCGGCGCGGACGATTTGCCTGAAGGCGCGCCGGTTCGCATAGACCATGACGACGCAGCCTTCGTCGCCATGCTGAAGCCGGATTGACGGGCGCGAGCCTTGAATACGCAGGCTCGCGCCAGGGCTGCTAATAGCCCGCCTTGATCTTCTCGAACTCGGCGATCATCTTCTGGCGCAAGGTTTCAGGCACCGGCGACTGGAACAGCGTCTTGTCCACGAACGAAGCCACGTCGCCATAGCCGCTATCGGCCAGCGTTGCCGGATCGACCATCTCCATGCCCTTGGCGTTGCCGTGGCCATAGCCCCATTCGCCCACGAGATAGGACGATACCTTCGGGTCGAACACGGCGTTGAGGTAGTCATACGCCTTGTCCTTGTTGCCTTCGCCGCCCGCAAGCAGGCCATAGCCGCAGACCCAGGTGGAAATGCCTTCGGCCGTGTCCGTGGTCATTTCGACGGGTACGCCGTCGCCCTGGAGCGTGGTCTTGCTCTCGTTCCAGGCCCAGGCAAGGTCCACTTCACCGCTTGCCATCGCCTGCACCAGTTCGGTGTTGTCGGTCCAGTAGAGGCGGACATTCTTGTGGACGTCGCGCAGGAACTGCGAGGCGGCGGCAAATTGCTCGTCGGTCATCGTCGTCCAGTCCTTGACGCCCACGACGAGGCTGGCAAGCGCATAAGCGTCATCGACATTGTCGCCGATCGACACGCGCCCGGCGAATTTCGGGTCGGCGAATGCCTTCAGTGACTTGACGTCGTTGGCGTCGACCTTGTCGGTTCGGTACAGCAACGCCGTGTTGCCCCATTCGAACGGGATCAGCCATGCCTTGCCATCTTCGGAGGTGAGCAGGTTCTTCATTGCCTTGATGCCGGGCATGACATTGTCCCATTCGGCGATCCTGCTGGTGTCGATGGGCTCGAGAATACCGGCCTCGCGCCACTTCACCACGCTTTGCGAGCAAGGATGGGCGACATCCGCCTTGAAGCCGGCGCGTAGCTTTTGGAAAGCCTCCTCCTCATCGGCAAAGAAGGCGAAGACTGGCGAGTCCTTGTGCTTCTCCACATAAGAGGGGTGGAACCCCGGATCCTCATAGCCCGACCAGTCGAATACGGTCAGTTCGCTGTCCTCCGCCGATGCCGGCGCGATTGCCGCAACGCCCAGCATTGCGATAGCGGCTATTGCGGCAATGCCGCTTCTCCTTTTGCGATGCTTCATTCCACCTCTCCTTTCGTTTTGCGTACCAGTCGTCCCTGTTGATCGAAATGGCGCGGAAACAGGTTTCCGATCGTCGTCAAGGCAGTCTCAAGCGCCAATTCGCGCGAAAATTCGTCCGACTCGAGCATCAGGCGCAGCCACAGGCCTTCCTGCATTGCATAAACCGCGTCGGCCATCCGATTGGAATCAAAACTGTATTTGCCTTCCGATTTCAGCGCGCGGCAAACGGAAGCCAACAAGTCCATATAGTCGCCGTCGCGCGCCCAGCTGAGCTTCTGGTAGGAAGGACGCGACTTTGCCTCCGCGAAAAACGCGAACCACGCCGCGACCTTGCGCGGATTGCAGACCCGCTCGTCGAGATCGGCAACGATGATGGCATGCATCTTCTGCGCCGGGCTGTCGCCTGCCCCGGCCACCGCCTCGCGCCAGTTCGCGCTGTACTCGTCCGCGAGAAACTGCAGCGTCTCGATCAGCAATTTGTCCTTGCTTTCGAAATGGAAGTTGACGATCCCGCGCGACAGGCCCGCGCCATCGGCGACGTCTGCCAGCGTCGTGGCCGCATATCCGCGCCGCGCGAGGGAATCGATCGTTGCGTTGATCAGTTGTTCGCGGCGCAGAGATTTCGGCGCCCGCCTTGGCTGTTTTTCCGAGACTGTTTCGATCAACGCTTTTCGTTCCTGACTTGGGCCGTATAAAGCGGCCGTGATATCGGGGCGCAAATCAACCGGGTGGCTTGCGCGCGTAAAGATGCGTCGGGCAATGCTCGCCGCTTTCCAGCACCTTGAGCATCATCGTCCACGTCTTGATGTTCTTGTCTACATAGGCCTTGCCGACAACCCGGCACAGTTCCGCATTAAGCGCGCCGGTCATCAAGGCGAGTTCCTCGCGGGCGCGATTGCGATACCAGTCGTTGCGGCTCTTGGTGGCGACATCGACGAAACCCGCCTCCTCCATCGCGCCGCGATATTTGTTCGGCGAAGCCATCGCGAAGCTGAGGCCCTCCGCGGCGATGTAGTCGCGCATCTGCTCCGACGGCGGGCCGTCATGGCCGATCAGCCAGTCGCTGGCCGCGAACACGCCACCCGGCCGCAATACCCGGAAGATTTCCGCAAAAAGCGCGTCCTTGTCGGCAACATGGATCAGCGAATCCTTGGAAAACACCACGTCGAAACTCTCGCCGGCGAATGGCAGCGGGCCGGGCGCACCAAGCACGAACCGCACCCTGTCCGAAAGCCCTTCATTGCCTGCCCTGCGAACCGCGTTTTCAATGACCGTCGCCTCGACATCGAAACCGGTGATGCGGGATAGCGGCGTGGATTTTGCGAGGAGCACGGTTATGCCGCCCGATCCGCAGCCGATGTCGAGAACTACCCTGCCCTCGAACGCGATGCCCTTGACGATCTCTTCGACTTCCTGGGGGCCGCCCGGCGAAAGGAACCCGTCGCCCCACAAGGTCTCCAGGAACCGTATGGCGGCATCGTCATACTCTTCCACATGCGCTTGCGCGCCGGATATCGAGGGTTCCCGGTGCATGCGTCCTCCGTGGTTCCACGGCATTCACAATACCCCACCGAGAGGCGGATGCAATCCTTATTTGCTGAACATTCATTCAGTAACTCTGGACAGAGGGAACTGAGCCATGGCAATGTCCGTCATCGGCGCAAGCTATCAAGAGGCATACCAACGTGTCCGAAACGGCAAGCCTGGCAACGCAGGACGCAAAGTCCGCCACCGGTTTCGACGTGATCGTCATCGGCGCGGGGCACAACGGCCTGGTCGCGGCCTGCTACATGCAGCGCGCAGGCCTCAATGTTGCCGTGGTCGAGAAGAACGACTGGATCGGTGGCGCGGCGGTCAGCCGCGAACTGCATCCCGGCTTTCTCTATTCGAACTGTTCCTATGTCTGCAGCCTGTTCCGGCCGGAGATCATGCGCGACCTGGAATTGCCGCGGCACGGCCTGCAGGTCATTGCCTATGAAGGCGGCGCGGTTTTCACGCGCGACGGCGACTACCTCGCCAGCTATCGCAATCATCACGCCCACCGTCGCGAATTCGCCCGCTTCAGCCCGCGCGACGCGGAAACCTATGAACGCTATTCGCGCGACGTGACGCGGCAGTGCCGGTTCGTGCAGCCGCTGTTGATGCGCACAGCGCCCGATCCGGCCAGCTTCAAGCCGCGCGATATCGGCGAACTCCTCTATCTGGCCCGCAAGTTTGGGGGCCTGACGCCGTCTGAAATGGCCCAGACTGCGCGCTTCTGGACGATGTCGATCTCGGACTTTCTGGACGAGTATTTCGAGAGCGACGTGATCAAGGCATATCTGGCGATATCCGGCATCATCGGCACCGCACTGGGACCGATGTCGCCCGGAACTGCCTATGTGCTGCTTCACCACTACATGGGCGAAGTGGACGGCAATGTGGGCGCATGGGGTTATGCGCGCGGCGGCATGGGCGCAATCACGAAGGCGCTCGCGTCGTCCCTCAGGGCAAGCGGCGGCACAATCCTCACCGAGGCCGAAGTCGACAAGGTCATCGTCGAGCGCGGCCGCGCCACCGGAGTTGCCCTTGCCAATGGCGATGAATTGCGGGCGCGCACCATTGTCTCCAACGCCGACGTCAAGCGGACCTTCCTCAAGCTGGTCAACCTCGCCGACCTGCCGGAGACCTTCGTTTCGCAGGTGAAGAATTTCAAGATGCGCGGCTCCTCGGGCAAGCTCAACATCGCGCTCGACAGCCTGCCGGAATTTCCGGCGATGCCCGCCGATTGCCCGTCGATCCGCGGCGACCTTCACTTCACCGACAGCGTGGAGCGCATGGAGCGCGCTTATGACGACTGGAAGGCCGGGCGCTGGTCCGCCGATCCGTTTGTCGACATGATGATCCCGACGACGCTCGACCCCACCATGGCGCCGCCGGGCAAGCATTTCGTCAGCTGCTTCGTGCAGTATTGCCCGCCAAAGGTGGAAGGCCGCGACTGGACTGACGCCGACCGCGACGGCTTCGCCAAGACGGTTGTTGACCAGATTTCCGAATACTCGCCTGGATTTCGCGAGCGGATCCTTCACATGGAGGTGCGCACGCCGCGCGAGATCGAGGAGGAGGTCGGCCTGACGGAAGGCAATATCTTCCAGGGCGAGCTGACCTTCGACCAGTTGCTGTTCAACCGGCCCATCCCCGCCTATGCGCAATATCGCAGCCCCGTTCCCGGCCTCTACATGTGCGGCTCCTCCACCCATCCGGGCGGCGGCGTCATGGGCGCTCCGGGAAGAAACGCGGCATTCGAAATCCTGCGCGACCTCCACAAACCGTCCGGCCACATGAGCCCTGCCCATGAAGTCTTTTGACGTTGCGGTCATCGGCGCGGGCCACAACGGCCTTGCAGCGGCGGCAATGCTGGCGAAATCCGGCAGGCGCGTCGTCGTGCTGGAGGCATCGGCGCGGATTGGCGGCCTGGGCGGCGCAGTGGAATTCGCGCCCGGCTTTTGGGGTTCGCTCTCCCCTGTCCTCTACCGCCTTCCGGCATCGGTTGAAAAAGCCCTCGACCTGGGGAAACACGGCTTCAAGCATGGCGGCCTTGCCTCAACGGTCACGCTTGGCGCCGATGCACCCGCCATCACCCTGTCCGGCGCATGGGGAGAACAGGTATCGGGCGTGTCCGCCGCCGACGCGGAAGCGTATGCCAAACTGCGCAATCGGCTCTTGAAGCAGGCAGCGGTCCTTGGCGCATTTGACAGTGAAACCCCAATCGGCCCGGACGCGGCCGATCTTGGCGCCAAGGCGAAGATTGCACGCGTGGCAATGGGGATGCGCATGAGCGGCGCCGACGAGTTCCGCCAGTTCCTGCGCATGGCGCTGATGTGCGTTGCCGATGTCGCCGACGAGGTGCTGGAGGACGAACGCCTAAAGGGCCTTATTGCTTACGATGCGACGGTCGGCATAAGGCTGGGGCCGCGATCGCCAACCTCGCTGCTTGGTCTATACCACCGCCTTTCTGGCGATTCAGGCGGGCGCCAGGGCGGCATGACGATACCGTTTGGCGGAATGGCGGCAGTGATGGAGGCGTTCGCCAGCGCCGCGCGGGCCGCCGGCGCAGATATACGCACGGCCAGCCCTGTCGCACGCATCGACGTAAACGCAGGCACCGTGACCGGCGTTACGCTAGCAGGCGGCGAAACGATTGCCTGCCGGACGGTGCTTTCGGCGACCTCGCCGCTAGTGACTTTCGGGCGGCTGCTTTCGGGCCGCGAACTCGACGCCGGCTTTGCCAACTCGATCAAATCGCTGCGCAACAAGGGCAACGTCTCCAAGTTGTTCGTCGCGCTGGACCGGCCGCCGCAATTCCACGGCGAAAGGCCGGCGCGCCATGTCCATGCACCGTCGATCCGCGTCATCGAGGACAGCTTCAACCCGCAGAAATACGGGCAGATGCCCGCTGACCCGCCGTTCGAACTCTTCGTCGAGCAGCCGGACGCTCAATCGGCGAAGCAAGGTGCGGCGGCGATCCTTTCAATTTCCATCGCCAATACCCCGCACGACCTCAAGGAAGGCTGGGACAAGGGGCGGCACGCGCTGACCCAGGCAGTCATGGTGCGTCTGGAAGCCGCAAGCCCGGGGATTGGCAATCACGTGCTCGCATCCGCCCTGCTTTCGCCCGTCGAGATCGGCGATGCGTTTGGCGTTCCCGGCGGGCATTGGCACCACCACGAATTGCAGGCCGACCGGCTTTATGCGCTGCGCCCGGTCTTCGGCGCGGCCAACTATCGCGCCCCGGTGGATGGCCTTTGGCACTGCGGCGCGGGCGCGCATCCGGGCGGCGGCATTTCAGGCCGCTCCGGCCTCAACGCGGCACGTGAAATTATTGCAGCGGAGCGCGGCCGATGAACATCGATCCTGCCATGACAGCCGCAGCGCGCATTGGACGGCAAGACCATTTCCGCACGCCGCAGCGCCTAACGCCCTTCCATCCGCGCCTTGCGGCACTGATGACTGGCGCGGACTGGTATGACTGGGCCGGATATGCCGCGCCCTCGAAGATCCGCGACGAGGAACTGGAATATTTCGCCATTCGCTCGACAGCCGCGCTGTTCGACATCTCGCCCATGGTCAAATACCGGATCGAGGGCCCCGGCGCGGTGGATTTCCTCAACCGCCTGACGTTACGTGACGTGCGCAAGCTCAGCCCGCGGCGGGTGCATTACACCGCCTGGTGCGACGACGAGGGCCAGTTGCTGGATGACGGCACGTTGTTCCGGCTAGGCGAGAAACTGTTCCGGCTTTGCTGTCAGGAGCGGCACCTGCCCTGGTTGCTCGACACCGCGGACGGATTCGAGGTGGCGATTGTCGAGGAAACCGACGAAATCGCCGGCCTTGCCCTGCAGGGACCGACCTCGGCGGCAATCCTGCGTGAAGCCGGCTTTACGATCTCCACCATGAAGCCGTTCGATATCGCCACCTTCCCGGATGAAAATGGCGAGGTGCTCATTTCAAGGACCGGTTTCACCGGTGACCTCGGCTACGAACTGTTCGCAGAGCGTTCCATGGCGCTTTCGCTGTGGGAACGCCTTTGGGAAGCCGGGCGGCTGCGCGGCATTGCCGCCATCGGTTACTCGGCGCTCAACCGCGCCCGGATCGAAGCGGGCTTCATCTTAGCCAATGCCGATTTCGTCACGAGCGAGAAGGCGTTGCGGGCGGACCGGACGCGCTACCCCGACGAGGCCGGACTTGATTGGATGGTCGACATGGCCAAGCCGCATTTCAACGGCAAGCGCGCCATAGCCGCTGCGAGGGCAAAAGGCGTGATGCGATACGCGCTCGTGGGTATGGAGCTTGAGGGCAACGAACCGGCCAGCATGGCGCTGCTCTACCACCGAAAGACCCGCGAGGCAGGCATCATCACCGCCGCGACCTGGTCGCCCACCACCAAGCGCAACATCGCCATCGCCAGTATCGAGCGCAAATATGCAGAGCCTGCCAATTCGGAACTGTGGGCCGAAATCTATGCCCTGCGCGAGCTGCGCTACCACAAGATGATGGTGCGCGCCCGCATCGTGGAACGCCCTTTCCTGCGGCTTGCGCGCCGCACCGCCACCCCGCCCGCGGATTTCTGAGGCCATGGACGCTCGCGAGGACGAAAGACAGCGCCGCCTGCTGGAAACGCCGGTAGGCCTGCCCGGATCGGGCCGCACGCGCTACGCGGCGGCGATGTATTTCTGGCGCACCGGCGCCATGGACGAACGGCTTTTGGAAATCTACCGCATCTGCTGCAAGCTCGACGGCGAGGACCCGCTGGCCGTGGCGCGCCACGAAGGCATCGCCGGCAAATAACGAGCCATCGACGTTGTCCCGGCGCGCCGTTCCACCGCGGTGAATATTTGTCGGCTTTGGGGTTGGCAATTCGTTAGGCGCTTTGCTATATGCGCCTTCCACAGAGCACTGATCCTCGGTAGCTCAGCGGTAGAGCAACCGGCTGTTAACCGGTTGGTCGCTGGTTCGAATCCGGCCCGGGGAGCCAATTTCGAAGGGCCTGACCATCACTCGGTCGGGCCCTTTTCTGTTTCCAGTCTCAGCAATGCCTGGCCGGTGGCGACCTGGTCGCCCTCGCGTACGAGCACTTGCGCCACCCTGCCGCCAACCGTCAGGGCATGGGCATGCTGCAATTTCATCGCCTCCACAATGACGAGCGATTGTCCCGCGGCCACAGGGTCGCCTGGCACTGCATGAACGGCAACAACCCGCCCCGCCATCTTGGCGTGCAGCATGCCGCCGCCCCGCCCTTTCCCAGCGGAAACGGCCGGCTCGAATGTCCTGTCCCGCAGCACATGACTGCGACCCTTCCAGGAAAATCCGCCCTCGCCGAGGTGCAATACGCAGGCTGCGACACTCTCGACGCCGTCGATGCGCAGGCGGATATCGTGCCCTTCGATCGCGACAATCCCGACGGTCGAGGTCACCGAATCGATTGTGACCTCGACAAGTTCCCTGCCCGTGAAAGTCGCCGACGCTTCCACCGGCGTTTCATCGAGCAGGAACCGCAAAGGCGCGGCGTACGGCATCACGGGCGAGGCAGGCATGCCGGGCAACGGCAGGCGCAAGACCGCCGCGGCAGCAAACGCAACGGTGCTGTCCCGGTCAGGCGCGGTCAGTGCATCGAGATTGGCTTCCACAAATCGCGTTGTGGCTTCGCCCGCCACAAATGAACCGTGGGAGAGCGCTGCGACGAGAAATTCGCGGTTGGTTCGGATGCCGAGAACATCCGCCTCTTCCAGCCCGGCGATGAGCTTGCGACGCGCTGTTTCGCGGTCCGGGCCGTGGCTGACAAGCTTGGCGATCATCGAATCATGGTGCTGCGAAACGCTTGCGCCCGTCTCCATTGCCGTGTCTGTGCGCAGCCCTTGCGGCATGCGCCAAAGGGCAACCTTTCCGGTCTGCGGCAGGAAACCGTTGGCTGGATCCTCGGCGCAGAGCCGGGCCTCGATCGCATGGCCCTCGAAGCGCACATCTGCTTGCGTGATGCCCATTGGTTCGCCCGCCGCGATCCGCAGTTGCAATTCGACAAGGTCAAGCCCGGTGATTGCCTCGGTCACCGGATGTTCGACCTGAAGCCGCGTGTTCATCTCCATGAAGTGGAAATTACCGGCCGGGCCCAGCAGGAATTCCAGCGTGCCCGCGCCCTCATAGCCGATCGCGCGAACCGCTTCGCAGGAAACCCTGCCCATCGCATCGCGCAATTGCGGCGACACGGCCGGCGACGGCGCTTCCTCGATCAGCTTCTGGTGGCGGCGCTGAACCGAGCAATCGCGTTCGCCAAGATGAATGGCATTGCCGTGGCGGTCGCCGAACACCTGGATTTCCACGTGGCGTGCATCGGAAATCGCCTTTTCCAGGATGATGTGGTCATCGCCAAAGGCGGCCCGTGCCTCGACCTTCGCAATTCGAAGCAGTTCAACGAAAGCCGCAGGATTTTCCGCAAGGCGCATGCCGCGCCCGCCGCCGCCCATCGCAGCCTTGATCATAACCGGATAGCCGATTGCCGCCGCGCTGTCCGCAAGCCCTGCTTCCGACTGATCTTCGCTTTCATGGCCGGGAATGCACGGAACGCCGGCGGCGGCCATCGCCCGCTTGGCCGCGCCCTTGTCGCCCATCAGGCGGATTGAATCCGCCGAGGGGCCGATGAAGACAATCCCGGCGCTTGCGCAGCCGTCCGCGAAATCCGGGTTCTCCGACAGGAAGCCGTAGCCCGGGTGGATGGCGTCTGCTCCCGCAACGTGCGCAGCACGAAGGATTGCATCGATGCTGAGAAAAGTGTCGGCAAGCGTCTCCCCATCCAGGACGACCGATGCATCGGCCATGCGCACATGCATGTCGGCGGATTCATCGCGCATGTGCACGGCCACGGTGCGATAGCCCAAACGCCTTGCGGTGCGGATGATCCGGCAGGCGATCTCGCCCCGGTTGGCGACAAGGATCGTGCGGAACAGCGTGATGATCGCGCTCATGGCCGCGCCACGGAAAATTGCACCGGACGAACCGGCCTTTGTTTCGCCTCGCGGCAAATGGCCAAAGTCTCGGCCAACACGTTGCGGGTGTCGCGCGGATCGATCACGCCATCGTCGAGCAGCCGCGCGCTGGTGTGGAATGCACTCATCTGCCGCTCGAACAGGCTGGTTATGCGCTCGCGCCGGGCGGCCAGTTCAGCCGGGTCCGGCTCGACGCCGCGCCGCTGCGCCGCCGCCAGCGCCACAACCTCCATGGTGCCGGCGGCTTGTTCGGCGCCCATGACGGCGGTCTTCGCGTTGGGCCAGGAGAACGCGAAACGGGGTTTGAAGCCGCGCCCGCACATGCCGTAATTTCCGGCCCCGAAGGATGCGCCGCAGTGGATGGCTATTTGCGGCACGTTGGCGCTGGCCACTGCCTGCAGCATCTTGGAGCCGTGCTTGATCATGCCGGCCTCCTCATGCGAACGGCCGACCATGTAGCCGGTGGTGTTGTGGAGGTAGACGATCGGCGTCCCGGCCTGGCAGCAAAGCTGGATGAAATGCGTCGCCTTGTTCGCGCCCGGCGAATCGATCGGTCCGTTATTGGTGATGAAGCCAACTGCCCGGCCCTTGACGCGGGAAAATCCGCAAACCGTCGCGCTGCCATAATCGCTACCGATTTCGTCGAATTCGGAGGCATCGGCGATCCGCGCGATCACCTCGCGCATGTCGACAGGCTGGCGATGGTCTGCCGGCATGATGCCCATGAGGTCTTCGGCCGGGTATCGCGGCTCCTCGAAGGGTACATCCGGCGCGCCGTGACCTTGCCATCCCAGATTGGCGACGATCCGCCGGGCGATGCCTAGCGCGTGACGGTCGTCCTCAGCAAGATAATCGCCCAGACCGGAGATCGACGTGTGCATCTGCGCGCCGCCGAGTTCTTCCTCCGTGGCGATTTCGCCTGTCGCGGCCTTGAGCAATGGCGGGCCGGCGAGGAAAGCGCGCGTGCGCCCCCGCACCATGACGATATAGTCCGAAAGGCCGGTCTGGTACGCCCCGCCGGCGGTCGAGGAGCCATGCGTGACCGTGATGACAGGCAGGCCGGCGGCGGAAAGCAGAGCGAGATTGCGGAAAATCTCGCCGCCACGCACGAAATCCTCGACGCGGTATTCCATCAGGTTGGCGCCGGCGCTTTCCACGAGCTGCACGTAAGGCAGGCGGTTCTGCAGGGCAATTTCCTGCATGCGCAACTGCTTGTCGAGACCCATGGGTTGCAGCGCGCCTGCCGAGATGCCGCTGTCGCTGGCGCTGATCATGCAGCGAATGCCGGACACAAATCCGACGCCGCAGATCACCCCGCCGCCCGGAACCGATTTTGCCTCGTCCGGTATGTCGAGGCCCCAGCCGGCGAGCGTGGAAAGTTCCAGGAACGGCGCACCCGGATCGGCAAGGAGAGCCACCCTTTCGCGCGGGAGCAATTGCTGGCGTTCGTCGAAGCGCGGCTTGGCGCGGGCGGATTGTTCGACCGTGCGCTGTTCGACCTCGCGAAGACGCGTCACAAGCGCCAGCATGTGTTCGCGATTTGCCGCAAAAAGCGACCCGTGCCTGTCGATCTTCGTCTCGAACGCCGCCATTGAGCCAATCCCGCGCGCCAGCGCGGCGCCCGGCAAAAGCTTAGTGAGCGGGCCTGCTTGCGGTCAATCCGGAAAGTCGGCGCATGGGCAGTCCGCCCGGTTTGCGTGGGTGCCGTCGCATGCTAGCTTGCGCCGCTTGCTGGGGGAGCGTGTAATGCGAATTGCGCTGGTGATTGCGGCGATTGCCGACATCGGGCTGGGTGTCCTGCTGGTCGCGGTCTCGGGATTCATCCTGCAGGGCGTCAACAATACCGGACCGCAAATGCCCGAGGCCATCTATTTCGTGGCATTGGTCTTGCTCTGCTTCGCGGCGCCATTCCTCGGCTTCGCGCTACGCAACCGGCTGCCGGGACCCGCGACGCTTGGCATCGCCTTCTCCCCCCTGCTCATTGCCGCCGCCGTGTTGCTGCTCGAACCTTTGCTCGTGTGAGGCATCCTGCCTTACACGGCCAAACGCCGGCAACGTTCGATCGATCGCCATGACAGTCCGGTCAGGTCGTCGGCGCGTCCTCCCGCATCAATCCCTGTTGCTTGAGGTCGACCCATAGAGCCGGAGGTATTTCCACGCGAAGGTTTGCGACATTGGATGCCACTTCGTCCACGGTCTGGCCTCCGGGAATGACGGTGACAACCGAAGGGTGCATCAACGGAAACTGCAGCGCCGCCTCGATCAGGCGAACGCCGTGCTTCTTGCAAACGGCTTCGATATCGGCAACGCGCTTGAGGATGTGCGGCGGCGCAGGATCATAATTGTAGAACGCGCCTTCCTTCGGCCCGGTCGCCAGGATGCCGGAATTGTATGGCCCGCCGAGAATGATGCCGAGGTGCCGGCGCTCGCAATGCGGCAAGAATGTCTCGAGCGCTTCCTGCTCAAGCAGCGTGTAACGCCCGGCCAGCAGGAACAGGTCGAAATCGCCCATTTCGGCAAGCCGCTGGCAGATTTCCCACTCGTTCACGCCGGCGCCGAAGGCCTTGATCACCCCCTGCTCGCGCAGCGACAGAAGCGCATAATACCCACCGGACATGAATTGCGTGATCTTCTCGTCCACCACGTCCTGCGACTTGTGCGTGAACAGGTCGAGGTCATGCGCCAGCAGGATATCCACATGGTCGAGGCCAAGGCGTTCCAGCGACAATTCCAGCGAGCGCATAACGCCATCATAGGTGTAGTCGTAGACCACGCGGCGGTTCGGCGTATCGAAGAACTTGCCGATGCCGGTACGCTCCTCCGGCGTCGAGACCTTGAGCAGGCGGCCGATCTTGGTGGAAATAACGTATTCGTCCCGCGGCTTGGTGCGCAAAAACGGCATCAGGCGCCGTTCGGACAGTCCGAGGCCGTAAAGCGGCGCGGTGTCGAAGTAGCGCATGCCCGTCGCCCACGCAGCTTCCAGCACTGCCTGCGCATGTTCATCGCTGACGGCGCGGTACAGATTGCCGAGGGGGGCGGCCCCAAAACCCAACTCGGTGAATTCGATGCTGCGCCCGCCGCGCTGCCAATGCCGTTTCTTCATGATTTTTCCCGCCTATTCGTATTTTGGCGATCATGCAACGGCTGCGCTTTGTTGCGCAAGCGCCGTAATTTACAGCCGCATGGGCAGGTGTTACCACTCGCCATGTACGGAGGATCGGGGGAAGGCAGACAAATCTCGCGCGCTTGTTCGGGCACAGCATGCCGTGGTTCATCGCGGCGGGTTGATCGATGCCGCGCATGGAAAACGGTCGCCCCTTTAAACCGCCGGCGGGCATCTACGCAGCAAGCGGCAAAAGCACAACACCGGCAATCATAGGGAGAGACAATGCTCAAGGGAGTTCACCCGTTGCTCAACGCCGACGTGCTCTACGCGCTTCGGGCCATGGGCCATGGCGACGACCTGATCGTCGCCGACACCAATTTTCCGTCCGACTCCGTGGCGCGGGAAACCGTTTTCGGCGAGGTGCTGCGCATTGACGCGGACGCCGCGACGGCGATAGCCGCGATCCTGTCGGTCTATCCCCTGGACACCTTCGTGGACGACGCCGCCGCGCGCATGGAGGTCGTCGGGGCGCCGAAGGAAATACCGCCCGTCCAGAAGGAAGTGCAAAAGGTGATCGACAAGGCCGAGGGCCGCAAATGGCCCATGATCTCGATCGAGCGCTTCGCCTTCTACGAGCGGGCGAAGCAGGCCTATTGCGTCATCCAGACCCATGAAAGGCGCTTCTATGGATGTTTCGCCTTACGCAAGGGCGTGATCCCGCCGGAAGCGTGAGGCAGCCATGAGCCAGTCGCAGAAGGTGACGATCCTCGGCGTGTTCGTCGCTGACACCGCCTACAGGGCGGAGCGCCAGCCGAAGATGGGCGAAACGATCCTTGGCAATTCCTTCGTGCTGGGGCCCGGCGGCAAGGGCTCCAACCAATCGGTTGCCGCGGCGCGGGCAGGCGCGGACGTCTCGTTCATCACCAAGCTGGGCGATGACGCCTTTGCGCAAATGGCGATGGCGACGTGGGAGAAGGCAGGCGTAAAGCCTGCCGTGACCCGCGATCCGTCGAGTTATACAGGCGCGGCCTACATCTTCATCGAGGAAGCGACGGGCAACAATGCAATCATCGTCGCGCCCGGAGCGGCGGCGGCGATCAGCCTGGCGGACATCGAGGCGTGCCGCGATCTCATTGCCGGATCGAAGGTCTTCATCACGCAGTTGGAGCAGCCGATCCCGGCTGCAAGGCGGGCGCTGGAAATCGCGAAGCAGGCAGGCGTCATCACCATACTCAACCCGGCCCCGGCCGCGCCGCTCGAGGATGCGATCTTCAAGCTTTGCGACTACGTCACGCCGAACGAAACCGAGGCGGAAGCGCTTACCGGCATGGCGGTCTCCACGGATGCGCAAGCACGGGGCGCCGCCGAAGCACTGCTGGCAAAGGGCGTCGGCACGGCAATCATCACGCTTGGCGAAAAGGGTGCGCTGATTCACGGCAACGGGATTTCCGAATTGGTGCCTGCCTACAAGGCAGGAAAAGTACTTGACACGACAGGTGCGGGCGATGCCTTCAATGGTGGCTTCGCGGCAGCGCTGGCGCGCGGCATGAGTCCGCTCGAGGCGGTCCGGTTCGGCTGCGCAGTGGCGTCCATTTCGGTTACGCGCCAAGGCACCGCGCCCGCGATGCCGAGCCTACAAGAGGCGATGGCGCTTTACAAGTCCACTTGAGTGGCGGGCGAGGAGAAACGCAATGAACGATATTGCCCCGGTTTGCGTCCGACTGCACGAGGCGGACAATGTGGTAACGGTGACCCGTGCGCTGGAAACCGGCGTCAAGGTGGACGGCGTCAGGACGCTTGGCCTTATCCCGCGCGGTCACAAGGTCGCGACGCGCAAGATCGCCAAGGGCGAAGCGGTGCGCAAATATGCGCAGATCATCGGCTTTGCCTCCGGTGACATCGAGGCGGGGGAGCATGTCCACACGCACAATGTGGAGTTCCGCAACACCGACGCGCAATACGAATTCTCGACCGATTTGCGCCCTGCCCCGGCGCCTGCGACGCGCGACACCTTCATGGGTTTTCGCCGCGCCAACGGCAAGGTCGGCACGCGCAACTTCATAGCTATCATCACCTCGGTCAATTGTTCCGCCACCGCCGCGCGGATGATCGCTTCGGCCTTCGGACCGCAGGAACTGGCGTACTATCCCAATGTCGACGGCGTGGTTGCCTTCGTCCACGGCACCGGCTGCGGCATGGCCGGTTCCGGCGAAGGCTTCGAGACACTGCAGCGGGTGATGTGGGGCTATGCCGCCCATCCCAACCATGCGGCGGTGCTGATGGTCGGGCTTGGCTGCGAGATGAACCAGATCGACTGGCTGCTGGAGGCGCACGGCCTTGTTCGCGGCAAGATGTTCCAGACCATGAACATCCAGGATGTCGCCGGCCTCAGGCGCACGGTTGACCTTGGCATCGCCAAGGTTCGCGAAATGCTGCCGGAGGCAAACAAGGCGGTGCGCGAGCCCTGCCCTGCATCCGAATTGATGGTCGGCCTGCAATGCGGCGGCTCCGACGCCTGGTCCGGTATCACGGCCAATCCGGCGCTGGGTGAAGCCTGCGACCTGCTCGTGGCGCAAGGCGGAACGGGTGTGCTTTCGGAAACGCCGGAAATCTACGGCGCCGAACATCTGCTGACCCGCCGCGCCCGCGACCGCCGCGTCGGCGACGACCTCATCGCGCGCATCCGCTGGTGGGAGGAATACACCGCCCGCAATATGGGCAGCATGGACAACAATCCCAGCCCGGGAAACAAGAAGGGCGGCCTGACCACCATCCTTGAAAAATCGCTCGGCGCGGCGGCCAAGGGCGGCACCACGCCGCTCAATGCCGTCTACAAATACGGCGAACCGATCCGCGAGCACGGCTTCATCTTCATGGATTCGCCGGGCTACGACCCAGCCTCGGTGACAGGACAGATCGCCAGCGGCTGCAATCTGATCGTCTTCACCACCGGGCGCGGTTCGGCCTTCGGGTCCAAGCCCGCGCCATGCATCAAGATTTCGACCAATACCGACATCTACAACCGCATGCCGGACGACATGGACATCAATGCGGGCGACATGCTCACGGGGGAAGCCACGCTGCAGCAGAAGGGCCGCGAGATCTACGAGATCATGCTGCGCGTCGCCTCGGGTGAAAAATCCAAGTCGGAGGCGCAGGGCCTTGGCGATTACGAGTTCGTGCCCTGGCAAATCGGCGCCACGATGTAGCGCGGCCATAATCTTGGTTTCTTGAACGATTACGCCTTGTTGGCGCCCCATTCGGCATGTATATGCCCGCTATCGATACAGGCTCTAGATACTTCGCCTGGCGCTTTGTTGCGCATGCTGACGTTTCTGCTGACTTGATACTCGATCTGCCCGCGGCCCGGTTTGGCCGCACGTCAACGCGCGCAACAAGGAATTAGCGTCATGGCAACAGGTACCGTAAAGTGGTTTAACGCAACCAAAGGTTACGGCT
>JBGSJA010000017.1:0-3374 GCA_041742235.1 Salaquimonas sp. | reverse complement strand
GACCTGCTGCTGCTCGACGAGCCGACCAACCACCTCGACGCGGAAACCATCGCCTGGCTCGAAAAGCACCTGCGCGAATATCCAGGCGCCGTGATGATGATCACCCACGACCGCTACTTCCTCGACAATGTCACGGGCTGGATTCTCGAACTCGACCGCGGCCGCGGCATTCCCTATGAGGGCAACTACAGCGCCTACCTGGCGGCCAAGCGCAAGCGCATGGAGCAGGAAGGCCGCGAGGAAGCCTCGCGCCAGCGGGCGATTTCGGCCGAATCCGAATGGATGGCCGCTTCACCCAAGGCGCGGCAGGCGAAGTCCAAGGCTCGCATCAAGGCCTATGACGAACTGGTCAAGGCCGCCAACGACCGCACGCCGCAGAACGCGCAGATCATCATTCCGGCGGGCGAGCGCCTCGGCCAGCTTGTGATCGAGACGGTCGACCTTTCCAAGGGCTATGGCGACACGCTGCTGATCGACAAGCTCGAATTCGCGCTGCCGCCGGGCGGGATTGTCGGCGTGATCGGCCCCAACGGCGCGGGCAAGACGACGCTGTTCCGCATGATCACGGGACAGGAAAAGCCGGACGGCGGCGAAATCCGCGTCGGCGAAACCGTGCGCCTTGGCTATGTCGACCAGAGCCGCGACTCGCTCAACCCGGACAAGAGCGTGTGGGAGGAAATCTCCGGCGGTTCGGAAGTGATCAAGCTCGGCAAGCACGAAGTGAACTCGCGCGCCTATTGCTCTTCGTTCAACTTCAAGGGCGGCGACCAGCAGCAGAAGGTCGGCACGCTCTCGGGCGGGCAGCGCAACCGCGTACACATGGCCAAGCTCCTGAAGGAGGGCGGCAACGTCATCCTGCTCGACGAACCGACCAACGACCTCGACACCGAAACGCTGGCGGCGCTCGAAGACGCGCTTGAAAATTTCGCCGGCTGCGCGGTCATCATCAGCCACAACCGCATGTTCCTCGACCGGCTGGCGACGCACATCCTCGCTTTCGAGGGCGACAGCCATGTCGAATGGTTCGAAGGCAATTTCGAGGACTACGAGAAGGACAAGATCCGCCGCCTCGGCGCCGACAGCGTCAACCCGAAACGGGTGACGTACAAGCGGTTGACGCGGTGAGGGGATTGAACAAAAACCGCTGCTGCTATACTTGTATAGCAAACGGAGTGATTTGATGCTTGCCCTTCGCCTCCCGCCTGACATCGAAAAACGACTGGAAGACCTGGCGCGCAAGACCGGGCGCACAAAAAGCTTTTATGCCAAGGAAGCAATCCTTGAGCACATTGGGGACCTTGAGGACTACTATTTGGCAGAAGAGCGCATGAAAAATCCACGGCTGGTTTCGTGGAAGGAAGCCATTACCGATCTCGGCCTGACGCGCGAGGAAATAGATGCCGCGCCGGATCATTAAGCCTTGGCGTGGAAAGTCAGCATTGACAAGCGAGCCCTAAAGGCACTTCGCGCCCTTGGCGCCAAGGAACGCGCCCGTGTCGCCGCATTTATCGAACGGCGCATTTCTACCCTTGAGGATCCACGGTCGATTGGCGCTGCGCTTGGCGGCACCCTTTCGCCATTTTGGAAGTATCGCGTCGGCGACTATCGCATCATTGCACACATCGAGGATCAGGACATTCACATCCTGATATTGCAAATCGGTCATCGGCGCGAGATCTACAGGTAACGCACCCCTCACACCGCCAGCACGCCCTCCAGGTGCTTCGGCAATTCCGGGGCGGGGGTGCGGGTCAGGTCCTTGTCCAGCGTGGCGGTGAGGCAGCCGGCAAGGGATTTCGACATTGCCTTGCGCATTTCGCCGAGCGTCTTTGGCGCGGCGACGAGAATGAGTTTCTCCGCCTCGCCGGCATTCATCAGTTCTTCCGTCCGCTCCAGCACGCCGCCAGCAAATCTCGCTTCCTCCAGATCGTGCGGATCGGATTTCGGTTCCATGGCGCTGCGGTGCGGACCGGAGGAATCGAAGCTGCGGCCGGGCCGGTCGCTGGTCAATTCGCGGCTCGGGGGTACATCCTGCGTCATCTTGTGCCTGTCCAGCGCGACGAGTCCTTTTCCGGGGCCGTCATTGCGGTAGAAAATCGCCTTTGCGCCGTCGGTGATGACGACAAGCGTACGAACAGGTTTCATGCCGGTTCTCCTTCGTGAATGACCTTGCAAACTAGCAATTCATGGCGAATTGCGCCTTGCGCGGGATCAATTCATTGGAAAACGGACAGGGAAACGGCACGGTTCCCTCAGCGTCAGCGGGCCAGAGCGTGATATTCGTCGTTTGGCCGCATGTCGGTGGCAGCGCTCAGGCGGTTCGACATGTTGAAAAATGCAGCGACGGAGGCGATGTCCCAGATGTCGCGATCGCTCCAGCCAGCGGCGCGCAGTGCCTCGCGGTCAGGCTCGTCAACGGCTTCAGGCTGCTTCGTCAGCTTCCAGGCGAAATCGAGCATGGCCCGCTGGCGCGCGTCCAGCGGCGCAGTGCGGTAATTGGTGACAAGCTGTTCGCCCAGCGCCGGATCGCCGGAAAGCTCGCGCACCGCCGCGCCATGCGCCACGAGGCAATAGTGGCAGTGATTTGCCGAAGAAACGGTCACCGCGATCATCTCGCGCTCCAGCTTGGAAAGGCCGGAATCGCCCATCATCAAATCGTTGTACATTGCGGTAAACGCGGCGAATTTCGCAGAATGCCACGCGTATGACTTGAGCACGTTGGGCACGAAGCCGATCTTCTCGTCGCACACTGCGAGATACTTCTTCTGCCGCTCGTCCAGCGGCATTTCCTCCTTCGGCAAATCGAGTGCGACGATGCGGGTGGTCTTTTCGCGGGCCATGGTGTCCTCCCCGGTTGCTTCCCAAGCGGGATTTGAGGGACTAGCATCGCGGCCAGACAGGCAGGATGCAAGCGGGGAACGAAAAATGCGCACCATGTCGGCGGTTCAGCTTGTCGGGCATGGCGGACCCGAACAGCTTGTCTGGCGCGACGGGCTGCCAGTACCGGATCCTCGGCCGGGCTTCGTGCGCATCCGCGTCAGGGCGGCGGGCGTCAACAATACCGACATCAACACCCGCATCGGCTGGTATGCGTCCAGCGAAGATCCGCAGGAAGGCGCGTCGTGGACAGGCGAGGGGCTTTCCTTCCCGCGCATCCAAGGCGCGGATGTGTGTGGCTATATCGACGCCGTGGGCGAGGGCGTCGATCCGGCGCGGGTCGGCCAGCGCGTCATCGTGCAGGGCTGCCTTGTCTCGCTGCGCAAAGGCGATGTCACGCCCTGGCTCGGCTCGGAAATCGATGGCGGCTTCGCGCAATATTGCTGCGCGCCGGCAGGCGACACACACGCCGTCGGCGGCCCGCTTTCGGAGACGGA
>JBGSJA010000016.1:0-2363 GCA_041742235.1 Salaquimonas sp. | reverse complement strand
TGCGATCTTCGCCATCACGCAGGATCCGTTCATCGTCTTCACGTCGAACATCTTCGCCGTGCTCGGGCTGCGCGCGTTGTTCTTCGCGCTGTCGGCGCTGATCGACAAGTTCCACTACATGAAATACGCGCTGGCGCTGGTGCTGATTTTCATCGGCTCCAAGATCTTCATTGAGAAGTTCTTCCATCTCGGGCACTTGTCGCCGGCATGGTCGCTGGGCATAACGCTGGCAATCCTGGCAGGCGGGATCGTGTTCTCGATGTACAAGCCGGCGCCCGTAACCCATGCTGCAATCGGCGACGGCCACGACGGCGAAAACTAAATCAGGAAAGCTTCGTCTTGATCAGTGGGCCGGCCTTGGCCATGTCGACCTGGCCGCGGTAGTTCTCCTTCAGCCAGCCCATGACCTTGCCCATCTCCTTGACCGAAACGGCGCCCGTTTCGGAGATCCCCTTTGCGATCACCTCGCCAAGTTCGGCTTCCGAGAGCTGGTTCGGCATGAATTCGCGGATGATGGCGATCTCGCCGTTTTCCTTCGCTTCAAGCTCGGGCCGACCGCCATCCCGGAAAAGCCGCGCGCTCTCCTCGCGCTGCTTGATCATCTTCTGCAGCAGCTCGGAAATCTCTGCATCGTCCGCAGGCCCCTTGCCCTTTCCGCGATTGGCGATGTCGCGGTCCTGTATGGCGGCGTTGACCATGCGCAGCGTCGCAACGCGCAGCCTGTCCTGTTCCTTCTGGGCCCTGGTCAGGGCAGCCGTGATTTGTTCGCGCATCGTCTTTCTCCTTCGCCGGTACCGAGCATAGACGACCGCCCTCCCCTCCGCAATCCCGGGGGAAACGGCTAATTTACTGATTTGTCTTATATATTTGGTCCAGCACGCGGGTTGACGGCAATGCGGCGTTCGACTAGTTTGCCGTTTCAGCCAAAGAGCAGGAGCGTCACGGACTTCGCGCAAAACCGCGCGGGCCATCGGGCGCGCAACCATCCGGATCCAAGCCATGCCGACCAATCCCTGGACCATCGCGAAGCCTACCGGCGTCATCGTGCTGGCGGACGGGACCGTCATCGAAGGCAAGGGCGCAGGCGCGACTGGCATCCGTCAGGCGGAAATCTGCTTCAACACGGCGATCACCGGCTACCAGGAAATTCTCACCGATCCCTCCTATGCCGGCCAGATCGTCACCTTCACCTTCCCCCATGTCGGCAATGTCGGCGTCAACGAGGATGACATCGAGACGCTTAACCTGGCGGCGGAAGCCCGGGTGGCCGGCGCGGTATTCAAGGCGGATGTCACGGCGCCATCCAACTGGCGGGCTACGCGTCATTTCGACGACTGGCTCAAGGCGCGCGGCATCGTCGCCGTCAGCGGCATCGATACCCGCGCGCTGACTGCGCTGATCCGCGACAAGGGCCTCGCGAATGCCGTGATCGCGCATGACCCGGAAGGCCGGTTCGACATCGACGCGTTGAAAAAGCTCGCGGCCGGATGGAAGGGCCTGATGGGCGCGGATTTGGCGATCGACGTCACTTCCGGGCAAAGCTCGACCTGGGACGACCTGCCGTGGAACTGGAGCGGCACGCAGGAAAAGCTTGATCCCGCCAATGCCGACTTCCACATCGTTGCGGTCGACTACGGCATCAAGCGCAACATCCTGCGGTTGCTCGCGGGCATGGGCGCAAGGGTAACGGTACTGCCCGCCACCGCAACCGCGCAGGATATCCTTTCGCGCAATCCCGATGGCGTGTTCCTTTCCAACGGGCCCGGCGACCCGGCAGCCACGGGCGAGGCATACGCAATTGACGCGATCCGCGGGGTGCTCGAGAAGGACGTGCCGGTATTCGGCATCTGCCTCGGTCACCAGATGCTGGGCCTGGCGCTTGGCGCGCGGACCATGAAGATGCACCAAGGCCACCACGGCGCGAACCATCCGGTGAAGGACCACACCACCGGCAAGGTCGAGATCGTGTCGATGAACCACGGTTTTGCCGTCGATGCCTCCACGCTGCCGGCAGAGGTCGAGGAGACGCATGTCTCGCTTTTCGACGGCAGCAATTGCGGCATTGCCTTGAAGGGCAAGCCGGTCTTCTCGGTACAGCATCACCCGGAAGCCTCTCCCGGCCCGCAGGACAGCCACTATCTCTTCCGGCGCTTCGCCAACATGATCCGCGAGCGCAAGGGACTGCCGACGATCGCTGAACGCTGACTATTCATAACAATACGTTCACCGCAAGTTCATCGCAGGTTCATCGCACGGCCATCAAAAAGCCGGTGCGTGGTGATGAAAATCTATGTCGGGATTCCCATTTGAGGGAGAGGTCCAGTGATCGATTTACCGCAATGGGCGGCGAGGCGACGATTACG
>JBGSJA010000015.1:0-10008 GCA_041742235.1 Salaquimonas sp. | reverse complement strand
TACTGCATGGCCAACCGCGAGAATTTCGGAAGCGCGCCGGACGGCTCGACTGTCGAGCGGGTAACACTGACGGGCGGCGGAATTACGCTCAAACTTCTGAGCTGGGGCATCGTGGTACAAGATTTGCGGCTTGCCGGCCATGAGCCGCCGCTGGTGCTGGGCTACCCTGACTTTGCGCCTTACCGCGACAATAATTTCTATCTCGGCACCACGGCCGGCCGCTATGCCAACCGGATCGGCCAGGGCCGGTTCACACTCGACGGGAACAGCTATCAGTTGGACCGCAATTTTCTCGGCAAGCACTGCCTGCATGGCGGATCGAACGGCATCGCCAAGCGCAACTGGCGCTTTACCGAAGT
The DNA here is from genome assembly GCA_041742235.1 of Salaquimonas sp. Taxonomy (GTDB): domain Bacteria; phylum Pseudomonadota; class Alphaproteobacteria; order Rhizobiales; family Rhizobiaceae; genus BOKV01. The sequence continues at coordinate 9,649 of JBGSJA010000015.1, read as the reverse complement.
GACCGCGGACAAGGCGGCGCTAGAACTGACCGATCCCGACGGCAATATGGGCTTTCCCGGAACATGCCAGATGGAGGCGGTTTTCTCGCTTCCGGGCGACGGCGTACTTGCCATCGAATATAGCGCGGTGACGGACGCCCAGACGCTCGTAAACCTTGCCCATCACAGCTATTTCAATCTGGATGGCGGCGATGACGTTTTGGGACATGCCTTCGAGATCGACGCCGAGGCGTGGGTGAAACTCGACGATGAACTCATTCCCACCGGCGAAATAGCGCTCGTCGCTGGAACCGAGCGCGATTTCCGCATGATGCGTGTGCTGGGGCCGGACGGTCCGCCGAATGTCATCCACGACCAGAACTATTGCATTTCGGGCCAGCGCGGGCCGATCCGCAACTGCGCGCGGGTGCGCTCGCCGAATTCAGGCGTCACCCTGGAGGTGGCGACCACGGAGCCCGGACTGCAATTCTATGCGGGCCACAAGCTGGATACTGTCGAGCCGGGCCTCACGGGCAAGCCTTACAAGGCGTTCGCGGGATTTTGCATGGAGCCGCAAATCTGGCCGGATTCGCCGAACCACCGCCATTTCCCGCAGGCGGTGTTGCGGCCCGGCGAGTCCTACCGGCAGCAGTCCACATTTCGGTTCTTCAAGGACTGATCAAGGCTCGATCACCGGCATTTCCTTTGCCGGAATGATTGCGCCGCGATGGCCGATGACGGTCGCAGCAAAGGAATGGCCGTCCGCCATTGCCCTGTCGATCGGCTTGCCACGCAACAACGCGCCAAGAAACCCGCCATTGAAACTGTCGCCCGCGGCGGTGGTGTCGACAACGTTGGAAATGGCAGGATATTCCACAGGCCCCACTGGCTCGCCAATCGGCAGCGGTCCGCGCGAGCCGCGCTTCAATGCGCCAATGCCCCGCGACGCACCGCTGATACGCGCGATCACTTCCGCCTCGCCTGCATCGCCGAACAGCGCCATTTCATCGTCAATCGAGGGAAGCGCGATATCCGCGATCTTCCAGGCCCGGCCGATCCATTCGCGTGCGTCGTCCGCTCCGGCCCACAGCCGCGGGCGGTAGTTGGAATCGAAGGCGACGCGCCGGCCCGCCTGGCGCCGCCAAAGCGCCAGAAAATCGAGGAAATCTGCACGGATTTGCCGCGGCAGGATCGCAAGGGTGATACCGGAGAAATAGACGATGTCGAAATCGTTGAGCATCTCAAGCGAGGTTCCGCTGCCGGGCTGGAACAGCATGCGTGCCGCCGAATTTTCCCGCCAGTAATGGAAGCTTCGCTCACCGCTATCGCTGACGGAAATAGCGTAAATGCCAGGCAGTCGATCGGAGGAAATGCCGATATGCCCGGTATCAATTGCCTCAGCCTCGATTATCCCTCGCATCCGCGCCGAAAACGGATCGGCGCCGAGAACCGTCATATAGGAGACGCTGGCTGCGGCGCCTGCCGCCCGCTTGAGATAGATCGCGGTGTTGAGGGTGTCGCCGGCATAGCCGATATCGGCGGACGAACCGCCGGTCATCGACAGTTCGATCATCGCTTCGCCGATACAGGCGACGCGCGGAACGGATATTGCGGGTTCAGTGCCTGGCATTGCCAACCTGTTCGCGAACGGTGCGCGAAATTAATGGCTGTCCAGGCAAAAGTACAGCAGCCCGGCTGGCGCCGGGCTGCCATTGTTCAAACCATCAGAAGTTCTGCACGTAGGTGCAGGAATTGCGCATGATTGCGCCCGGCGCCGGATTGGGCATGTTGTTCTGGCTCGTGTCGGTCAGGTCGCTGCTGCCCTGCGGGGCCACATTGCGCCACTCGTCGCAACGCGCGCGGATTGCAGTCTGCTGTTCTGCAGGAAGAGCCATGAAGCGGGTGCGTGCGTCAGCTTCGGGTCGCATTGCGCCGGCGTCGTCCATGAACACCATTCTCTGGTTGTCGTCGAAGACAACGGTGTCCTGCGCCATCGCGGTGGTTGCGAACAGTGCAAGGGCGCTTGCTGTCAGGATCTTGTACATCGGTAACTCCTTGGGAGGTTTTGGGGCATTCCGCCCGGGCCTCCATAACCGGCAGCGTCCAAGGGTGTTCCAAGCCAATTTCCGGAACCTTTGCAGGCCGGGACGGTTTGCGGAACGTAATGGAGGCGATCATGACAGCCGGCAGCGACAGCAAAGTGAAACCGCCCTTGCCTGAGCAGGCGCAGGAAGTTCCCGGCTATACCGGCCAGATGAACCCGCGCCCCGACCATGGCGAGGAAAGCTATCGCGGCAGCGGCAGGCTGGAAGGAATGGCGGCAATCATTACTGGCGGCGACTCAGGCATTGGCCGGGCCGTTGCCATCGCCTATGCCCGTGAGGGCGCAGACATTCTCATCGCCTATCTCAGCGAGCACGAAGACGCGAAGGATACGGCGCGCTTGGTGGAGAAAGCCGGCCGCAAGGCCGTTCTGATGCCAGGTGATGTCGGGCAGGAAGCCTTCTGCCGCGAGATCGCCGACCGTGCCATGGAGGAGTTCGGCCGGATCGACATCGTCGTCAACAATGCGGCGCACCAGCAGACGATCAAGGACATTTCGGAACTGACGGAAGCGGAGATCGATCTGACCTTCCGGACCAACATCTACAGCCATTTCTTCCTGTGCAAGGCGGCATTGCCGCACATGCGCGAGGGTGGCTCGATCATCAATACGGCCTCGATCAATTCGGACGATCCCTCGCCGGACCTGTTGTGCTACGCAACGACCAAGGGCGCGGTGGCGAATTTTACCGCAGGCCTGGCGCAAATGCTTGGCAAGAAGGGCATCAGGGTGAATGCCGTGGCGCCGGGTCCGATCTGGACGCCGCTGATCCCTTCCACCATGCCCCACCGTGTAAAGGATTTCGGCAAGAACACGCCGATGGGCAGGCCCGGGCAACCCGCCGAACTGGCCGGAGCCTATGTGCTTCTCGCCGCCCGAGAGGGCAGCTACATGTCGGGCGCGATCATCCCGGTAACCGGCGGCAGGCCGATCCTGTGATCCTGCGCGCCGCCTTGGCGCTTGTAATGAAGGCCCGGACGGCCTAATTCGACACCGCGCTGCGTGCCTTTCCGGCGCATTTGCCGAGGAGGGTTTCGCGCCCATGAACGACATCACCGGTATGGCGGAAGCCCAGGGACGCGGCTTTGCGGCCTCGTGGAAGACGCGGCGCACATTCGCCATCATCTCCCACCCCGACGCCGGCAAGACGACGCTCACCGAGAAGCTGCTGCTGCAAAGTGGCTCGATCCGGCTTGCCGGTGAGGTCCGTGCCCGCGGTGACAACCGCCGTACCCGCTCCGACTGGATGGAAATCGAGCAGAAGCGCGGCATTTCGATTTCGAGCTCGGTGATGACCTTCGAGCATCGCGGCCTGTCGCTCAACCTGCTCGACACGCCAGGCCACGCCGATTTCAGCGAGGACACTTTCCGTACGCTGACAGCGGTGGATTCGGCCATCATGGTCATCGACGCCGCCAAGGGCATCGAGGACCAGACATGGAAGCTTTTCGAGGTTTGCCGGACCCGCAACATTCCGATCATGACCTTCGTCAACAAGGTCGATCGCGAGGGACACGAGCCGTTGGTCGTGCTGGACGAGATCATGGAACGGCTGCAACTCGATGCCGCGCCGCTGTCCTGGCCCGTGGGCATGGGAACGGCCTTCCAGGGCGTCATCGACATCGCCGGCGGGCAGTTGATCCTGCCCAACGGCGAGACCGCACCCCTTCCCGAACCCCAACGCCAGGACGAGGGCCTGCGCGCCGCTACCGAGGCGCTGGAACTGGCGCAGTCGGCACTGCCGGCCTTCGATCGCGACGCCTATCGCGAGGGGTACCAGACGCCCGTTCTTTTCGGCTCGGCACTGCGCAATGTCGGTGTGCGGCAATTGCTTGATGCGTTGGCCGAACACGCGCCGCCGCCGCTGTTCCAGCCGGCCATTCCGGCGCCGATCGACCCGGCCGACCCGGAAGTCACAGCCTTTGTCTTCAAGGTCCAGGCCAACATGGACCCCAATCATCGCGACCGCATTGCCTTCGTGCGCGTTTGCTCGGGACGCTTCACGCGCGGCATGAAGCTCAAGAACGTGCGCAGCGGGCGGGAATTGAAGATACCGAACCCGATGTTCTTCTTCGCGCGCGAACGCGAACTGGCGGAGGAGGCGGTGGCAGGCGATATTGTCGGCATTCCGAACCACGGTACGCTCAGCGTCGGCGACACACTGACAGAGGGGAGCAACCGGATCGTCACCGGCATTCCGAATTTTGCGCCGGAGATCATCCAGCGCATCCGCATCACCGACGCCTCGCGCATGAAGCAGCTTTCCAAGGCGATGGACGATCTGTCGGAAGAGGGCGTTATCCAGGCGTTCCGCCCGGTGCTTGGCTCGTCTTGGTATGTCGGCGCGGTAGGACCCCTGCAGTTCGACGTGCTGCGCTCGCGCGCCGCGGCCGAATACAATGTGGAGATTGCTTTGGAACCCTCTCCGTATACGCGCGCCCGCTGGATCGGCTGCGACGACAAGGAAAAGCTGAAGGCTTTCGTTGATTCGGAGAAGTCGTCGATCTCGCTCGATCGAAACGGCAACAATGTCTATTTCGCCAAGGGTGACTGGGAACTGGATTTCATCAAGCGGCAGTGGCCGCAGATCAATTTCACCGCGACGCGCGAACGCGGCTAGCCGGAAACCGAGGCGTCAGGGATTTCGTAGCGTTCGCTGCCGATCCGGACGATCGATGCACCGGCTTTTCTTTCCGTCGAAAAGACCGCTGCGGCGTCAGCGCGGACCGCGTTTCCGTTTTCGAAATAGATCACCCGCTTCTCGCCATCCTGCCAACTTACCGTCACCTGCGCGTTGTTGCCTTCGCGGCTGACGGCGAACTGGCAGCTCGAATTCTGTGCATCTCGGCTGCACGGGACAATGCCCGTTACAGCCAGCCCGGCGCCAGAGCCAAGGGTCTCCTCAATGGCGGTGCTGTTGCAGGCGGAAAGCATCGCCGCCGCGAAGATTGCTGCGAGTTTGCGCATCACGGGTCCGAATCGGTTGATCTTCGTGCGATTGAATACACGCTTCAAAAGGCATCCGTCCATCGCGCGGAAGGACGCGGTCAGCCAAACAACCTTGAAAGGGTTTCGCCCAGCGAGGCCTGCCATTGCTGTGGATGGTGGCCGAAGCGGGTTTCGAAAGCCGTGGTGTCGAGGCGTGAATTGGACGGCCTTTGCGCAGGCGTCGGGTACTGGGCGGTCGAGATCGGCTCCAAGCGCGGCGAAGGCCCGCCCAACGCTGCCGACTGCGCAAAGATTTCGCTGGCAAAGCCGAACCATGTCGTGCTGCCCTTGCCGCAGAAATGGTAGGTGCCGCCCGACTCGCCGGCAACGGCCCGCGGGGCCATCGCCAGTACCGCATCGGCAATATCGAACGCGCCGGTCGGATTGCCGAGCTGGTCGTCAACGACGCGCAGATGGTCGCGCTCACGGCCCACGCGCAGCATGGTCTTGACGAAATTGGCGCCGAAGGGGCTGTAAACCCAGGCGGTGCGCAGGATGAGCGCTCGATCATGCGCCTGGCGCACTGCGATCTCGCCGGCGAGCTTGGAGCGCCCATAGGCATTGACCGGACCGACCGGATCGTTCTCGCGCCATGGCCGCGAATTGTCGCCGCTATAGACATAGTCGGTTGAAATGTGGATCAGCCCCGCGCCGGCGGCCTTTGCAGCACTGGCGACAGACGCCGCGCCATCACGGTTGACGGCGAACGCCTCGGCTTCTTCCGTTTCGGCCTTGTCGACCGCGGTATAGGCGGCCGCGTTGATGACAAGGTCCGGTCTTGCCGCATTGATTGCCGCCTCGACGGTTGCGGGTGCGGAGAGGTCCATCTCCGGCCTGCCAAGCAGAATTACTTCGAAGCCGTCCTGCAAGGCGGCGCGCTCGGCAAACGCGGTTGCCACCTGCCCGGCCTTGCCCGTGACCGCGATCCTGATCAAGCGGCTATCGTCCCAAGGCGCTGGCCGCTGTATCGCGCCTCGCGCAATGGCCGCCACCACGCTTCGTTCTCCATGTACCAGACGATGGTCTTGCGAAGTCCGGTCTCGAAGGTTTCATTCGCGCGCCAGCCGAGTTCGGTTTCGATCTTGGTAGCGTCGATGGCATATCGCAGATCGTGACCCGGACGGTCGGCGACATGGGTTATCAGCCCGCGCCGCGAACCGGCCGGGAGCGGCATCAGTTCATCCAGCGTATCGGCAATTGCGTGCACGACCTCGATGTTTGAGCGCTCGTTGCGCCCGCCGACATTGTAGCTTTCGCCGGGCTTGCCTATGGTCAGCACCAGCGCGAGCGCCCGCGCATGGTCTTCGACATGCAGCCAGTCGCGGACATTGTCGCCCTTGCCGTAGACCGGAAGGGGCTTGCCTTCCATCGCGTTGAGGATCATCAGCGGAATGAGCTTTTCCGGAAAATGGAACGGCCCGTAATTGTTGGAGCAGTTCGACATCACCACTGGCAGGCCATAGGTGTGGTGCCAGGCCATCGCCAGATGGTCGGAGGCCGCCTTGGACGCGGCATAGGGCGAAGAAGGCGCATAGGACGTCTCCTCGGTGAAGAGGCCCCCGTCCAGCGGCAGGTCGCCATAGACCTCGTCAGTGGAAACATGGTGGAAGCGGAAGGCGTCCCGCCGTTCCTGCGGCATTTCCTGGTGCCAGGCGCGCGCGGCCTGCAGCAACGCGAACGTGCCGACGATGTTGGTTTCAATGAAGGCCGACGGCGCATCGATCGAGCGGTCGACATGGCTTTCGGCAGCAAGGTGCATGACCGCGTCCACCGCCTCGTCTCGCATCAGTTGCAGCATCGCGTCGCGGTCGCATATGTCGAGCTTGTGGTGGCGGTAGTTCGCGCTGCCCGCAATCGCGGCGGTCGAGCCCTCGCTCGCGGCATAGGTCATCTTGTCGACATTGACGACCGTATGCCCGAGATCTCCGACCAGATGGCGGCAAACCGCCGAGCCGATGAAGCCGCAGCCGCCCGTTACCATGACCTTCATGCGCCAATCTCCTTTTTTGCCCCATGGGCGAACAATTGCGCCAGCAGGGGCGCGTCGGCATCCTTCTGCGAAAGGCGCGGCCTGGCGCCGTTTGCAAGCGGCCACCTTATCGCCAGCGCCGGATCATCCCAGCGAATGGAGCGTTCCGCCTGTGGCGACCAAGGCTGGTTGACCTTGTAAAGGACCTCGACGTCCGGTTCCAGTGTCAGGAAGCCATGCGCGAAACCGCGCGGCACGTAAAGCTGGTTGAACCGCTCGGTGGAAAGAATGCAGGAAACCCAGCGGCCGAATGTGGGAGAACCCTCCCGGACATCGACCGCGACGTCGAAAATCGAGCCTGACAGAACCCGGATCAGCTTGTCCTGCGCGTGCGGTTCGAGCTGGAGGTGGAGGCCGCGCAGCACGCCGGCTGCTGCCGAACGCGACTGGTTGTCCTGTATCCAGTCGCCGGGGATTCCGGCTGCGGCGAAGCGGTCGGCTTGCCAGGTTTCGGCGAAGAAGCCGCGCTCGTCGCCATGGCGCTGCGGTACGATCTCGACGACACCCATTCCCAGCGGATTGATCCTCACTGGATTGCTCCTTCAGTCGCGACCCGGCGAAGATAGGCGGCGTAATCGGTTTTGCCCAGCATGTCTGCCCGCTTTATCATGGCCCCGGCGTCGATATAGCCACTGCTGAAGGCGATTTCCTCCGGGCAGCAGACTTTCACGCCCGTACGCGTTTCAATCGTCCGGATGAAGGAGCCGGCATCCTGCAGGCTGTCATGGGTGCCGGTATCGAGCCATGCGAAGCCGCGACCGATGCGTTCCACCTGCAGGTCGCCACGTTCCAGATAGGCACGGTTGATATCGGTGATCTCGAGTTCGCCGCGCGGCGAGGGACGGATCGACTTGGCGATCTCGACAACATCCCTGTCGTAGAAATAAAGGCCCGTAACGGCCCAGTTCGACTTTGGCGATACCGGCTTTTCCTCGATCGAGGTCGCTCGTCCGGTTTCGTCGAACGATGCCACGCCATACCGTTCGGGGTCGGCGACGTGATAGGCAAAGACGGTTGCGCCGCTGGTCCGCGCGGCTGCCGCCTGGCACTTCTGCTTGAGCCGGTCGCCGTGAAAGATGTTGTCGCCGAGCACCAGCGCCGCCGGATCGCCGTCGAGGAATTCCTCACCGATCAGGAAGGCCTGCGCGAGGCCGCCGGGTTCGGGTTGTTCGGCATAGGAGAGCTCGATGCCGAATGCCGAGCCGTCGCCGAGCATCCGCCGGAAATGCGGCAGGTCGTGTGGCGTCGATATGATCAGGATTTCCCTGATGCCGGCGAGCATCAGCACGGAAAGCGGATAATAGATCATGGGCTTGTCGTAGACCGGCAGCAATTGCTTCGAAACCGCCAGTGTGAGGGGATAAAGGCGGCTTCCGCTACCCCCTGCGAGAATGATGCCACGCATGTTTTCTTCCTTGGGTTACCGCCCCGCGGGCGTGGTCAGATCCGGACGAATTGGCGAATGGCGGTGACGAGGCTCTGCGACGCCGCGGCGCCGATGCCCTGCGCATCGACTTGCGGTTCGAACGACTGAAGCGCCTCCTCCATGTGCCGTTCGTCGCGAATGACGGTGATCAGCGGCAAGTGCCCAAGGCGGCGCACCGTAGCCAGTTGATGGTCATTGCGGTGTTCGCCGAGCGAGGCGATGCGCGGCATCACGATCAGCGGCTTGCCGGTTTCAAGCCGGGTCAGGATCGTGCCCATGCCGGCATGGGTGATCAGCAAATCCGCCGAGCGGATGCGCTCATTGGCTTCCTCGACCTCAAGGAAGTCGCGCCACTCGATATTGCGCGGCTGCATCTGCGTGCGGCCGATCTGGGCGAACACGGTGCAATGGTTCGATCCGGCCCACCAATCCACCTGCTTGACGAGGCGGTCGAAGGGGAGCTGTGTACCAACGGTCACGAAAATGTTCATAGTACCGACCCCGAGAAGAAAGGCCCGTCCTTGCCCGCAAGATGCGGCCACTGGGTCAGGACCAGATCGCAATGACGCCGTGCCATGTGCGCGGAGAGCGAAAGCTCCTCGGCGTTGGCGATGCTGTCGAGGAAGAGCGTACGCGCTCCCATCAGCCTGCCGAGCCGCACCGCGAAGTAGCCCGGCGCTGCGCCGGTCGAGACCACGACATCCGGCCGGAAGCGCAGCAGGAGCCAGCTTACCTTCGCGAGGAGCCAGATCAGCTTCAGTTTCTGGGCGCGATTTGCGTCCGGAATGGAGCAATAGGGCGCGGGGGCCACTTCCCGCGCGCGGCTGTCGCCAACGGATGCGAAAAGCACCTTGGCGCCGGCAAAGGCCGGCCGCAGGCGAAGCATCTGGATCCAGTGCCCGCCGCCTGAACTGATTGCCAGGATGCGGGGGATTCGGTCGTTTCCTTTCATCATTTTACTGCTGCTCCCATTTCCGTTTTTTCAGACAGGATTGATTCATAAAGGTTCATCATCCAGGCGACCTTGCCGCGCCAGCTGCCCAGTTGGATGGCGCGGGCGCGAGCGCCGGTTGAAAGCCCGGCGACCATTTGCGGATCGGCCGCGCACTGGCGGATCGCCGCG
>JBGSJA010000014.1:0-13693 GCA_041742235.1 Salaquimonas sp. | reverse complement strand
CCAGCCGCGGCCGCCGCGCGTTGCTCCGCAGCCTTTCGGCGCACGGATCGCAACTGGAGAAGCTTATTGATCTTCGAGGATGCCGAGGCCATCGACCGTATTCGCCGCCAGGTAATTTGCGTGATCGAATGCGAAGTGCTCCTCCACTTCCTGGCGAACCAGTTTCCGGATGAGCGGCCTTGCGCGAATGGAAATGTCGCCTTGAGGATCGCTGCCTTCCTTGTACTCGCCTACCTGCACCAGCAATTCGATTTCCTGGTACTTGGCCATCATGGCGCGCATGAAGGAAGACCGATCGACGGTTTCGCGGCTGGCGATTTCCCGCATGAGGCGGCTCTTGCTCTTCAGCAGGTTGATCGCAGGATAATGTCCTGAAGCAGCCAAGGCGGTGTCGAGGATCAGATGGCCGTCCGTGAGGCTGGTCACCTCGTCGGCGATTGCGTCGTTGACGCCTTCGTTTTCATACAGAACGGTGAAGAATGCGGTGATCGACCCTGCCTGCGTCTTGCCGGCCCGTTCGATCAGCTTCGGCAATTCTGCGTAGAATGACGGCGTAAGTCCCTGGCGTACAACGGTTTCGCCAGCGGCGAGGCCGACATCGCGCAAGGCGCGGGCAAAGCGGGTGACGCTATCGAACAGCATCAGGACCTTTCGCCCGCGCGAGCGGAAATCCTCGGCGATCGTCATGGCGGCATGGGCTGCGATGACGCGCTCCATGGCGGGCCGGTCCGAGGTCGATACCACCGCGACGAGCCGGTTGCGAACTTCCGCGGGTATCTGGCGCTCCAGAAATTCCCGAACCTCGCGGCCGCGCTCGCCGATCATGGCCAGCACCACGACATCCACCTCGCTGTGCCGCGCGAGCATGCTGAGCAGCGTCGACTTTCCCGATCCGGGCGATCCGAAGATCGCCATTCGCTGGCCTTCGCCGACCGTGTTGAAAAGGTCGATCGCTTTCACGCCGGTCGGCATGACCTTGTCGATAACATGCCGGTCCATCGGGGCGACGGTCTTGCTGGATACCGGTCTGGTCTGGCCGGATACGGGAACAGGCATGTTGTCGAGAGGGCGGCCGAGCGCGTCGATGACCCGTCCGATCAGCCAGTCGCCGACCGGGACACGCAAGGAATCCCCGGTAGCCTCGACTTCGGTTGCGACGGAAAGTCCGCCGACAGGCTCGAAAGGGGAAAGCACGACGTTTTCGCCTTCGACGGAAACGATCTGAGCATTGATGCGGCGCCCGCCCTGGCGATCGACAAGATGGCAAAGTTCGCCGATGAAGCCACCGCCGAGGCGGGCAACTATCTGGCCCTCGGAAACGCGCAAGACGCTGCCGATCTCGCTGGCATGGCAACGGCCCCTGAGGCCGTGATGCAACTGGCGGGCTGCCGCGGAGATGTTTTCGCGGACCTGCCGGCTCATGCGCCGGCCTCGCCCGCGGCCATGCCCGCGACAAGCTTTCGGGCTTGCTGGCGGAATGCCCGGATCTGTGCATCGACGCCGATCTCGAAGCGCTTGCCACCGGCATCGAGCAGACAGCGCCCGCGCGCGATCGAGGCATCGGCAACCATCCGCACAGATGTGCCGGAAGGCATTCCCATCCGGAGAATTTCGAGCCTCGGATGGTCTTCCGGCGAAACGAGGATGGTCAGGCTCGCGCTTTCCAGGTGACGGGCGGAGGCCTTCGCGACGGCTTTTGCGAGCAATTCCGGCGAACGGGTGTCGCCGATGATGTCCGCCAATGCGTCGGACACGATTTCAGCGAGGATCGAACCACATTCGGCGATGCCGAAGTTGAACTCGCGGGCGGCGGATGTGAGCCGCTCGGCAAGACGGCGCTCGAATTCCAGGTCGACGCCAGCCAGCATGCGGGCCTTTATTTCCTCGGCCTCGTCCATCGCCGCGGCAATGATCGACTGCGCCTCGGCATGGGCGTCCTCCGGCGTGCCGGTAAGGTTATCGAAGGGATTGCCCTCGTCGTCGAATTGGCCGTATTCGTCCTCGCCCGGCACGAGGATGCGACCCGAATAGGCAAAATTTCCTTTCATGGTCACACGAGCTCCAGCCTGGCAAACTCGGCGGCGACGGCGCAAGCGATGCGTGTGCTGCGCGCCACGTCAGCCCTGCCGCGGACCGGACCTGAAATGCGCTGGGCGATGGCGGAGATCATCAATTCTTCCGCGATTTCGCCGGGTGCGCCCTGGAACCAGCACAACACCACGTTGCGCCCGGCATGCTGGACGAGTTCGGCCATGCGCTCCTCGTCGATTGCGTTGTCGGTATCCGTCGCATTCGCTTCATGGATCCGGCAGGCGATTGCCAGGTCATCGGCCCCGAAGAGTTGCACCATGCGCCGATAGGATTTCGCATCCACGCTGGCGCACACAATGGAGCCGTAGACCACGAGGCCGCAAACGCGCTCGAACCGGTCCGGCGCGGACAGCCATGCGCGCGCGGCGGCGGTTGCCTGCAGATCGGTTTCGCCGCGCGGGTAGATCGAATGAGAGGAAAGGACACCGGCGAGCACTTTTGCCGAGAGCCGCTTGTTTGCCATCGCGGCCTCGGCGATCTTTTTCGAGCCGAGCCTTGCGCCCAGCTTTACAATCGCGCCGGGCGCGAGATGCGTACAGTCGGAATGTATGAGGCCGGCCATGGCTTACGATCCCTGCTTGAGGGCGCGGGCTTCGGGGCGGCGGGAGACCTGGCCGCCGCGCAGCCGGGAAAGCAAGCCGATCGCCACGAACACGCCGGCTGCCAGGAGCGCCAGGGTAATGGCGGTTCCGGTCACTCCGCGGGCCGAGGCACTGAATGCCGGCGCTGCCGTTGCCGAAAGCGCGGCGTCGAACATGGCCACTTCCACGTTCTCATATTCCAGCCCGTCCATGCTGTTGACGACAAGGTTCTTGACGGTCGGCACGAGCTCGGAAAGGTCGGCGCCCTGCGCCTTGTAGATGAAGATCGAGGCGCGTGGCTTGGCCTTGCCCTTGTCGAACGGCGAAGATTCCGGAAGCATGATGTGCACGCGCGCGGAGGTTATCCCTGAAATCCGCGTCAGGCTGTCGGCGAGTTCCTCGTTGAGGGCGTACATGAAGCGGGCGCGCTCCTCGAAGGGCGTCGAGACCAGCTTGTCGCCGGCAAAGATGTCGCCGAGCGAGCCGTATTGCTTGCGTGGCAATCCGTTGCGGGAAAGCTCGGCGATGGCCGCGCTGAGCTGGCTGCGATCGACCTCGATCGAATATTTGCCGTCCTTGCCCGGCGTCGTCGTCGCCTCGATGCCGATCCGCTTGAGCACCATCACCATTTCCTTGATGTCGCGCTCGGGAAGGTTCGAATAGAGTTCCGACTGGCAGCCTGCAAGAAACAATGCCAGCGCCAGCACCGGCGCCAGCCGCGCGGCCCGTTTCATGGGGGAGTGTTTGTGCAAAGACATGTTGCCCCTTTTCTCGCGTTGAAGCGGTTACTGCTGCTTCACCAAGGTGCGTGCGGTGTCTGAAACACCGCTGAGCACCTGGTTCACCGACGCCATGAAGATGGCGTGGTCGAAGGTCTTGGAAATCATCGCGATCCCGTCCTCGCCACTGGTCTCCGCCTTGGGTCCGGCGGAAATGGTCTCGGACTGCGGACTGATCGCCTCCTTGGCGCGGTCGATCCTGTTTTCGGCGCTTGCCTCGAAACGGGGAAGCTCGACGCCGACACGGTCGATCGCGTCATAGATGCGGTTCGCCATCTGGTCGCCAAAACCGCCGCCCGGCTGCGTCTGTGGCGGTGCGACATTGACCGAAAGCGTTGGTCCCTGCGCGGCGCCTGCCGCTTCCTTTGCCGGAGGCTGGGTGAGCGCCACCTGGCGCGCATCCTTGACAGCCTGAGTCGAGATGGAAGCCAATGCTTCGATTGCCATGGAAATTCAGCCCCGTGTTGTCACTAGTTGTTGGCGTTCTCGTTCGCGGCGTCCATGACCTTCGTGATTATGGAATGGAACGCTTTTGCGAGAGCGATCTTCGACTGGTCGGCCTTCAGCTGCGCTGCGGAATCGCCGGCATTCGCATTGTTTGCGGCGGTGGCATTGTTGCTGGCAGAAATGTTGGATGTGGGTTGCATGTGTCTGATCCTGTCCTTGCGTGGTGTGTTGTTCATGACCAGGAACAACCAAATACGCACCATTACTTATACATTGTTTTATGCGTAGATTGCCGGTTTTCCTGGTCGCGTGACGTTATTTCAGGCTGCGTGGTTAATTGCCATTCGTGCTGACTACCTATGCCGCCTCGTCGTAGTCGAGCGGTGAATTCCAATGCTCGACCGGCGCGGAAAGTGTGCCGACCGGGGTGAAACTGAACTCGGAGGTGATTTCGTGGAACGCCATGACATGAACGTCGATGCCGTTTCCGCGAAGGAAGGCGCCCAGCGCCCAGCGCAAGTCGTCCACCGTCAGGATGATCGGCGCATTTGCTCCCAGTTCATGGCGGTGAAGCGCCTTGCGGGCATTTTCCAGCAGGCCGGCCGTGACTGATTGATGTGGGGCGAGCGCCGTTTCTTCGCCATTGCGCGACAGGCTCTCGCGCAACACGTTCTCCAGCTCCGGCTCGATGACATATCCGGCGATCACATTGTTGCTGTCCGCGATCGTTGCGCATATCTGCCTGGCAAGCGCCGTCCGGGCAGCGCGCACCAGATGTTCGCTGCCGGCCGATGTAACCGAAGCCTCCAGCAGCGCCTCGAACAGAATGCGCCGCGGAAGCAGCGGCACGCCTTCGCGCAAGAGCTTGCGAACGAGGTTCAACAACTGTACCGCCGAAATGGTCTGGCTGACCTGCGATGCGAGGTTTTCATGTTCTGCGCCAAGTTCGCGAATGATGGCCTGGATTTGCTTGTAGCCGACGATCCGCGATGCGTTGCGAACCATGAAGCGCGCTGCGGTCTTCGCCACCAACTGCGACATCGGCAACGTTTCGACCTGTGCGGCGTCTAGCATTGATGCGTGGCCCGCATCGATCCACCATGCCGAGCGCAGACCCCATTTGGCCTCGAGCTTGCGGCCTTCGATGCCATTGATTTCAAGGATTTCCGGCCCGGTTACCGCAACCAGCATCGCCGGCTCGACCACGGATTCAAATCCAGGCACGCCGTCGAGCATCAGCCTGACGCCATTGGGTTCCAGCGTGTCGTCAAGCTGGATGCCGAATGGCTGCATTCGCAGGCCCGTTCGGGCATACATCGCTTCTAGCTCGGTTTCGCGCGTTGCGGCAAATGTGGCTGGATCGATCGCGGAATAAGCAGCAGCGCCAAGGCTGATCACGACCACGCTGCCTGCTTCCGCCTGGATGCTTGAAAGCTGCGCCTTGTGTGTGGAAGCCTTTCCGGCAGTCGCTGGCGCAAGCATAGCCCCCTGATCTGCATTGTCAGAAGCTGTTTCAGCGCCCTGGCGGCTGCGCATGATGTACCAGCCGCTGCCGGCCAGTGCCGCGCCAAGGCAGACGAACACCATCGCGGGGAAACCGGGCACCATGGCCAGCATGGCGACCAGGCCGCCGGAGACGAACAGCGCCTTGTGGCCGGTGGTGAGCTGCGAAACAATCTCGGTACCGAGGTCGCTGTCCTTGCCGCTGTTCACGCGGGTGATGATCGTGCCGGCGCAAAGCGCGACGATGAGTGCGGGGATCTGGCCGATAAGTCCATCGCCGACAGTAAGGCGCGAATAGAGGCTGACCGCCGCGTCGAGCGGCATGCCGTTGACCAGCATTCCGACCGAAAGCCCGCCGATCAGGTTGATCGCCACGATGATCAAACCGGCAATGGCATCGCCCTTGACGAATTTCATGGCGCCGTCCATCGCGCCGAAGAACTGGTTCTCGCGGTCGAGCTTGGCGCGCTTGCGCTGCGCCGTCGGGCCGTCGATGTCGCCGTTGCGCAGTTCCGCATCGATGCTCATCTGCCTGCCGGGCAAGCCATCCAGCGTGAAGCGGGCCGCGACTTCCGCGACGCGTTCCGCGCCCTTGGTGATGACGATGAACTGCACCGTGGTGATGACAAGAAAGATCACCAGGCCGACCAGCACGCTTCCACGCGTGACGAATGTGCCGAAGGTGTCGATGATCGCGCCGGCGTCGCCCTGCGACAGGATGAGGCGCGTCGTGGAGATCGTGATTGCAAGGCGAAAGGTGGTCGCCAGAAGGATGATTGCCGGAAAGGAAGTAAATTCCTCCGGCCGCTTGATGTAGACGGCGACGACCAGGATCAGCAGCGTCAGCGCGATGTTCACCGCAATGAGAATGTCGAGGAGCAGCGTGGGCAAGGGGATGATCATCACCGTGACGGAGATCATCATCAGTGCAATCAACGCCAGGTCCTGGCGGGCGCGCATGAAAGTCAGGAACTTCGTCATCTGCGGCTATTCCTTCCAGCCGATAAAGCGTTGAAACCAGTCGCGTGCTTCGGCAATGCGGCCGGTGCGCAAGCCAATGAGCGAACGCCAGAGCCCAAGCATGCGTTCGCCCGGCGCCATGCGGTCGAGTTCGTCGAGAAGCCCTGCGGCCTGTTCCCATCGCCCAAGCTTCATCAGGGACAGGGCGAGCAGGCGCAGCACCTGCTGATCATGCGGCTGCAAGCGGCGCAGCCCGAGCAGATATCCGGCAGCTTCTTCCGGCCGTCCGTAGCGCAATTGCGTCGCCGCGATCGCGCAAAGCAGGCGCACATCGGCGGTTTCCAATTCCAGGTGAGCAGCCGGCGCCGGCGAGGAAGAGCGTTGCGGCGGAGCTGCCCGTGGCTGCGCCGTCGCCGCCTGCGAAATTCGTGGCTGGGACTTCTGCGCCGCCGCGGGCTGCGCGATTTCAGTGCGTCTTGCGAAGGTCAGCGCCATGTCACCACCCGCCCTGGCCGTTGCCCGGCTGCGGCGTGCGCACCAACAGCAGGCGGCGGACATGTTCGTTTACGATGGAATTAAAAATGGTGTCGACTTCGTCGCCGCCACCCTCGCCATGCCGGGCTTCCGCCACCAGCAGAATGCGCGAGAGGCGTGTCACGACATCATCGCGGGGACGATCGCGCAACTCTGCCATGTCGTGCTCGGCAATCTGGGTCGCGGAAGCGAGCGCCTTCAGCTGGCGGGTCCTACGGCGGGCCTCGGTTCGGGAACGCGGCGCGGTGGCCCCAAGCCTGTCGATCCGCACCAGCCCCGGTGCGGAAGGCGCTTCCGCGCCACGGCCCGCGCCCACATGGGCCGATGTATTGTTTGGGTAATCGATTCTGGACATTGCTGTGACCGGGCCTTTTGTTTCGGGATCAGAAGGTCAGTGCGACGGACGAGCCATCGCGTTCCACCGTGACAGACGCGGCGGTTATCGCGGTGATCCGCCATTCGCCCGGCACGACGTCGCCGACTTTCCCGGACACACCGCTCTTGAAATAAACGGTAGGCTCGCCTTCCAGCCAGACGGATTGCAGCGCTGGAAGATCGGTATCCGCCTCGGACCGGGCTACATCGCGCACAAGCTTCGGGAAGCCCGGATTGCTGTCATACCAACGCAGGAATTCGTTCCATGAGGGAGCCTGCGCCTCGTTGATCGTTCCGGTCACGCGCAGCATTTCGGGTGGACCGGCCATGACCCGCAATCCCCGGTTCAGGCCCAGATCCTCGATCTTTGCCCGCGCCTGCCATGCATAGGCTTCCGTGCTTGCGGCTTCCTTGGCGGCCGGAGTGCCGAGCGCCGCACCGATCTGTCGCGATACCGGTGCACTGACGCTTTCAACAATCGCGCTTGCGCTTCCCGGGACGATGGAAATGATGGTGGTGATGAGGCTCCAGCCGACCCATGCAGTCGAAAATGCCAGCACCACGATGCCAGCGCGCAGGGCAGGGACCGCCAGATTGGATGGATCGGCGACGCGCTCGACCTTGAGGGCCGCAGTGCCTGCGATGATTTCGGCACCGGCCGGGATCTGCGTGTATTCGCCCACTTCGACGATGGTGCGCCCCTTGATCTCGACAGGGCCTTCCATTGCGTGAACGACGAGCTTGCTGAACAGGCCGGGCTCGACCTTGATGCGGAAATGCACGGGTTCGACATCATCGCCGAACAGAACGATGTCGCCGCTTTCCGCCTTGCCGATGGTGATGGCGCCGGAGCTGTTGATGACGCTGGCGCCGCGATGGGCGCCACCTGTTACCGTCACACGGCACTTGTCGAGTGCGGCGCGCAAATCCAGTTCGCCGTTGTCGTTCCGCAGGAATTCCATCTTGCACCGGTTCGGTTCGTGTTGACTTGGCCGTTGGGCCGTGGCCGGGGCGGCGGCAGGCGCCGCCCCGAGGCTGCAATCACTGCGGGCGCTGCTTCAGCGCATAAAGGTCTGCGCCCTTCTTGGTCGTGATGGTCAGCGTCTGGCTGGCTTCCTTGATGGCGTAGTCGAATGCCTCGTTGAGCTTGTCATTTCCGCCGCCTGCGCTTGCGTTGTTCGCGCCTGCCGCTCCTGCTGCCTGGTTTGGTTCCATCGTCCTTCTCCTTTGACCGTTTGGTGTTTGGCATGATTGCCGAACCCGTTGCGCCGTCAGCCTTCCTTGCCGCGGCGAATTACTCGAACGCCCGAATTGCGCTTGTTGTAGGCTTCCGTCATCAATTCGATGCGGGCGACCAGCGAGACCGGGCCCTTGACCAGCACCGAGTTCGAGCTTTCGACGTAGCTGAGTTCGTAGCCTTCGGGGGACATGCCCGCTTCGGCGATCGACTGCTTCAACTCGTCCATCTCCATGCGCCCCAGGAAGATGATGCGCGAGACGGAGTCGGTTGCCGCCGACACCTGGATGCTGTCGCCCTCTCTGAACCATTCGAAGCCGAACTCCGCCGCCAGCGTACGCAGCATCGCATCGAGGTCGCCGGGAAGCGCCATGTTGCGAAGCGTCCCGCGCACTGCCGGAGATACAGTGATGTGTGTCCCGTGACGACTTCCAGCGAGCATCAGGAAACCCTTGAGGTCCTGCTCGAGCACGATGACCCTGCGATCCTGCGCGCCGGTCGAGTTTTCACCGGATATCGGTTTGGCCGCAATCGAAACCTGTCTCGGCTCTACGCCGTTTTCCTTGTCGACATCGTAGTGATGGAACGAGGGAAACTTCGAATAATCTGCGGCATTGGCAGTTTCGGAGGCTAGGCACACTGTCATTGCGGACAGCGCGAAGGCCTGCAGGCGACCTTTGAACTTATCGCACATCACGTTTCTCCAACATGAATCTTGGACCGTCACGGTTTGTGGATCCCTCCATGAATTGACGCGCCGGCTCGGGCGCAGGCAATTTGTCCTCTGACGCCGGCACAGACGGAAGTTCGGGGGCGCTCGCGTCTGACCCGATCGCGCGCGAAACGCGCACAAGCTCGGATAGAATGTTCGCGCCGGTCTTCTGGCGGATGGAAAGACGGTGGGCCTCGACGGTCCGTACCGAAAGGTCGAACAGGGTAGCCACTTCCTTGTTGGAACATCCGGCCGCCAGGCTGTTGAGGATCTCCAGTTCGCGGTCGGTGAGCTTGTAGGGGTTCGGCCGGCTGCGCGATCCGTCCCTGTCCAGCGTGAGGCAATGGAACAGACTGCGCGACAGGAAGACCCCTCCAGCGAGCACCGCCGTGATCGCGGCCATGTATTCGCGGGCGGTTGCGTTCTGGCAGACAAATGCCCGGCCGCAATTGTCCATGAACTGCCTGATCAGTTGCGCATTTTCCGGAAGGTGACAGATCACGACGCCTGTGCCGGCGAGCGCTTCCCGCTGGTATCGGCGCACCAGTTCAACCGCCGAGTTTTCCGGCAGGGACGCGTTGGCAAGCAGGATTGCGCCGGGATGGCGGGCGGCGGCATAAAGACCGGCCATTGCATCACCGGCCTCCGCCACGACCTCGATGCTGTGGTTGCGCTCCAGGCTCGAGCGCAAACCCTCCCTGACCAGAGGATGGGGATCGACGATGATGATGCGCACGCCCGACGCGGTAGCCGGAGTTTTTTCAACGGTCATGGGATTCATAGCGCCTTGGCAGCCTCCACACGGCAGCCAGGTGTCAAGAATCATGCCAGACCCAGGGGATCGAAGCCGGAACCTAAAAAAACACCGAAAAATGTCGCTTAATTTGCGAAATTACGCATGCACTAAAATATTCTTTAAAAAATCACACAACTCATGCACAGCAGAACAATACACAATCGGGCGCCAGAATGCGAACAGTTTCAAAACGAACGTGCCGGCGCGGCACAATCTGTGTCATTGCGGGACGGATCCCGTGATCAGCCGTCGTCACTTTCGTCCACGATCTCCGCAAGCATTTCGTGGATGTTCCTGTCCATCGCCGGGTCGGACGTGCCTTGCTTCCAGTGGGTAAACTGGCGACCGTCCATGAAAATGGTGCTGTAGGCAAGGACCGGGGCGGGGGCGGATTTGCCAGTGCCGGCGCCGGCTATCACGGCGATCGCCAGGTCCGAATATTCAACGCCCTTCCTGCGGGGTATTGGCTTGCCACCGCGCATGCCCTGGATTTCAAGCGCGTCCTTTAGTGCCAGCGTTTCAAGCGTCTCGTAAACGGGGGGCTTGCCCCGTTTGCGTTGCTGCTCCCGGTCCACGGGCACGGGTGTACGGCCCTCGCGCTGTTGAACCTGCGCGGCAACGCGGCTTTGCTCGACGGTGGAGCGGAAAGAAACCTCGCCCGCCTTCGCGGGCAATTCCCCGGTCGCTGTCGGTGTGCGTCCAGCAGGACCGGTCTTGGGTGCAATCTTGTTCATGGGCTCGATTCCGATGTGGCGCACACCAATATCGCGATACAACCAGCGCGCACAACAGGTTTGAATACTGAAGGCATCGGCAATGACTGCCTAAGCCCTAGGTAGTCGTGGCGAAGGGCTTGCGCCGAGGCCGCTGCTGTGCGGGTATTGCGCTTTTGGCGCGGACAGCGAGAAAATGGCGTTCACGTTCAGGCAGTTGCAGTACTTCGTTGCTGTGGCGGAGCAGGGTTCCGTCTCCGGCGCCGCCCAGAAGCTGTCGATTTCGCAGTCCTCGGTCACGGAGGCGATCAAGGAACTTGAAAGCGATCTTGGCGTGCAATTGTTCGAGCGTCATTCGCGCGGCCTTTCCATCACCTACAAGGGACACCAGTTCCTGCGGCACGCCAAGGGCATCCTCTCCAGTGTTGCGGATGCCCGGCAGGCTTTCCAGGACTCATCGGAAACGGTCGCTGGCAGGCTCAACCTTGGCGTCACGTCGCTGGTCGCCGGCTATGTCCTTTCCGATATCATCGCGCGGTTTCGCCGGGCGTATCCGGGCGTTACCATCACCGCCACGGAAGACAATGGCGAATATCTGGAACACCTTCTCATAGGTGGGGAACTGGACGTCGCC
This sequence comes from Salaquimonas sp., assembly GCA_041742235.1. Classification (GTDB taxonomy): domain Bacteria; phylum Pseudomonadota; class Alphaproteobacteria; order Rhizobiales; family Rhizobiaceae; genus BOKV01. The sequence continues at coordinate 2,331 of JBGSJA010000014.1, read as the reverse complement.
GTCATGGTGACATCCAATCTGCGCGACCGGGCTGCGCTGCAGGCCGACATCCTCGAAGTTTCGCCCTACCGCCTCTGGCTGCCGATGGGACATCCGCTGGCCGGCGCCGAGAGCATCAGCCTCGCCGACATTTCGAATGAACCGCTGATCCTGCTGACCCTCGACGAAATCGAGGAGCCGACGGCGCGGCTGATCGGTGCGCTGGGCACCCGCCCGCGGATCGCGTTCCGGACCCGCTCGGTTGAGGCGGTACGCAGCCTGGTGGCGACCGGCGCCGGCATTGCCCTGTTGCCGGACCTTGTCTACCGGCCGTGGTCGCTGGAGGGCGACCGCATCGAGTCGCGCGACATTTCCGGCGCACTGCCATTCGTTCAGGTGGGCGTAGTGTGGCGCAAGGGGTCGAGCCTTGCCCAACCCGGCCGCGATTTCATCGACCTTGCACGCGCACAGCGTTCGCTCAAACCGCGATGACCATCTATCGGAAATACCGATATCACTTTTCTAACAAATGAATTTGCGAACGTAGGGGAAAGGGTTCAGCATGATTGGCGGGAACAAGCGCCGGTCTCGCCGCGCGACCGCCAAGAGGGAGAAAGTCCATGAAACGAATTCTTGCAAGCTGTACCGCGCTGTCATTCGTACTCGCCGCCATTGCCCCTGTTCATGCGCAGATCAAGGAGATCGGAGCGGGCGAGGGGCAGCTCAACATCGTTGCCTGGGCCGGATATGTGGAACGCGGGGAAACCGACAAGAAATTCGACTGGGTGACCAAGTTCGAGGAAAAGACGGGTTGCAAGGTAAACGTCAAGACGGCCAACACCTCTGACGAAATGGTCGCGCTGATGAACGAGGGCGGCTTCGACCTCGTCACCGCCTCGGGCGACGCTTCGCTGCGGCTCATCGCCGGCAAGCGTGTTCAGCCGGTGAATGTCGATCTTGTGCCCAGCTGGAACACGGTCGACGACCGGCTCAAAAACGCCCCCTGGCACACGGTCGACGGCGTCCACTACGGCGTTCCCTACATGTGGGGGCCGAACGTGCTGATGTACAACACCGAGGTGTTCAAGGAAGCGCCGACAAGCTGGAGCGTCGTGTTCGAGGAAACGACACTTGGCGACGGCAAGTCCAACAAAGGCCGCGTGCAGGCCTATGACGGCCCGATACACATCGCGGATGCAGCGCAGTACTTGATGCACCACAAGCCGGAACTCGGCATCAAGAGCCCGTACGAGCTCAACGAGGACCAGTACAAGGCAGCGCTCGACCTCCTGCGCCAGCAGCGCCAGCTGGTCGGCCGTTATTGGCACGATGCCTTCATCCAGATGGACGACTTCAAGAACGAGGGCGTGGTGGCATCCGGTTCCTGGCCGTTCCAGGTCAACATACTCAAGTCGGGCGGCGCGCCGGTGGCTTCGGTCATACCGGTCGAAGGCGCGACCGGATGGGCCGACACGACCATGATGCATGTCGACGCGGCCAATCCGAACTGCGCCTACATGTGGTTCGAGCACCAGCTTTCGTCCAATCTGCAGAGCGACCTATCGGTCTGGTTCGGCGCGAACCCGTCGGTTCCGGCGGCCTGCACCGACGGTCGCGGCATGCAGACCAAGGAAGGCTGCACGCTCAACGGCCTCGACGATTTCGAGAAGATCCGCTTCTGGACGACGCCCACAACCAAGTGCGCCAGCCAGAACGACGCCTGCGTGCCCTATTATCGCTGGGTGTCCGACTATATCGGCGTGATCGGCGGTCGCTGACGCTCTCCTCTGCCCCTTTGGAGTGCGCCACGGGCTGAACCGGGGGCGGCGCAAGAGATTGCGCCGCCCGATTTGACCCGGGCATCACCCTCCGGCGAGGAACGAATCCGGTTTCAAATGTCAAAAGCAGTCACATTCTCGAAAGTATCGCGCCATTTCGGCAGCGTCAGGGCCGTGGACAGCGTCGACCTCGAGATCGGCGTCGGCGAGTTCTTCGCGATGCTGGGGCCATCCGGCTCGGGCAAGACGACTTGCCTGCGGCTTGTAGCCGGCTTCGAGCAGCCGACATCGGGACATATCGAGATTTTTGGCGAAACTGCCGAGGGCGTTCCGCCCTGGCGGCGCAACGTCAACACGGTCTTCCAGGACTACGCGCTGTTCCCGCATTTGTCGGTCGAGGACAACGTCGCCTACGGCTTGATGATCAAGGGCGTCGGCTTGAAGGAAAGGCGGCGCGAGGCAAATGCCGCGCTGGAAATGGTTCGGCTGCCGGGTTACGGCTCCCGCCGACCGGCGCAGCTTTCGGGCGGCCAACGGCAGCGCGTGGCGCTTGCCCGCGCCCTCGTCAACAAGC
>JBGSJA010000013.1:0-16272 GCA_041742235.1 Salaquimonas sp. | reverse complement strand
GGGGTGACCGTCGCCTCGGGCCTTCCGCGGCCGAAGCTGCCGGTCGCGGCTGCGGCAGCCGTGGCTTGCGTGTTTGCCGCCGCAATTCGCTGCGGAACGGCGGGTTCGATGGTCTTGCCGGACCGCGCGACAATCTCGGAAAGCTCGCGCAGCGCTGCGATCTGGTCCGCGACCACCTTGCGCATGGATTCGGCGCTCTCGCGGGTCTCGTCGGGCAGTTCGAGGACGCCCCGGCGCATCTGTTCGCGGGTTTCCTCAAGGTCGCGCTGCACGTCCTGCGCCGCCTGGCGCATGACTTCGACCGACTTGGCGAAGCGCATGTTGGCCTGCTCGATGGCCGTGCCGACTTCCGTCGAAATGAGCGAACCGACGCTTCTGGACTTTTCCGAAACTTCGTCGAGCGACTTGCGCAGCATTTCGCCGAATGAACCCATGGTGCGTTCGATGGTTTCGGTCCGCTCGGCAAGGCCGGTCGCCAACGCATGCAGGGACTGCTGCTTTTCTTCCAGTGTCGAGGACAGGTTCGCCTGCGCCGCATCGATAAGGCGCGTGGCGTGCTGCAACATCATGCCCTGTTCCTCGAAACGCTCGGCGATGCCGGAAATCGTGGAAACGAGCCCGCCCGCGGTGACATCCATTTTCTGCTGCGCGGACTGGGCCACCTGCGTGGAATGGCTGACGTCCCGGTTGGCCTTGTCGACTGCGGCAGTGAGGTCGCGGGCATTCGTGGTGATCGAGTCCTGCATGGACGTCATGCGTGCGCCCGCCGTGTCGAGCAGCTTTTGCAGTGCATCGCTGGTGCCGGCGAGTTGCTGGAGCAATTCGACGATGTCTGTTGCGACCGTCTTGTGAAGCGCCCCGAGCCGGGTGGTCACATCCATGCCGCGCGAGGAGATCGCCTCCACCACCGGCTTTGCCTGGTTTTCCAGCACGTCGTTGAGTTCGCGAACCCGCTCGGAAAGCATGCGGTTGAGTTCGCCCGACTTGTCCTCGAGATTGCGCTGCGCGTCGAGAAGACCGGTACCCAGGGTCGAATTGATCGCTGCGGCGCGCTCGGTAAGGATATGGGTCAGCCGCTCGGCCTTCTTGTCGAGCGCTTCTCCGGTGTGCTGCGTTTCTGCGGAAATCGCGGAAATGAGCGCCTTGTTCTTTTCCTCGACGACTTGCGCAAGAAGCGTGGCGCGCTGATCGAGTTTCTCCACGAAGACCGAGGTCTTTTCGTCGACGCCCTTGACGATCTCCGAGGAACGTTCCTCAAGTGCGCCGGAGATGAAGTTCGCACGCTGGTCCAGTCCGGAAAGGAGATTTGCAGCGCGCTTGTCGAAGTCGCCGGCCAGTTCGCTGCGCCGCTGTTCCATCGCGCTTGCAATGGCATGCGTGCGCTCATCGAGGCCGCCAAGGATACGCGCGGCGCGTTGGTCGAGTTCATGGGTGAGGACACCGGTGCGCTTGTCGATCGCGCCGGAGATTTCACCGGCCCGGCTGTCAAGGCCGCGCAGAAGGCTGTTGGTTCCGCTGTCGATGCTTTGGGCGATTGCGCCCGCACGAACTTCGATCGCGCCTGCGATTTCATTGGCGCGGCTGTCGAGGCCGCCAAGCAGGCTGGTCGTGCGCTGGTCGATGCCGCCGGTGATTGCCTGCGACCGCTTGTCGAGTTCGTCGGCAATGATCGTCGAACGCTTGTCGAGACCGATGAGCAGGCTGGCAGTGCGTTGGTCGAGACCTTCCGTCAATGCGTCGGTGCGCAGGTCGAACCCCTTGGTCATGGCGCTGGCGCGCGTATCGAGTTCCCGTGCGATGGAAGTCGCGCGGCTGTCGAGTCCTTGCAGCAGCGTTTCCGTACGCTCCTCCATGCCCGCTTCAAAGGCGGATGTGCGCTCGTCCATCTTCGTGGTGATGAAATTTGCCCGTTTGTCGAGACCGACCAGGAAGCCTGCGGTACGCTGGTCGAGTCCGCCGGTGATGGCGGCGGTTTGTTCCTCGACCTTGTTGACCAACGCGCTCGTGCGGGTTTCCAGTTCTTCCGCCAACACGCGCGTGCGCTCGCCAAGCGCGCCATCGATCATGCTGGCGCGATCGTCGAGCGTGACGGTGATCTGGCCGACCCGATCGTCGAGGATGCCGCGGATCTGCCGGACCCGGTCGTCCATGTTCACGGTCAGGCCCGAGACGCGGGTGTCGATCTCGCTGGTCAGCGTCTTGTTGCGTTCCTCGATGAGCGAGGCGATGCGGTTTGCAGCCTCCGCCGAGCCGGTGAGGCCAAACTCGATGGTGGAACGGACTGCCTGATCGCCCTCGTTGAATGCCTTGGAAAGGTCGGCGGTGCGTTCGCGAAGCGTTTCCTCGATGCGCGTTGCGCGCCCGTCGATCGCCTCGCCGATCCGCGTGGCAAGTATCTCGAGCGTGTCATGTTTCTGTCCGAGATCATCGACAACCTTGCCGACCTTGTTGGTCAGCGTCTGGCCGAAGCCGGTAAGGCGCTGTGCTATGGTGTCATCCACCGCGGTGGCCAGCTCGCCTAGCACCTTGTCCAGCGCTTGCGTGCGCATGCCAAGGGCATTGACGAGTTCGCTGCCCTTGGTGGTCATGTTCTGGTCAAGGCGATCAAACTGGTGGGAAAGCTGATCGGCCTGGGTACCCATCAGGTCCAGCAGCGCCTTGCCGCGCTCGCCCATGTTGGATTCAATGAGGTCGAGCCGCGAAGTGAACTCAATGGCGCGCGCGCCAAGAGCCATTTCAATTTCGCGGGTGACCGTCTCGCCCGTTTCCCTTATGCCGGCGGTGCGCGTCTCGATCAGCTTGGCGACAGCCTGGCCGATCATGTTCACCTGCTTGCCCATTTCCTGGGTCTTTTCGGCGAGGGTGATGCGCGCCTTGTCGGTCACTGCGTTGAGCGTACCCTCGAGTTCCCCGCCGGAGGCAGACAGCAGCGATACCAGATTATTGCCTGCTTCCGACAATGTGGAAGTGATCGTCTCGTGCCGCATTCGCAGCGCATTGTTCATGCGCACGGTGGCCTCGTCGATCGAGGACTGGATTCGTCCGGTAACCTGCTCCAGCTCGTCCGTCAGGCCCGAATGCGTATAAGAGAGGGACTCGCGCAGGCGCTCGGCGTGATTGACGATCTCTACGCGCTCTGCGGAAAGTTCGCTGACGAGGCCGCGCAGGCGTATTTCGGAATCAGTATATGAGCGTTCAAGGTTGCGCACTTCGGACTGGACCATCGATTCCAGTTCGGATGCGCGGCCCAAAGCGCGCTCGACGCCATCGCCGATGGAAGCAACTTCACGCCGGATCGCCCGCCCGATGGTCGCAATGGAATCTGCAGCCACTTCTTCGGGTTGAAGCAGGCGGATCGCCGCTTCGGTCATGGTTCTTGCGGCAAGCCGCATTTCCTGGGCCCGCTTTATCATTGCGGCAAATGCCCAGAACAGCAGCAGCGGCACGACAACCGCGGCGCCAAGGGCAACCCATGCAAGGCTGCTCATGGCAGAAGGCAGGATCAATCCGTCGCGCATGGCGAAAAAGCCCGCCGCGCCGCACAGTGCCAGCCAAGCCAGGCTGAATATGCCTGCAAACCAGTACATTCGCGAGGAAGACTGCCGTTGAAGCGCATAGACTAGGTCAGCAGCCTTGTTGCGCTTGTCATCGTTTGCCGGGGCTAGGCCGGTATCGGCAGCAAATGTTTGTTCGTCGCGGGCAGGGGTAGCTGCCGGCGATGGCGCTGTCCGCGATGGCGCCGGCCGCTTCGGCCGCAGGCCCGAACCAGGGCGCGGCATTGCCGTTTCCGCGTTCTGGCGGCGCAGATCGTTGGCCGCTTCCGCCAGTTTGGTCTCGAGTTCTGCGAAATCGGCATCGAACAACGGCTCGTCGGGCGCGGGTTCAGGCTTGTGCGCCTTGCCGCCATCCGCCGGAAGATCAAGCGCAAGGGCATCTTCGACCGCTTGCAGCGCCGCTTCGGTAGTCAGGTCTTTTTTCGACTCAGACGCCATGTGAATTCCCCGCATTGGCAAGCAGCCCGATCAGGCCTCATGCCGTACTCCAACACCTTCTCCGGGGCAGTCTCCAGAACAGCCTGGTCGTGCCGGCGACTGGTCTTCATGCCTGTTCCTGCACCCGGAACGCCTGCCTTACCCCCACCGCTGGACGTGACAAACGAACCCTGTGCGCCTTGTCCTTGCGTCGCCGATTGAACTGGCGGACGCAAACGTCCGGAAACAGGACACAAGACGCCATGCTGTCGTAATGGCACATATGCGACCCCGCGACAACCAGCGTGCGCCGCAGCCCATGCAAAAGTAAAGACAAGGTTAACGAATTCGGCCGTTTTTGGGCATCATCCCCGCTGATTTTTAGATGGATACTTGACATTTTTGTGAAAACGTATCCCTCGGGCGCCCTAGCCTTGCTTAACACAAATTTTCCAACTTGTGGCAATGATCACCGGCAATTGCGGGTTCCGGCCCGAAGCGGTCGAGGGGGACTTCTTAATGCATGCGAGGATCAAGTCCCATATCGGGACAAGGCAAACCGACGGCAGCGAACCTGTGGATCTCGTTCATTTGTCCGGCCAGACAATGGGCGACCGAGCCCTCGAAGCGGAAGTACTGCGCATTTTTCTGTCGCAGGCTCCCATATGGTTGGGGGCGCTGGCGGGCGGCAATCGTGCCCGCAAGGAAGCCGCGCATACGTTGAAGGGGTCGGCGCGTGCAATCGGAGCCTTCCGTCTCGCCGAGTTGGCGGCCGAAGCCGAATTGCCGGGTTTTGTCGATTCCGGCGCGTTGGAAACTGAATTCGGGCGGGTGCAGGCCTATATCCGAACGCTGATATGAACCGTGTCACGCACTGCGGCAGCGGCGCTGCTTGACAGTGCCTGCCTGTCAGGTAAACCGGCCACAAGTCCCTCCCGCAGCTTTCCGGAAAATCAGACTTGGCCAAGATCACTTACATTTCCCATGACGGCAAATCCTGGGTCGTCGAAGCCGCAAACGGCACCACCGTCATGGAAAATGCCGTGAAGAACTCGGTGCCCGGCATAGAAGCGGAATGCGGCGGCGCGTGCGCCTGCGCCACCTGCCATGTCTATGTCGATGAAGCATGGACCGAAAAGGCCGGCAGCCCCGACATCATGGAGGAGGACATGCTCGACTTCGCCTGGGAAGGCAGGCCGAATTCGCGGTTGTCCTGCCAGATCAAGGTTTCCGACGCGCTGGACGGACTGGTCGTTCACATACCCGAACGCCAGGCCTGATCTTGCTACTGCGTCGCGGTTTCCAGTTCGGATAAAGTTGCGCCGCGGCTTTGAAGCCTCGTCTTGTGCACCAGTGCAGCAATGCGCCCGCGTTCCTCGCGGTCGAACTGCAACTGGTCCCGCTGGTGTTCGGCCATCATCGCCTTGAAGATCGCCGAGGCCCGGGCCCGCATGTCCGCGCAGCCGGGCTGTGCTTCCAGCGCCAACACCGCGGCTTCCGCCTTCAGTGCATGCGTGTCGGCGATGGCAACATGCACGCCCTCGTGCAAGCGGGCATAGTGTTCAAGCGAGTCCCATGCGCTGGCCAGTTCCTCGCGCAGTTTTTCCTGACTCTCCAGCCTGGGAAGCGTCACATGCGCTTGCACGCTGACGCGCGCGCCAGTCACATGGCATTTGCCATCTTTCTCGGCAAAGCGGAAATCGGGAATCATTCGTACATTGGTTGCCGCAAGTGCGCGGCCGACGCCCAGAACGTTAGGTCCGTGCAAAGCGATCTGCTGGTCCAGTTCGTCATAGGTGGAACCGGCGATGGAGTAATAGGCGACGCTCAACTGCGTGCGTTCGCCGACTGCCGTGCATGACAGCAGCAGGAATGGTGCGGCCAGTACCAGGAACTTGCGCAATTTCATGCAGGACCCGACGAAGACATGAAAAGTACAAAACCGCATCACTGACAAATCGTCAACGAATTCCCGGCGCCTACTCACCCTGAAAGCAAATCGCACTTACCACCATGGCGATATCGTGGCGGGACCGAACAAAAAGAAAGGCCCGCAGCGCTGCGGGCCTCAAATCCGATAAAAGTGTTGCCGCAAGCTACTTTTTTGCCACTCGCTTGGTGACTGACCCGGTGGCCGTAGCGCTATCGACGCGATCAAGCGACATGCCGATCACCGGGATGAGCTGCTTGTCGACCTTGACGGAAACCGTGATGTTCAACTTGTCCTCACCGCTGAGGCGGGCGACCATCACCCCGTTGAGGTCCTTGCGCTTGACGTCGACGACGAGTTTGGAGCCGCTGAAGCGGCCTCCGACGATATCCATGCCCTCGCCAGCCTCGCCGTCAAGAAACTTGCCCGAAAAGCCGCGCCCCGAGCGCGTGACCGAGGCATTCATCGGCTGGTTGAAAACGCCAACGCGGCAATTCCCATCGATGGACATGCCGTTGGCTTTGGCCGGCGTCAATCCATTGAAGTCGCAGGTAAACTTGGTGCCCTTGTACTTGCCGGCGACAATCTCTCCCGGACCGATCCAACGGCCCTGGATGGAGCGGTAGAAATCCGCCTCGGAGGCGAAAGCCGGCGCCGCTGAAGTCATGAAGAACACAGCCGCGGCAAGGCAGAGTGATTTGAAGCGCATCAAGGGTACCATCGCTGTTAACTCACCCATAATTGCTGAAAATGGTTAATCATTCATTCGCCCATTGCTTGCAACGGGTCACTTCATGTTGCGTCCCGTTACAGTGTCTCGCCCCGCCGCGTCAATGTCGCCGCGACCGGTCTTGCCGGATGTATCGAAATAAGTGAGTTCCGAGAGGAAGTCGGAGACACCCGGGCGTCGCTCGTTGATGAACGGTACCGGCCGGCACACATCGATGGCGGCGATGCCGATCCGGGCGGTGAGCAGACCATTCACGACGCCTTCGCCCAGCCGGGCTGACAGCCGGGCGGCGATGCCGTGCCCGACAAGTTGCTGGACAATGCCGTCTCCGACCGCGATGGCGCCCGTCGCGGCGAGGTGGCCAAGGACATTGCGCGCCAGCCGCCAGAACCCGAGCGTTCCCGGCCGGCCACCATAAAGTTGGGAGAGCCGGCGGATCAGGCGCATGTTTTCCGCCAGCACGAAAGCGAGGTCGACAAGTGCGCGGGGGCTCACCGCCGTGACGATCGAAACGCGCTTGGATGATTCCAGCACCATGGTGCGGGCACGTGCATCCAGCGGCGCCAGCAGGTCGCGCTCGGCAAGGGCGATCAGGTCGCTGCCATCGATGACCTCGCGGGCATGATCGGCAAGCGCCTTTCGCCCATGCGCCGTCTCCGGCCGGTTCGAATAAAGCGAGACGAGATCGCTGACGACGCCGCGGGCGAGCGGCGCATCATCGGCCTCATGGGCCGCCAGCGCCTGGTCGCGCAGCTTGGCAATCGCCCGCAACCTGAGGATTGACCACAATTCGCGGATTGCCAGAGCCAGTGCGGCCAGCACCGCGAGCGCGGCCAGCACGGCGCCGGCCCAGCCAAGCAGGGTGGAACGGGCGAAGAGGTCTTCGATCAACTGGTCAACCGCAAGGCCCGCCGCCAGCGAAACGATGCCGCCGATGGCCGCGACCAGCAGGCCGCCCCATGAAAACACGCGCCGGGCAGGCGAGGGGAGCGGCGGCGTCAGTGCTTCGACATCGGCATTGGCGGCTTCGTCCGGCACCGGAACGAGCACAGGCAGATCCTTCATGGCGCGCGGCTTGCGGCCCGGCTTTTCAGGTTCCGGCGCGGTGCGCACTGCATCGAGGTGGATTGCCCTCGGCTTGCGGTTTTCTTCGCTCATTGTTTTCCGTCCGGTTCCCCGTTCACGCCAGCCTGTCGCCGAACAGGAACTGCAACGCCCGGTCAAGCCGGATGTGGGGCAGCGACAGTTCGAGGCCGTCCGCGCCGGTTTCCAGTTTCGGCGGCTTGAACCGTACGAACCGCAATTCCGGCTTATTTGCGTTGCCGTCGAAAAGTTTTGCCGGATCGGCAGGCAGGTCACCCGGAAATATCGCGGTCTGTGTCTTGCCATCGAAGGTTTCGCCGTCGATGGTTTCGCCCGCAAGCGGCGTGCCGACGATCACCGGCAGGCTTTCCCCGCGTTGTTGCATCATTGCTTCATGGGTGGCGCGCACAGCGGCGATCGCCAGCACCTCGACCTTGGCGCCGGCAAAGCGCGCCCGGGAAATTGCACTGTCGACCAGGCGGCCGAGCACCGCCTCGAGCCGGTCGTGATTCTCGTGGTGAAGATGGTCCGCCTTTGTCGCGGCAAACAGGATGCGGTCGATCCGCCGCCCGATCAGCGGGGATAGCAGCGAGGCCCGGCCTGGCCGGAAGCAGGACAAGATGTCCGTGAGGGCGGTTTCGAGATCGGCAACCGCCTCAGGTCCGGCATTGATCGCCTGCAATGCGTCTACGAGCACGATCTGCCGGTCGAGCCGGGCAAAATGATCGCGGAAGAACGGACGCACCACCACGTCCTTGTAGGCTTCATAGCGGTCAGCCATCATCCGCGCCAGGCTTCCGCGCGGCATCTCCCCGTCCTCAAGGTCCAGTGGACAGAAGGTGAGCGCCGGCGATCCCTCGAGGTCGCCGGGCATCAGGAATCGTCCGGGCGGCAGCGTCGAGAGAGCGTTTTCATCCCTGCGGCACGCGGCAAGGTAGCCGGTGAAGGCGCGCGCGAGATCTTCGGCCGTTTCCTCGCTGGCGGGTTTTACCGGGTCGGCCGATTTCAGCTTCGCATGCCAGGCCTTGGCGAGTCTGGCGCGGCTTGGCAGGCGCGACAACGCCATTGCCTGCCGGCTCCATTCGGGAAAGCTCATGGCCAGAAGCGGCAGGTCCAGCAGCCATTCGCCTGGATAGTCGACGATATCGATGTTGAGGCGTCCGGCGCCGAAAGCCCTGTTCCATCCGCTCGCAGACTCGTAGTTGACGGTCAGGCGCAACTCCGAAATGGCGCGCGTCGATTGCGGCCATTCGCGCTTGCCTACCAAGGTTCGCACATGCTCCTCGTACTGGAACCGCGCAACATGCATGCTCGGCTGGGGTTTCAGCGCCGCGCTTGCAATGCGCCCCGAGGCGTGGGCCTCGAACAAGGGCAGGCGGCCGCCGCGAACGAGATTGTGAACCAGCGCCGTGATGAACACCGTCTTTCCGGCTCGCGAAAGCCCCGTGACGCCAAAACGAAGCGTTGGCGAAACCAGCCCCGTCGCAAGGTCGGCGAGATTGTCGAATGCCAGCATGGCATCGTCGGAAAGGCGTGTCAGTCTGGCCAAGCGGCTAGCCCCATGCGCCGCGAAACTGCGGTTGCCCCGATATGGGGGCTGCGTTGCATCTTGTCAAAACACCCCCAGCCGCCAGGCACAAAAGCTTCTCCGGCTCAAAGCTCCCTTGGAATGACGAACGCCTGAAGGTGTCCGCAGCCGGGCTTGGCCTGCTTCCAGTCGTCTATGGCAAGGTTGAAAACCGCAAGGGCGCCGGTCGGGAACTTTCGATTCATCGTCTCGATTGCGTCGGGTTCCCCACTGGCGCACAGCAGCGAAGCGAGTATTTCGCAGTTCGGGTTGTGTCCGATCACCATGCCTTCCCGCGCTCCGTCGAAGGCGTGGATGGCCGTAAGATAGTCATCCGTATCGCCATGATAGAGCGATTGCCGGAAATCCACTTCGTGCGCAGCATTTTCAACAACGGAATGGATGCCCTCAAGCGTCATGCGCGTGCGGCGCGACGGGGAACAGGCGATGATCTGTGGCGCGTAGCCGCGAGCGCGCATGACCTTCGCCATCTGCCTGGCGTCGTCCATTCCGCGGTTGCTGAGCTCGCGATCGAAGTCCTTCATACCTGGCGAAGCGAGAGCCGCCTTCGCATGCCGCAATATGTACAGGCGCAACATCAAGCCTCCGGGATTGTCGCTTGCCAGAAGTAGCGGCTCCTTTGTTGACCGACAACACCAAATCGGGCTTGCGGGGTTCGCGACGGTGAACGCAACGCTTCCATAAAATTGCGATTCCAGACAGTGCCGGAGTATGCAGCCGTGCTGCCGCCACCGGTGGCGCTCGGTGGGCACGTAAGTGTAATTTGTTGAAACTTAGGGAAAAAAGGTAACTGCTGCCAGATCGTCGATGGCTCGCGTTTGCGTCTTGAGAGTTTCAACTAGCGCCGCTATAAGGCGCTCACGTCAACAAGGCAGGGACAAGCGCATGCCGGGTACCCTTGAGAAAGAGTATGTTCCTTCCGATAACGAACCGTTCATGAATGACCGCCAGCGCGAGTATTTCCGGCGAAAGTTGCTGAACTGGAAAAACGAGATCCTCCGCGAATCGCGGGAGACGCTGGAAACACTGCAGGACCAGAACGACAAGCTTCCCGACATGGCGGACCGCGCCTCCTCGGAAACAGACCGGTCAATCGAGTTGCGGGCGCGGGATCGCCAGCGCAAGCTGATCTCCAAGATCGACGCGGCCTTGCGGCGTATCGAGGATGGCTCTTACGGCTATTGCGAGGAGACCGGTGAGCCGATCAGCCTCAAGCGGCTGGATGCCCGCCCCATCGCGACGCTCTCCATCGAGGCGCAGGAGCGGCACGAACGCAGGGAAAAAGTCTACCGCGACGACTGAGCGGATTGTCGATCGGAACCTTCGGAAAAAGCACCCTTGCGGGTGCTTTTTCTTTTGCCGGACGATTCAGGCGCTGGCCAGTTCGTCCAGTAGTCGCTGCATCTCGTCCTCGACGTCGTCCTGACGTTTCTTGCGGTCTGAAGGTTCGGGCGTGGTAATCGCCGGGACCGGTTCCTGTTCGCTCAAGAGCCTTGCAAAATCGAGATCGTCGGAAAGCTCTGCCGTAAGATCCGACTCAAGCGAGTGCTCCTTTGCAGGCTGGATTGCAGGCTGGCTTTCGAGCGAGCGCTCAAGCTCGTCCTCGAAGTCGATTTCCAGGCTTGCAGGTTCACTTGCCGGATGCGGCTGAGCAAAGGGTTCATCGTCCAGTTCCGAAAGCTGGCGGCCGGCCAGTTCGAACTCGTCTTCCACATAAGCCGGCACTGGCGCGACTGCTGCCGCGGCTGCAGCAGCGCTGGCGACGCGCCCGCGTTGTACTTCGCCCTGGCTGGCAAATCCTTCTTCGCCCTTTCGGGCAAGGCCTTGTCCCCGTTCCTGCGCCGCGGTGCGTTCGGCTGCCCTTTGCAAAGCGGCAAGACGCGCAACGCGCTCCGCCTCCCGCTCGCGCGGTTCCTCCGGGACTTCGTCCCGATCAGCGGTCTGAGCAGGCGCGGTTTCTGCGGCTACCATTTCGCGCGGTACTTCCCGTTGTTGTGGCGCCGCAGCCGGCTGGGTACGGACGATATTCTGCTCGATGACGATGTCGCTCGGCCCGCCGATCATCACCAGATGTTCCACATTGTCGCGGCGCACGAGCACAAGCCGGCGCTTTTCGTCAACGATCGCGGCATCGGTAACCGACAGGCGCGGCTGGCGGTTGCGGCTCGGTTTGAGACTGCCGCCGCCGGCGATCTTGCGGAACAGCCAGATCGAGGCCACAAGCAAGGCAGCGATGGCAAAGAACGTCAAAACGAGTGTCAGGGCCGGACTTTCGCCGCCGAACAGGGACTGCAACCATTCCATTGGATATTCTCCTTGCCGTCTGGCGAGTCTGGCCATGCCGGACGCATTGCGAACGCGATTTTCGCGCAATCATGGCGCGCGCGATGTTCATTCGACAATCTCACGGCACGCTGAACGAATGATTAACCGTGCCGGACGGCTCGTGCCCGCGACGCCATTTCCATGCTGCCAAACCTCGGCTTCTTGCCGATCATTTGGGCGACATGGTGGCTTTCGTGCCGTCGTGGCGGTTTTCCTTGCTTGCACAGCACTTTTCCCGCAATGGAATCTGTGATTCAAGGGTCCGGCAGGTCTGCCGGATTCTTGGCCGGCGTCATGGCCGGCGCACTGGCGACAGGCAAGGGCACCCGTCAATGGATAACAGCAGCATTCCCGAGTCGGCGCCGCCGGTCATCGACAGGCCTGCCCGTTCGCGCAGCCCCGCCCGGTTGGTGCTCCTTGGTCTGGGCTTGGCACTGCTGGCAGTCCTGCTTTTTCTTTTCGGGCGCGACAAGTTCGGCGAGCCGGCGGTGCTGGCCGTACTCGGCGGCCTTGCAGGTCTGGGAGTGTTTTTCCTCTTCGCGCAGGTGCTGGGCTTCATCCGCCTGACCGCGCAGCAGCATTCCGATACCTTCGCCACGCAACTGGTCGACGGCATGGACGCGGGCCTCGTCGTTACCGACGCCGACGGTCGCATTGTTTACGCCAACCGCGCATATGCTGACCTCCTGGGCGCGCAGAATGAAAACGAGGTTGCCAGCGTCGAGACGGTATTTTCGCGGCGCATGGAAGCATCCGAGATCGTCTACCGCATGACGAACGCGGCGCGTGGCGGCAATTCGGCGATCGAGGAGTTTCGCCTATCCAGCGGGCTGAAGTCGGGCGACGAAGGCGCGCGCTGGTTCCGCCTGCGTGTGCGCGCCATGCGCCACGGAGACTTCCCCAAGCCGCTGGCCGTGTGGCAGATCTCGGATATAACCGCCGACCGCAAACGGCAGGAATCGGCATTCCAGGAACTCCAGAACGCCATCCACTATCTTGATCATGCCCCTGCCGGGTTTCTGGCCAGCGAGAAGGACGGCTCAATCGTCTACATGAACGCCACGCTGGCCGATTGGCTTGGCATCGACCTTGCCACTTTCGAGCCGGGCAAGGTGGACCTTTCAGATCTCGTCCTTGGCGACGGGATGGCACTGCTGGCGGCGGTGCGGCCGGACAATCGCGGCGCGAAGACATCCGTGATCGATCTCGACCTTGCAAAGAGCAATGGCAAGCCGCTACCCGTCCGCCTTTACCACAGGGTTCCTGTCACCCCCGATGGCGCGCCGGGCGTGAGCCGCACGATCGTCGTCAACCGCATGCTGGGCGAGGAGGCGGGCGATCCGCTGCGCGCGGCGGAGGTGCGCTTCACGCGCTTTTTCAACAATACCCCGGTAGCCATCGCATCGCTGTCGGCCGATGGTTCGATCCGCAGGGTCAATGCGCCCTTCCAGCGAATGTTTGCCGGCGTCATCGGGCGCAAGGGGGGCGTCGAAGCGCTCAAGATCGGCGACCTGGCGAGTGGCGAAGCGCGCGGCCCGCTCGATGCGGCCTGGGCCGAAGCAATCGCGGGCCAGGCCCAGATCAAGCCGGTCGATGTGCCGCTGGAGGGCGAAAACGGCGGGCATGTCCGGTTCTTCATCAGCCCGGTGACGGGCGAGGAGGAAAGCGAAGGCGGCGAGGACGACCGGGTCATCATCTATGTGCTGGACATGTCGGAGCAGCGCGCCTTGCAAGAGCAATTCGCGCAGGGCCAGAAGATGCAGGCGGTCGGCCAGCTTGCCGGCGGCGTGGCGCACGACTTCAACAACGTGCTGACGGCCATCATCGGGTTTTCCGACCTGCTGTTGGCAAGCCACCGGCCGTCCGACCGGTCGTTCCAGGACATCATGAACATCAAGCAGAACGCCAACCGCGCCGCCAGCCTGGTGCGGCAGCTGCTGGCATTCTCCCGCCGCCAGACGCTGCGTCCGCAGGTCATCCAGCTTGGCGACGTTCTTTCGGATTTACGGATGTTGCTGGCGCGCGTGCTGGGCGAAAAGGTCGATCTGCAGGTGGTGCACGGCCGTGAATTGTGGCCCGTCAAGGCCGACGTCTCGCAGTTCGAGCAGGTGGTGGTGAACCTTGCCGTCAACGCGCGCGACGCCATGCCGGAGGGCGGCAAGCTGACGATCCGCACTGCGAACATCGCTGCGGCGGATGTGCCGCGCCTCTACCACTACAAGGAAATGCCCGCCGCCGACTACGTGCTGCTCGAGGTCGAGGACGAAGGTACCGGCATGAGCCCGGAAGTGATGGAAAAGATCTTCGAGCCTTTCTTTTCGACCAAGGAAGTTGGCAAGGGCACTGGTCTTGGACTTTCGACCGTCTACGGAATTGTCAAGCAGACAGGCGGCTTCATCTACCCCGCCAGCGAAATGGGGAAGGGTACCGTGTTCCGGGTTTTCCTTCCGCGCCACATTCCAACGGCAGCGGAAGTCGCCGAAGCCTCGAACGTGGTGGAGGATATCCGCAAGGAAAAGCCGCGCGACCTGACCGGCAGCGCCGTTATCCTGCTGGTGGAAGACGAGGATGCCGTCCGCGCCTTTGCCTCGCGCGCGCTCACCTCCCGTGGATACGAGGTGCACGAAGCATCCAGCGGAGCCGAGGCTCTGGAAATCTATACTGAACGCGGTTCGGGCTTCGACCTCGTCATTTCCGACGTGGTGATGCCCGAAATGGACGGGCCCACGCTGTTTCGCGAACTGCGCAAGAGCGAGCCGGAACAGAAGTTCATCTTCATGTCAGGCTATGCCGAGGAAGCCTTCGCGCGCAACCTGCCCGAGGCGGATCGGGAGGCATTCGGGTTTCTGCCAAAGCCGTTCAGCCTCAAGCAGCTGGCGACCACGGTAAAGGACGTGCTCGAAGGCTAGGGCTGCTGCCCATTGCTTGTGCCGATCGATGCTTCAAGTCAGCCTCGCTGCGGGCTTTCCCGTTTTGTCTCGAGCGCTGCGGCAGGGCAGGGCCTGCCCGTGAAACGCCAGCTCGTGTTGTTGAGAACCTTCTCGCAGACGGCCAGTTGCTGTCCCTGCGGGGTGCGGATGCATGCCGTTTCACCTTGAAGGGTTTTTCCGTCGCGGTGCCGGCAGGCGCACTCGGCTGCCGCCGAAAGATGCGGACTGAAAAGTACGGCAGTCAACAGTGCCAGCGCGATGAAGCGTGCCATGCTTCAGTCTGGCGCTTGCCGGCCAATGATGTCAATTGCCGGACAATTTCCCGTCAAACATCCAGCCGCACCCAGACAGGGACGTGATCGGAAGGCTTTTCCCATTCGCGCACATGCTTGTCGATACCCGCTTCGCGCAGCCGGTCGGCAGCTTCCGGCGAAAGCATAAGGTGATCGATGCGGATGCCGTTGTTCCGTTGCCAGGCGCCGGCCTGATAGTCCCAGAAGGTATAGACGCCTTCGGCATCGGTCACTGCACGGATGGCGTCGGTAAGGCCGAGGTTCTCAAGTTTGCGGAAGGCGGCGCGGCTTTCTGGCTGGAAGAGGGCGTCGTTCACCCAGTTTTCGGGGAATTTGGCATCCTTCGGCTCGGGAATGACGTTGTAGTCGCCCGCAAGAACCAGCCTTTCTTCAAGGGAGAGGTGGTCTTTCGTCCAGCGATGCAGCCGATCCATCCATTCGAGCTTATAGGCGAATTTCTCCGTTCCCAGCGGATTGCCGTTCGGCAAATACAGCGAAACGACGCGCAATGGTCCAGACGGCGTCGAGAACACACCCTCGATGAAGCGCGACTGCTCGTCGTCGTGATTGCCGGGAAGGCCGCGGTTCACTTCCTCAAAGCGGTGCTTTGAAAAGATCGCAACGCCATTGAATCCCTTCTGGCCATGAGTCTCGACATTGTATCCGAGCGCCTCGATCTCGGCGCGAGGGAAGCCCTCATCGACACTCTTGATCTCCTGAAGGCAGGCGATGTCCGGCTGCTCCTGGCGGAGCCATTCGACCAGCAGGCCAATGCGCGCCTTGACGCCGTTGATGTTCCAGGTGGCGATTTTCATTTCGGCGCCTCGCAAAGAGAAAAGCCCGGCAGGCGCCGGGCTTTTTCAAGGATGGGAAACGGGTTCAAACCGAAAAGCTTGTGCCGCAACCGCAGCTGGCAACCGCGTTCGGGTTCTTGATCTGGAATGACTGGCCCATCAGGTCGTCGACGAAATCGACTTTCGACCCGGCCATGTATTGAAGCGAGACCGGATCCACGAGGACTTTTGCGCCTTCGCCCTCGATGACAAAATCATCGTCGGCGCGGTCGTTGCCGACAAGATCGTAGCGATAGGAGAAGCCGGAGCATCCGCCGCCTTCGACGGAAATGCGCAGGGCGTCCTTGCCGGGTTCGCCGGAAAGAATCCGCGCCACGCGCTTCAGCGCGGCTTCGGTCACGACAAGGGGCGGCTTTTCGAGGGTGTCTGCCTGCATCTCAATCTCCTGCTGAAAACCAATCTAGTCGCCGCCCGCCTTCAGTTCAAGTTGGCAGTCTGCGCGCCATCCCGTAAGCTTGCAAACGGTGCGGCATTCGGGGTGTGTTCAGAT
Source organism: Salaquimonas sp. (assembly GCA_041742235.1). Lineage (GTDB taxonomy): Bacteria > Pseudomonadota > Alphaproteobacteria > Rhizobiales > Rhizobiaceae > BOKV01. The sequence continues at coordinate 78 of JBGSJA010000013.1, read as the reverse complement.
GACCGGTGAAGTCTCCTTCGGGCGTGAGGGGCTGGCGGATTATGCCGTGAAGGCCCTTGAAAGCCGTGGGCGCTATTT
>JBGSJA010000012.1:0-16760 GCA_041742235.1 Salaquimonas sp. | reverse complement strand
GCCGCGGCTGGGGCGCGATGACCGGCGTGGCCGATGCCGGGCGCGCAGCGGCGCCTGCATTTGGCTTTGGATGCCTGAGCGGGCCGTCGCCGCCGAAAGTCTCGCGCGCGATTTCACCGATGCCGGCCAGCGAACCGATCACGGAGCTTGCCTCGAGCGGCATCAGGATGACCTTCTGGTTGTTCGCCGATGCAATCTGGCCAAGCGCCTCGACATATTTCTGTGCAACGAAATAGTTGATCGCCTGCACATCGCCGTTTGCGATTGCTTCGGAAACGAGGCGCGTGGCATTCGCCTCTGCCTCGGCAAGGCGCTCGCGCGCTTCGGCGGCGCGGTAGGCGGCTTCCTTCTCGCCTTCCGCCTTGAGTATCTGGCTCTGCTTGTCGCCTTCCGCACGCAGGATTTCAGCCTGCCTGCGGCCCTCCGCCTCAAGGATCTGCGCCCGCTTGTCGCGCTCGGCCTTCATCTGTCGGCCCATCGCCTGCACCAGATCCGCTGGCGGGGCAATGTCCTTGATCTCGATGCGGGTCATCTTGATGCCCCAGGAATTGGCGGCCTCGTCCACCACCCGCAATAGTCTCTCGTTGATCTCGTCGCGCTTCGACAACACCTCGTCGAGGTCCATCGAACCGAGCACCGAGCGGATATTGGTCATGGTGAGGTTGAGGATGGCGTTCTTCAGCCCCTGCACCTCATAGGCGGCGCGCGCCGCATCCAGTACCTGATAGAAGGCCACGCCGTCGGCGCTGACGGAGGCATTGTCGCGGGTGATGACCTCCTGCGTCGGCACGTCGAGCACCTGCTCCATCATGTTCATCTTGACGCCGATCCGGTCGATGAACGGTATGATGATGTTGAGCCCCGGCCCCAACGAGCGGACATATTTGCCGAAACGCTCCACGGTGTAGCTGTAGCCTTGGGGCACCTGCTTGACGCCGGCGATCAGCACCAGGATCAGCAGCAGGACGAACAGGCCTACGACGATGTCGAATCCGGAAAGTGGCGGCATATGCGCGATCCCCTTGGCTGAGCCGGCTGGGCTGCACCCCTGCAGCATCACCAAGGATATAGCCGCACCCGCATTACAAGACAATTAAGGCAGCGCGTGGCTCCACCGCGTTCGTCAGGCCTCGATCCAGCCTGCGGCTTCGCGGCGGATGATTGTCTCGATCACTTTCATGCCTTCCTGGCTGTCGTTGAGACAGGGAATGTGGGTGAAGTTCTCGCCGCCCGCCTCATGGAAGATCTCGCCAGCCTCCCCGGCGATTTCCTCGAGCGTCTCGAGGCAGTCGGCAACGAAGCCCGGGTTGAACACGGCGATGTTCTTGACGCCGTCTTTGGCAAGCTGCTCCACGGTCTTGTCCGTATAGGGCTGCAACCATTCTTCCGGCCCGAAACGCGATTGGAAGGTGGTGATGAGCCGGTCGGCGGACCATCCAAGCCGCTCGCGCAGCAGGCGCGTCGTCTTCATGCAGTGGCAATGGTACGGATCGCCCTTGCGGAAATAGCTCTGCGGTATTCCGTGATAGGAAGCGATGACCTTTTCAGGTACGAAATCGAGGCCCGCCAGATGCTTCTCGATCGACCGGGCAAGCGCGTCGATATAGACCGGATCGTCGTGATAGGGCGGCACGGTGCGGACCGCCGGCATCCAGCGCATCTTCATCAGCGCTTCGAACGCCTTGTCGTTGACGGTCGCCGTCGTCGCTGCCGAATATTGCGGATAGAGCGGGAAGATCACGATCTTCTCGCAGCCCTTCTCCTTGAGCGCGTCGAGGCGGCTGGCGATGGACGGATTGCCGTACCGCATGCCCCAGTCGACCACGAGATTGTCGAAGCCCGATAGCGCGGCGGCGAGCTTGTCAGACTGCGAGCGGGTGAAAGTCCGCAGCGGTGATTCGTCCAGCTCGTTGTTCCAGATCGATGCGTAGGCGTGGCCCGATTTCTTGGGGCGAGTGTTGAGCACGATGCCATAAAGGATCGGATACCAGATCGCCTTCGGCCATTCGATCACGCGCTTGTCGGTGAGAAATTCCGCGAGGTATTTGCGCATGTTGCGCTTGTCGTGACCGTCGGGCGTGCCGAGATTGACCAGCAACACCCCCACTTTTCCGAAGGCAACCTTGGGGTGATCCTTGGGAAGGTGCGAAACCTTGCTTTCAGCAACAATGCGATCAATCTTGTTCATGGCAATTCCCATAGACGCAATGCGCCGGATAGCAAATAGTATCGACCGCAAAAACCGGAAATCCAGCGCCTGCGGCAATTGATTCTTGCCGACCGGTCGGGTTGGGGAAATTAATCTTGAACATGCACGACTTGCATGCGACTTTCACGCACCGCTAGCCGGCAAAGGCAGCGCCACACCAAGAACACCCTGAGGAGGAATAATAATGGATCGTCGCCTGTTTCTCAAACGCGCCGCGACAGCCGGCGCAGGCGCCACGGCAGCAACCGCGCTCGCCGCACCAGCCATCGCGCAGAGCAATCCCAAGATCACCTGGCGACTGACCTCGTCATTTCCCAAGGCGCTCGACACCATCTACGGCGCGGCCGAAACCATGGCGACCTTCGTGAAGGGCGCAACTGACGGCAATTTCGAAATCCAGACATTCCCGGCGGGCGAAATCATCCCGGGCCTCGAAGCTGCCAAGGCGGCGGCGGCAGGCACCGTCGAAATGGCGCACACCGCTTCATACTACTACTGGGGCCAGGATCCGACATACGCATTCGGCACCGGCATTCCGTTCGGCCTCAACGCCCGCCAGCATAACGCCTGGTTCTACTATGGCGGCGGCAACGACCTCATGAATGAATTTTATGCGACGCAGGGCCTCTACGGCATGATCTGCGGCAACACCGGCGCACAGATGGGCGGCTGGTTCCGCAAGGAGATCAACACGGTCGCGGACCTCAATGGCGTCAAGATGCGCATCGGCGGTTTCGCCGGTTCCATCGCCAGCAAGCTCGGCGTCGTCCCCCAGGCCATCCCGGGCGGCGACATCTATCCGGCGCTCGAAAAGGGCACGATCGACGCTACCGAGTGGGTTGGACCTTATGACGACGAGAAGCTCGGCTTCGTGAAGGTTGCCCCGTACTACTACTATCCCGGCTGGTGGGAAGGCGGCTCGGTTCTGCACACCATGGTGAACCTCGCCAAGTGGAACGAGCTCCCGGCCAACTACAAGCAGATCCTCGAATCCGCATGCCGCGCGGCAAACGCCGACATGATGGCAAGCTACGACTACAAAAACCCGCAGGCGATCAAGCGCCTTGTGGCGGCAGGCGCGCAACTGCGTCCGTTCAGCCAGGAAATCCTCGACGCCTCTTACAAGGCGGCGCTGGAAGTCTACGCTGAAATCAACGCCAAGAACGCGATGTTCAAGAAGATCTATGACAACCAGCTGGAGTACAAGCGGGACGCGTATCTGTGGGCGCAGATCTCCGAGTACACCTACGACACGTACATGATGGTCCAGCAGCGCAACGGAACGCTCTGACACTCGCCAGCCAAGGCTGAACGAAAGAACCCCGGGGCGATGCCCCGGGGTTTTTTGTTGTCGTATCGTAGAAGTCTCCGGCGAACCTATGCGCTTGAACAGATTCAGGAACTGGAGACCCTGACCTTGAACAGCACGGCAGAAAGAACCCCGGGGCACGGCCCCGGGGTTTCTTGTTGTGCTGAAGTCGGATTGCTTGGGCCGCTGGCGGGGGCATGCCCGCCAGCGTCAGAACCAGTGTCAGAACTTGGGCGGCTGCGAAAAGTCTGGCGCGGGAGGCGCGCCAGGCGTGGCGGGCTGCGATCCGGGAAGTCCGTTCTGCGGCTGCAGTCCGCCGCCAAGCGGCGGCAGCCCGAACCCGGAACCACCGGGAGCAGGAAGCTTGAAGCCCTCCACCGGCACGTTGAGCGGTTGCCCCTTGTAATGCATTACCATCTGCGGGAACGCGATCGTCAGGCCCACCATAATGAGCTGGATTCCCACGAACGGCACTGCTCCCCAGTAGATCTGGCCCGTCGTGACAGGCTCGATGTTCTTGCCTGTGATCTTGTCGAGATACGGCACTCTCGCCGCCACCGACCGCAAATAAAACAATGCAAACCCGAACGGGGGATGCATGAAGCTTGTCTGCATGTTGATCGCAAGCAGTACGCCGAACCAGATAAGATCGATGCCGAGCTTCTCCGCTGCCGGCGCGAGCAGCGGCACGATGATGAAGGCGAGTTCGAAGAAGTCGAGGAAAAACGCCAGGAAGAATACCAGCGCATTGACCGCGATCAGGAAGCCCGTCTCTCCGCCAGGCAGCGAGACAAGCAGGTGCTCCACCCACAAATGGCCGTTCACGCCGTAGAAGGTCAGCGAGAAGACGCGCGCGCCGATAAGGATGAACAACACGAAGGAGGACAGCCGGGTTGTCGAAAGGACCGCCTGCGACAAAAGGTCGAAGCTCAGGCGGCGCTTCGCCATCGCCATGATGATGGCGCCGACCGCACCCATCGCGCCGCCTTCGGTTGGCGTGGCAATGCCAAGGAAGATGGTGCCAAGCACGAGGAATATCAGCGCCAGCGGCGGCACAAGAACGATCACCACCTGCTGGGCCAGCCGGGACGACAGGTTCATGCCCGAATACTTGTCGAATACGGCGAGGAAATAGACCACGACGGTGGCGATCGTGGCGCCCCAGATATTGCCGTTGGTCATGCCCTCGTAGCTGAGGAAGCTGGAAGCGCCCCATGCCAACAGTATGGCGAGCACCGCATAGGCAACTAGGGAATAGACGCCGTGCCCGAGCGTGCGCGCTTCAAGCGGCAGCGCGGGCATCGAGTTGCGCCGGAAGATCGCCAACAATGCGATATACCCGACATAGAGGCCGGTCAGCACAAGGCCGGGAATGAGCGCGCCCTTGTACATGTCGCCAACAGAACGGCCGAGCTGGTCGGCCATGACGATGAGGACGAGCGACGGCGGAATGATTTGCGCCAGTGTGCCTGAGGCTGCAATCACGCCCGAAGCGACGCGGCGGTCATAGCCATAGCGCAGCATGATCGGCAGCGAGATGAGGCCCATCGCGATTACCGAAGCAGCAACAACGCCGGTCGTCGCAGCAAGCAGGGCGCCGACGAAGATCACGGCAAAGGCGAGTCCGCCGCGGATCGGCCCGAAAAGCTGGCCGATGGTGTCGAGCAGATCCTCCGCCATGCCCGATCGCTCAAGCACCAAACCCATGAAAGTGAAGAACGGGATCGCAAGCAGCGTATCGTTCGACATCACCCCCCAGACCCTGACAGGGAGCGCGTAAAGCAGCGGCCAGGAAAGCGTGATTTCGCCATTCGAGTAGGGCGAAAGCTCGACGCCGATGAAGAAGAACAGCAGGCCGTTGGCTGCAAGAGCAAACGCAACCGGATAGCCGAGCATCAGGAACACGATGAGGCTCATGAACATGATCGGCGCCATGTTCTGCGCGATGAGCTCAATCATTGCGCACTCCTTCGGCCAGCGAGCTGTTTTCGATCACCACTGGCGGAGTATGGCTTGAGACATGCGGTGTGGGGTCGTCGATGTCGCCGCGCATGATCGCGACCTTCTTGATGATTTCGGAGACGCCCTGGAAGGCGAGCATAACGAAGCCGATCAACAGCAATGCCTGTCCGGGCCAGATCAACAGGCCGCCGGCGCTCGCGGATACCTCGCCGCTCCTGAAGGAAGTACCGACGTAACGAACGAAATAGAAACTCATCAGAAGCACGAAAGGCATCAGGAAGAACACGTGCCCGAAAAGGTCGATCCAGTGCTGCTTGCGCCGGGACAACTGGCCATAAAAGATGTCGATTCGGATATGCTCGTTCTGGCGCAGCGTATAGGCGGCGGCGAGCATGAACACGGCGCCGAAAAGGTACCATTGCAGCTCCAGCCACGCATTCGATGAAGCGTCGAACACCTTGCGGACGATCGCGTTGCCGGCGCTCACCATGACTGCCACGAGGACCAGCCAGGCAACGGATTTTCCGATGAATGTGTTGATCCAGTCGATAGCCCGACTGAGTGCCAGCGCTGCCGCCATGCTCCCTCCCCTCCAGTTCTTTTTCTGGTTAAGCAAACGTAAACGGGTATCGCGGGCACAAGTCAAGCGGCTGAGGCGGCGCGGCCTGCAATTGCGCCAGCCGGGCTTTGCAACGGTGGCGTGACAGCCGGTTCAGGCGGTCAAGGCAGCCGCCAGCAGGGTTGCACCGAAGAGGAACACCAGCGCGGCCCCGCCTATCTCGATTGCCCGCTGCACTGCAGCGCCCCGTTCTGCGGCTCCGCCGACGCGGATTGCCGCATCCTTTGCCCACACGGCCAGCGCCGCAAGAGTCGCCACCGTCAGCCCGGTTCCAAGCGCCATCGCGAATGTCGAGGCGATGCCCGCGAGATAGAGGCCGTTGAGGAATGCGAAGGTCAGCACGATCAGCGCACCGGAGCAGGGACGCAGCCCAACCGCCAGGATCGCCGACCAGGCGTCCCGCAGGTCGAAATCCCTGTGGGAAAGCATGTTCGGGTCAGGCGCATGCAAATGCCCGCACGACGAATCATGCACATGCCCCGGCTCGCCATGGCCCGGATTGCCCGCACCTTGGTGGGCATGGCCGTGATGGTCATGGTGATCGTGATGATGGTGGTCATGATGATGACCGCCATGCGCGTGCGCGGGCTCCAGTTGCGCGTGGCCATTCGCATGGGCGTGCTCAAGAATGCGCGGGGCTGCGGCAACGGCGATGTGGGCATGTTCATGCCCCTCGCCGCGATGTTGATGGCCCCCGCCAAAGATCTTGCGCCACAACAACCATGCGCCAAGCGCGGTCACGCCGGCGAAACTGGCGACTTCAAGCCATTTTGTCGCATCCGCCATCTTGATGCCGACGCCGCGCAGTGCGACGGAAAGCAGTGCGATCACCGCGATTGCCGTCAGCGCCTGAAGAAAAGCCGAGGCGAAAGCCAGAACGATGCCGCGGCGGGCCGCGATCTCGTTCGCAACCATATAGGACGAGATGACCGCCTTGCCGTGGCCAGGCCCCGCCGCATGGAAAACACCATATGCAAATGAAAGGCCCGCCAGCATGAAGATGTGCGAACCGTCCTCGCGCATGCCCTTCAATTCGGTGGTCATCAGCTTGTAGAAATTCTGCTGCTGCTGCTGGATCCACATCAGGATCGAGGCAAAATAGCCCTCCGGCCTGATCGCCTGCTCCGGCGCGCCCAGCCCGAGCGAATTTGCCGCCTCGGCGCCCGCCGCCATCAATCCAAGGCTGGCGGCTGCAAGGGCTGCCAGAGCAAGCGCATTTCCCGCGGTCAGGCGCATTTGAGGGTGACCCAGCTCATCCACTGGTCGTTCAACGACGCCTTTTGCGGATCGTTGAAGAATTCCTCCGTCAGAGCAGCCGGATTTTCGGCAAGCAGCTTGTCGTAGTCGGGACGGTATATCTCCGCCTTGCAAGCTGCGCCATTGCCGGTGACCTGCACCGCAGCCTCGTCGGCGATTTCCATCGCCACATAATAGGTCGGGTCTGAAACCGAGACGCGAAACGGCGCTGCAGCCATGCTGACGGGCTCTTTGAAGCGGGCTGGAAAGAACATCAGCAACTGGCCGTCCTGGTAGTCGACCATGATCTTTTCCGGGCCGATGATCTCCACCGGTTCATTGCCGGACCGCACTTCGGTGAACCATTCCTGCTCGCCGATCGACTGGGTCACGGTCTTCGATACCTCGTCCAGTTCCTCCGGCTGCAGCGCATTGTCAGCGTTGGCGTCGAAATCCATGAGCACAGCCGTGGAAAACAGTTCGTCGAACCGCCACACATGACGCAGTTCGGTAACCGCGCCGGCTTCGTCGCGGACAATCTCGAGATTGGCCTCGACGAAGACGTGCGGATGCGCAAATGCCGCGGCTGGGAATACCAGCGCGGATGCGAAAGCAAGCGAAGCAGCTCTTCTCATCGGCAAATCAACCCCGGAGACGTTTTCCTGTCTGCGTTGCCATTCGGGCGGAATGTTGGCGGACGCCGGCTAACCATTCAGACCAGCCCGTTTTCACGGAACCAGCGGGCCATGAAGTCTACGAAAACGCGCACCTTGGCAGGCACGTGACGCCGGTGCGGATAGACCGCATAGACGCCGCTGTTCGCCGGAATCCGGTTCTCCAGAAGGCTGACCAGCGTGCCGTTCTTGATCTCGCGTTCGACCGAAAAATAAGGCGCCATCGTCAGGCCAAGCCCAGCCAGCGCCGCACGCTTGGCAACTTCCGGACTGTTGACCTCGAATGGCGAATTCACCGTGACAGTTATTTCGCGACCGTCATCATCCAGCATCGGCCAGTTGTTCTTGCCCTTCCAGTTCGTGTCAACAATCGCCGGAAACTGCAGCAGGTCGCGCGGTTTTTCGGGCCGCCCCCGCTTCTGGATGAATTCCGGCGAGGCACACAGCACCAGCCGGAATTCGGCAAGCTTCTTTGCGATCAGTGTTGAATCGGTAAGCTTGGAAATACGGATGGCGACGTCATAGCCGTCTTCGACAAGATCCACGATGCGGTCATCGAGATTGAGTTCGAGCGTGATCTCGGGATACTCCGCGGCAAATTCCACGATCGGCAAGCCGATCTCCAGATCGGTGAGCGAACGCGGCGCCGACACCCTGAGCCTGCCGCGAAGGCCGGAGCCGGTCTCGCGCACGCTTTCCTGCAAATCGCCGATCCGGCGCAAAATGTCTGTGGCCTGGTCGTAATATTGCTGGCCCGCTTCGGTCAGCGAAAACTGGCGGGTGGTGCGGTTGAGGAGCAGGATGCCGAGATCGTCCTCCAGTTCGCGCACATATTTCGACATCAGCGCCTTGGAGCGCCCGAGCTTGCGGGCAGCCGCGGAAAACCCCTCGGCATCGACCACTTCTATGAATGCCTGCATCCGGGTGAGCGTGTCCAATCTTCCCCCTTGCCATGCTCGCGCGCATTCCCGCAAAACATAGTTGGCGTTCTATCCTGCAATGTCCACCACGCCCGCCTCGCCGCTTTCACAGCCAAAGGCGAGCCTGCGCCCTGCCCGGTCCCATCCAAGCGCGCTGACGGCGCCGTCGCCGCCCCGCCGAAGCACCGCGTCCTTGCCATCCTCGATCCGCACGGCAAGGATCATGCCATTCTGGTAGCCGATCGCCACGATATCATCGGCTGGATGGCAGGCAACTTGCGTGACCAGCGTCTGCCCCATGGAACCCAGTTCCTTGGGCGCCTTTCCCATGGGGCCGTCCTTGCCGGAAAACGGCCAGACAATAGCCGCAGGGGCTCCGGAAGAGGCGAGCCATTTGCCCTTGGCCGACCACGACACCGACTTCACCTTGGCGGGGTATCCCGTCATGCGCATGTTGCGGTTGTCGGCGAGCCGCCAGCCATGCAGCGCGTTTTCCTGCATGGATGACACCAGGAACCGGCCGTCCGGCGAGAAGGTGACGCCGATATGCGCGCCCTTCCATTCAAGGAAAAGCGGTGGGCTTTGCGTGCCCACGAACCGCAATTCAACCCCGTTGTAGCGGGCGATCGCGATGCGCAGGCCCTTAGGCGCGAAGGCAATCGCCTCGATGGTGCGCTCGCATGTAAAATCACCGGGAAGCCCGCCATGCGCAATAACGGTTCCGATCTTGCCGGCAGCAACAGCAATGGCGCCGGATGGTCCGCAGGCGAGCGCATTGATCCACTTGCCGTTTCCTTCGCGAACCACCTTCGCAGTGCCATCGGCGGCAATCGTGTTGACCGCGCCATTCTCGCCGCCGGTCACCAAAGCCGAGCCGTCCAGCGACAGCGTCGCGCAGGTGATGCCACCGTTGATCCCGATCCGCTTTTCACCGCCCGAAACAAGAACCACTGCCCCGTCCGTCATGGCGAAAGCGGGAGTGTCCCCGACAAATCCCGCCCATTCGACATGGGCGCCGGTGTCGATTGGCGCAATTGTCGGCATCGGTCAGGCGGCGCAGGCGGCGAAGGTTCGCTCGAGCTTTTCGCGGTCGAGGTTGCGCCCGATGAAGACGAGACGGCTCTGCCGCTTCTCGGTTTCGCGCCATGGGCGCTGGTGGTCGCCCTCGATCAGCATGTGGATGCCCTGGATCACATAACGCTCTTCATCGTCGGCGAAGGCGATGATGCCCTTGAGGCGAAGGATGTCGGGCCCGTCGGCCTGCGTGATCTTCTGTATCCACGGAAAAAACCGGTCCGGGTTCATTTCGCCGCCGACCAGCGATACCGTACCGATGGTCGTGTCGTGGATGCGGGCGTCCAGCCCCTTGTGGCCGCCGTGCCCGTGGTCGTAATGATCATGGCCGTGGTGGTCATGATGATCGTGGCCATGGTGATGATCATGGTCGCAATCGGGACCGCATTCATGGTCGTGGTCATGGTCCTGCGCTTCGAGGAAATGCGGGTCGTTGTCGAGAATGCGCTGCAGGTCGAAGGCATTGCGGTTCAGCACCTTGCCCAGATCGACATTGGCCCGCTCCGTGCGGTGGATTTCCGCGGTCGGGTTGATCTGGCGGATCACCTGCTCGACCCGTGAAAGTTCCTCGGCGCTGACGAGATCGGTCTTGTTGAGCAGCACGACGTCGGCAAAGGCGATCTGGTCCTCTGCCTCCGGGCTGTCCTTGAGGCGCATCAGCAGATGGCGCGCGTCGGCAAGCGCCACGACCGCGTCCAGCACCGTGCCTTCGCGTACCGCGTCGTCCATGAAGAAGGTCTGGGCAACGGGAGCGGGATCAGCCAGTCCCGTCGTTTCGACAACGATCGCGTCGAAGCGGCCCTTGCGCTTCATCAGGCCCTCGACCACGCGGATGAGGTCGCCGCGCACGGTGCAGCAGACGCAGCCATTGTTCATTTCGTAGATTTCCTCGTCGGATTCGACGATCAGGTCGTTGTCGATGCCGACTTCGCCGAATTCGTTGACGATCACGGCATAGCGCTTTCCGTGATTGCCGGTCAGGATCCGGTTGAGCAACGTCGTCTTGCCCGCGCCCAGATAGCCGGTCAGCACCGTAACTGGTACGCGTTCGCCGGCCGCGGCGTTGGTCTGTTCACTCATTTTGCTTTCCATTCCTTCAGGCGGCGAAGCGCCGCTTCATCGGTTCTTGCCGATAAATAAACCCTGGCTGCGCGCATTGCCAGTCAAAATGGTCATTCGTCCAGCGCGGCGCGCGCGGCCATGCCATGAGCCTCGCGCAGTTTTGCAAGATCGACGCCCGGCGGCACCCCATCCACGATCCGCCACTTGCCGGCGATCATGACCCGGTCGGCCCGGTGCGCCCCGCAAAGGACCAGCGCCGCCAATGGGTCGCCCGCCCCCGAAAAGCGCAATTCGTCCAGCGTGAAGAGCGCAAGGTCGGCCTCCATTCCGGGCGCGATCACGCCTATGTCGCTGCGGCCAAGCAGCCGCGCCGAACCTTGCGTCGCCCAGCGCAGCGCATCGAGATGGGTAACGCCAGCCGCGCCGTAGGAAAGGCGCCCGATCATCAGCGCATGGCGCACGCCCTCCATCAAATTGGAGCTGTCGTTGGACGCCGATCCGTCGACCCCGAGGCCGACCGGCGCGCCTGCCTTTTCGAGCTCCACCGTGCGGCAGCGGCCCGAGGCAAGCACCATGTTCGAGGTCGGACAATGGCACACGCCGACGCCGTGCCGGCCGAGCCTTGCCACTTCGCCGTCGTCGAAATGAATGCCGTGCGCCAGCCAGGTCCGGTCGTTGAGCCAGCCGCATTCTTCGAGATAATCCACCGGCCGGCAACCGAAGCGCTCGATGCAATAGTTCTCTTCATCGATGGTCTCGCCCAGATGCGTGTGCAGCCGGCAATTGCAGCGCGCGGCAAGCGCGGCGCTTTCCTTCATCAATCTCGTCGAGACCGAGAAGGGCGAACAAGGCGCAAGCGCCACCTGACGCATCGAGCCGCGCGAGGCATCATGGTAGCGCGAAATCACCCGCTCGCTGTCGGTGAGGATGACGTCGATGTCCTGAACGACGCTGTCCGGCGGCAGGCCGCCATCCTTTTGCGACAGGTCCATCGAGCCGCGCGTCAACATGATTCGCATGCCAAGCGCCTCTGCCTCCTGCGCCTGGATGTCCATCGCGTCCTCGATCCCCGCGGGATAGAGATACTGGTGGTCGCTCGCGGTGGTGCAGCCGCTCATGAGGAGTTCCGTCAGCGCGAGCCTGGTCGCCAGCCGGAACGATTCGCGGTTCACGGTCTTTGCCCAGACCGGATAGAGCGCGACCAGCCAGTCGAACAACTCCTTGTTGATTGCGGCGGGATGGGCGCGCGTCAGTGTCTGGTAGAAATGATGGTGCGTGTTGACGAGGCCGGGAATGACCACGTGCCGCGAACTGTCGTAGACCTCGTCGACCGGCGCCGAAGGCTTGCCCCCGGCCGGCACCAGTTCGGCAATCCGCGGGCCATCGGTAACAATCCCGCCGCCCGCTCCGTGCGCCATGATTGCCAGCGGTTGCCTGATCCAAGTTCGCTTGTCATGCATCGTCCAGTCCCCGGTGCTGCCGCCTGTTGTCTACACCGCTTTGACATTTGCCGGCAAACAACAATAGTAATGCTCGCAGGCGGCAGTTGCAGGGAGGAGCACTGCATGTCACAAGAGCATGATCTGGCGGGCAAGCTGATTTACGCGGCGCGGCTTTGCAGGTCGCTGCGTGCAAGCCTCTTGCTCGATCTTGGCGTTTATGCCGGGCAGGATGCCTTGCTGAAATCGCTGTCGCGCAAGAACGGCCAGACCATGGGTTCGCTGGCCGCCGATCTTGGCGTGCGGCCACCCACCGTCACCAAGATGGTAACGCGGATGGAGAGCCAGGGCCTTGTGCAGCGCCAGGCATCGCAGAACGATAGCCGGCTCAATCTCGTCCACCTGACCCCCGCCGGCTCGGCATTGCTGGCGCAGATCGATACGGCGTGGCGTGACGCTGAAACTGCGGCATTCGACCGGCTGCGCGAAAAAGACGCCAAGCGGCTGCACAAGATACTTGACCGCATCCTTTCCAGCCTCGACGGAAGGGGCGTGCAAGCAGGCCGAAAGTCCGGGCGCGACCGTTCCATTGAACAATCATGAAAACATTCGACAAGGCCCGGTAAAAATGCGGGAGAATGGCAAACTGGCCAAGACAACCCTTTCCACCATTGCCGACCATCTGGGCGTGTCGACCGCGACCGTATCGCTGGCTTTGCGCGACAGCCCGCTCGTGGCGGGTTTGACGCGCGAGAAGATCAAGAAGACCGCCGTCGAGCTCGGCTACATCTACAACCGTCGCGCAGCCAGCCTGCGCACATCGCGGTCCGGCATCATTGGCGTCGTCGTCCACGACATCATGAACCCCTTCTTTGCCGAGATCCTGAAGGCGATCGAGGAGGAGCTGGGCAATTCGCGGCGCACATTCTTGTTGTGCAACCACCACGACAACATTGCCATCCAGACCGACTTCATCGAAACGCTGCTGCAATTCGGCGCCGACGGCGTGATCCTTTCCCCGGCCATCGGCACGACCGCCGCCAATATCGAGAGCATCGAGAAGAACGGCCTGCCAGTCGTCATGATCGCCCGCTGGGTCGAGGGCAGCCCTGCCCCGGTGTTTCGCGGCGACGACCGCCAGGGCATCTACATGGCGACGAAATATCTGGTCGATCTCGGCCACCGGAAAATCGCCTTCATCGGCGGCAAGCGCGAGACCTCCACCGGCCGCGACCGGCGCGAGGGCTATCTCGCCGCCATGCGCGAAGCCGGGATCGAACCGGACCTTGCCTGGCAGGTTGGCTCGTCGGCAACGCGAAAGGCCGGATACGACAGCGTGCGGGCCCTGTTCGCCACGGGAACGCGACCGACCGGCATCGTCTGCTTCAACGACCTTGTGGCGATCGGCGTGATGAGCGGCCTTCGTTCGATCGGCCTGGAACCCGGGCGCGACATCGCCGTAACCGGCTATGACGACATATCGGAGGCAGAAATCGCCGCACCGGCGCTGACCACCGTGTGGAACGGCCAGCAGGAAGTCGGCAGGCTTGCCGCGCGCGCGATGATCGCGACCATCTCCGGCGAGGAAGCCCCGCGCGAAAAGGTGCTCATCGCCCCGCAATTGCGCGTGCGCGATTCCACCTGCCCGCCGCCGCGCGAGTAACGGTGCATTAACCAAGCCGGATGCAGACTTGACCTAGCGGCAGCCTTTGCCGCCGGGACAAGGGGCAAGTCCATGAGAAGCATCATCTTTTTGACAGCCGTCGCGGGCGCGATCTGGTACGCCGGACCGCAGGACCGCGTTTCGGATACTCAATCCAGACCACTTAAAGAGGCGCAGACGGTGCGCTGGCATGTTGCCGGCTCGGGCATCGAAACACCCGGCTGCTACCTGACCATGACGCAAGGCGACGGGGCCGGGCCATTGGCGAAAACGCCGGGCTGCGACGGCGCGCTGTTTTCGCAGGCAGAGCGCTGGTGGGAAGACGGACATGGCAGCATCGTTCTCGCTTCCGCTTCCGGCGAGCGGGTGGCCGAGTTCGCATCGGACGAAACCGAGGGTCTCGTTTCCGTCTGGCCGGACCATGCCATTTTGACGCTCACGCCCGCGCGCTAGTTGCCGCTCGCCGTCAATTCGGCGAGCTTTCGCTTCTGCATGCCGCTGGCGTCGAAATTCGACGGGTCCAGCCAAGCCTCATAGGCCGCGCGCAGCCGCGGCCATTCCTTGTCGATGATCGAGAACCACGCCGTGTCGCGGTTGCCGCCCTTTGTCACCATGTGCTGGCGGAACAATCCCTCGTGGGTAAAACCGAAGCGCGCCGCCGCCACCTTGGAAGGAACGTTTTCGTCGTGGCACTTCCACTCGAAGCGACGGTAGCCCAGATCATCGAAGACATGGCGGGCGTGCAGGAACAGCGCCTCGGTGGATTTGGGGCTTTTCTGCATGCGCGGCCCCCAATGAATGCTTCCGGTCTCGATGACGCCGTGAACCGGATCGATGCGCATCAAGGCCTGCCGCCCGACCGCCATGCCGCTCGCCTTGTCGATCACCGAGAAGAACAGCGGGTCTTCGCTGACGGCGGCTTTCTCCAGCCACGCCTGGAATTCGGCACGCGATTGCGGCGGCGTCTCGAACAGGTAGCGGAACCGCGCCTGCGCATCGCCCTCGGTCGCTGCAAGAAAGAGATCGTCGCCATGGCGCACCGGGTCGAGCGGTTCGAGCAGCACATACCGGCCTTCCAGCGCGGTCCGCTGCGGGCGCGGACAACCCTTCCAATCACTCAGATCCATCACCCAACCCTTGCGGCATTGCCAAAACCGCTGAGGCTTGCCAGAGATTTGCAAGTCGAACAACCGGAAGGCAGGGTTATGTTGCGCACGATCGAAGGATTCAGTCGAATTGGCGAGGAAAACGCCTTCGCGGTTCTGGCGCGGGCAACCGCCCTTGCCGGCGAGGGGCGCGACATCATCAACCTCGGCATCGGCCAGCCGGACTTCAAGACGCCGCCGCATATCGTCGAGGCAGCCATAAAAGCGCTACGCGACGGCCACCACGGCTATACGCCCGCCAATGGCATCCTTGCCGCCCGCGAAGCTGTGGCGCGCCGCACTCTGGCAACGACCGGCGTCGAGGTGTCGCCCGAGCGCATCATCATCGTGCCGGGCGGCAAGGTCACGATGTTCGCCGCGATTTTGATGTTCGGTGAGCCTGGCGCGGAGATCCTCTATCCGGACCCCGGTTTCCCGATCTACCGCTCCATGATCGAATTCACCGGCGCAACGCCCGTGCCCGTGCCGGTCCGCGAGGCGAACGGCTTCGCCTTTTCGGCGCAGGAAACGCTGTCGCTGATCACGCCGCGCACGCGGCTGTTGATCCTCAATTCGCCCGCCAACCCCACGGGCGGCGTGACGCCGCGGGCCGAGATCGAAGCGCTCGTCGCCGGCCTCGAGAAGCACCCGGACGTCGCGATCATGTCGGACGAGATCTACGACGCCATGACCTATGACGGCGAGGAGCATGTCTCGCTGCTGAAATACCCGCAGCTTCACGACCGGCTGATCGTGCTGAATGGCTGGTCGAAGACCTGGGCAATGACCGGCTGGCGCATGGGCTGGTCGATCTGGCCTAAGCCGCTTTACGACAATGTCCGCAAGCTCGCGGTCAATTGCTGGTCCTGTGTCAATGCGCCCGCACAGTTCGCCGGAATTGCCGCGATCGACGGGCCGCAGGATGCAGTGGCCGAGATGATGAGGGCCTTCGACCGGCGCCGCAAAATGGTGGTCGAGAAGGTCAATGCGCTGCCGGGCGTTTCCTGCATCACCCCCAAGGGCGCGTTCTATGCCTTCCCCAATGTTTCGAAGACCGGCTGGAAGGCCAAGAAACTCGCATCCGCGCTGCTGGAGAAAACCGGCGTCGCGACCATAGGCGGGCCGGACTTCGGCATCCTTGGCGAAGGGTATTTGCGCCTCTCCTACGCGAATTCCGATGAAAACATCGAGCGCGCGATTGCAAGAATCGGTGCTTTCCTCCAAGAAAGGGCAACCCAAGGGGAGTTCCCGACATGAAGAACCAAATCATAGCAGCCTTCGCGGCCATTGCCTTGTCCGTGTTTGCCTTGCCCGCGCTTGCCGATGAGCCGGGATCGGGCGAGCCGCCTGCGGCTACCATGACCGAACCTGCCCAGCCGGCCGAGCAGCCCGCAGCGTCCACCGAACAGCCTGCCGCAACGGCAGAACAGCCGGTGCCCGAGCCCGCG
>JBGSJA010000011.1:0-11311 GCA_041742235.1 Salaquimonas sp. | reverse complement strand
CTGCCGCCTGCGCCAGTGGCGCGCCTTCGCACAGGCGCAGCGCCCATTCCCGCGCCGCCGCGCCCGCGCTTCCCTTCGGGACCACCTTGTTGACCAGCCCGTATTCCAGGCACTGCAACGCCGCGATCTTGCGCCCTTCGATCACTGTTTCCATAGCTTTCTTGTGACCCATGGCCTGCAGCAAGTGCCAGGTGGCGCCGCCATCGGGCACCAGCCCGATTGCCGCGAAGGCAAGGTAGATGTTTGCATCCTCCTCGATCACCGCCAGGTCGCAGGCCATCGCGAGCGCGCCGCCAATGCCCGCCGCCGATCCGTGGATGGCGGCCATCCAGAGCTTTTCGCCATGCGCGATTGCCGTGAGGAACGGCTTGTATTCGTTCTCGATCTGCGTGGTGATCGACTGCGGCATTCCTTCGCCAAGGTCGGCCCCGGCGCAAAAGCCGGGCCCTGCGCCCTTGAGGATGACGATACGAATTTGCGGATCGGTATTGAGGGCCTCGACGGCGGTTAGAAGCTGCGCCCGCATCGGCGAATTGAATGCATTGAAAACGGCCGGCCGGTTGAGCGTGACGGTTGCGAGCGGGCCCTCATGCTCAACGATGACCATGTCGGATTGCGTTGTCAAAGTACGGCTCCCTCTGCCCGCAGCGCTGCAATTTCAGCCTCAGAATATCCGCAGTCCGCAAGAATATCCCTGTAATTCGCGCCGGGTGCCGGAGACGATTGCGGCAGTTCGCGATTGCTGGCGGGAAATCGGGGGGCGGGCGCGGCCTGCACCACGCCGTCGCGCTCGAAGAACGTCCCGCGCGCAACATTGTGACTGTGGGTTGCGGCCTCCGAAAAATCGAGCACCGGGGCCACGCAGGCATCCGTGCTTTCGAAGACAGCCGCCCATTGATCGCGCGTACGGGTAAGAAAAGCCGCTTCAAGTTCGCCCGCAAGTTCAGGCCAGCGCTGCTTGTCCATCTGCGCATGGCGCCATGCCGGGTCGAGGCCGGTACCCTCGAGCAGCAGCGCAAAGAACTGCGGCTCCAGCGCGCCTACACCGACGAACTTCCCGTCAGCGGTGTCGTAACAACGGTAGAAAGGCGCGCCGCCGTCGAGAAGGTTGTCGCCGCGCCGCGATGTCCAAAGGCCGGATCCGATCATGGAATGGATGAGGCCCATCATCGCCGGAACGCCGTCGACCATCGCCGCATCGACCACCTGGCCCGCGCCCGAACTTGCGCGTTCGATCAAGGCGGCCAGCACGCCGGTGAGCAGCATCATCGAGCCGCCGCCATAGTCGGCAACGAGATTGAGCGGCGGAACGGGCGGGCGACCTTGTTCGCCCATGGCATGAAGCGCGCCGGTGATCGCAAGATAGGTGATGTCGTGGCCGGCACTGTGCGAAAGCGGCCCTTCCTGGCCCCATCCGGTCATGCGCCCGTAGACGATGCGCGGGTTCTTCGACCGCAATTCCTGCGGTCCAAGGCCCAGCCGCTCCATGACGCCCGGCCTGTAGCCCTCGATCAGTACGTCGGATTTTTCGGCAAGGCGCAGCACGATCTCGCGCCCCGACGCCGACTTGAGATCGAGGCAAATGGACAGTTTGCCACGCCGGTTCACGACGCCCGTGAAATCCCTGCGCGTATTGCGCTCGACAAGGATCACCCTTGCGCCAAGATCGGCCAGCATCTGGCCGGCGAAGGGACACGGCCCCAGCCCGGCCATTTCGATCACGGTAATTGCGGCGAGCGGCCCCAACGATGCTTACGGAAGACGGATCGCGCCGTCGATCCGCACCGTCTCGCCGTTCATGTAGGCGCATTCCACCAACACCCGAGCCAAGGCCCCGTATTCCGACGGGCGGCCGAGCCGCTTGGGAAAATTCACCTGGGCCGAAAGCGACTTTACCACTTCCTCACCCAGCCCCTCGAAGAGCGGCGTATGGAACAGGCCGGGCGCAATCGTGCACACCCGGACGCCATACCAGGCCAGATCGCGAGAGATCGGCAGTGTCATGCCGACTATGCCGCCCTTGGACGCCGAATAGGCGGCCTGGCCCTTCTGCCCGTCATAGGCAGCGACCGAGGCCGTGTTGATCACGACCCCGCGCTCGCCTTCGGAATTGGGTTCGTTGTTGCACATGCGCTCGACAGCAAGGCGCAGCGTGTTGAACGTGCCGATGAGGTTGATGTCGATGACCTTTTTGAAGAGGTCGAAATTGTGCGGGCCTTCCTTGCCCATGGTCTTGGCCGCGACGCCGATCCCGGCGCAATTGACACAGACATTCACCTTGCCGAATGCGGCGACCGCGCCATCGAGGCCGGCCTTGACACTGTCCTCGCTGGTCACGTCGACACGCTGGAAAATCACGTTGGCGCCCAGTTCCTGCGCCAGCTTTTCGCCCTTGGTGGCGTTCATGTCGAAAATCGCGACCTTGGCGCCACCCGACGCGAAATCGCGAACCGTTGCTTCTCCCAACCCGGAAGCGCCGCCCGTTACCACCGCCACTGCATCACTGATCTTCATTGCGCCGCTCCGTGCAATCCATTGAAAAGGGGTGGCGCGAACGCCACCCCGACACCCTATGGCAGGCTTACTTCGTGGAAGTGACAGTCTTCCACGAGCCGCCCTCGATCACCGAGATATAGATGTCGTCCGCGGCGAGGTGGTCGCCGGGGCCCATCTTTACCTTGTTGCCGGCGATCACGTCCTCGAACTCCAGCGATTCCATCGCCTTCTGGAAGCTCGCACCGTCGAGATCCTTGCCCGCCGCCTCGATCGCACGAACCATGATCTCCGAAGCCGAGCGGCCGAGCAGCGCGCCGGTGCCGGGAAGATCCTTTTCCCCGGTTGCCGCCTGATAGGCCGCGATCCAGGCAGCAACGGTCGGATCGTCCTTGCGAGCTTCAAGGTCCTGCCAGCCGGCAGCCGCATAGAAGCCTTCGGTGATGCCGCCTGGAACCTTCGCGATCGCCGTGTGGAAAGAGGCCGACGAGCCGAGGAACTTCATGTTGGCGTAGCCGAGCTTCTTGGCGGTTCCCAGCACCGTGATCGTCTGCTTGATGCCGAGCGCCACCGTGACGAGATCGCATCCAGCTTCGTTGAGCTTTTGAAGCGCGCCGGCAAAATCCGCATCGTCCGGCTTGTGCGTGGATTCAACGCCGTATTTCAGGCCCGATTCCTTGGCCTGGTCGATTGCTGCCTGATGGATTTCCTCGCCGAAATCGGTGGGCAGGAACATGGCGCAGACGGTGGTCGAGCCCTGGTTGTCCTTCATCCAGCGTATCGCCGCGCGCACCGCGTCATAGTAGGACGCAGTTCCCGCATAGTGCAGGTCGAGCGGCTCCTGCAGCATCTGCCGTGCCGCCGTCAGCGGCGACACGTTCGGGATGCCGGCGGGATCCTGGATCTTGAAGGCGGCGAGATTGTGCGGCGTGCCAAGCGACATCAGCATCGCGAACACCTTGTCGGAATTGACCAGCTTGTTGGCAAGCTGCGGCACCTTGGAAGGGTTGTAGCCGTGATCCTCTACGATGTAGGTGATCTTGCGGCCATTGATGCCGCCCTTGGCGTTAACTTCCTCGAAATGTTGCTGGATCGCCTTTACGGCGGGAACCGAAAAGCCGGCGAAGATGCCCGAAAGGTCGTGCATGCCGCCGATCTTGATTTCGGTGTCGGATACGCCCTGTGTCTGCGCGAGCGCCGGCGTGGCGATCATCGCAGCCGTCAAGGCGGCGGTCAGATAGAGTGCCTTCATGGTTTCCTCCCTATTGGCACGCCGGCGAGCCGGCCATGTGATGTACGACTTACCCTCTCACGCAGCCTGCGAGTACATCTGTTCGATCAGGCCGGCATGTTTTTGTTCCACGAAGCTCCGCTTCAGTTTCATCGTGGGCGTCAGTTCCTCGTCTTCCGCGGTCAGAAGCACGTTGATCAGCCGGAAATCCTTGATCTGTTCAACGCGGGCAAACTGTTTGTTGACCTTGGCGACCTCTTCGCCGATCAGCGACACCACCTCCGGCGCGGCGCACAGCGAGGCGAAATCCCCGAACGGGATGCGCCTTTCCTGGGCGAAGTTTTCGACATTCTCCTGGTCGATCATGAACAGGCAGGTAAGGTATTTGCGCTTGTCGCCAATGACAACGGCATCCGAGATGTATGGCGAAAACTTTAGCGCGCTTTCGATTTCGGCGGGCGTGATGTTCTTGCCGCCCGCGGTGATGATGATGTCCTTGATGCGGCCGGTGATGGTGAAGAAGCCCTGGTTGTCGACCTTGCCGACATCGCCCGTCTTCAGCCAGCCATCGGACGTGATCGTCTGCCCCGTCTTTTCGCGATTGTTCCAGTATCCCTTGAATACATGCGGCCCGCGGATCAGGATTTCGCTGTCCGGCGCGATCTTCATTTGCGAGCCGGGCAAGGTCACGCCGATGCTGCCGACCTTGTTGCGGCCGGGATGGTTCACGGAAGCAACGCCCGAGCATTCGGTCTGGCCGAAGCCTTCGTAGAGCGGAATTCCGATCGCCCAGAACCAGCGCAACAGTTCGGGCGATATCGGTGCCGCACCCGTCGTTCCGCGCCGCAGCCGGTCCATGCCGATCATCCGGCGCAGATTGGCCAGCACCAGGAAATCCCACACGCGCCACTGCAGCTCGATTCCCGCCGGCGCCTTCCCGCCCTCGATGATCGCATCCGCGCGCTTGAGGCCACAGGCAACAGCCCGGTCGAGCGCCCAGCCGCCGAGCGGCGTCGCTTCCTTGCGCATGATCTGCAGCCGCGAAAAGACCTTCTCCCAAAGCCGCGGCACGGCGGTGAACGCGTGCGGCGAGACCTCGCGCAGATTGTCGAACACGGTCTCCGGGCTTTCGGCGAAGTTGATCGTGCTTCCCGATCCGAGCTGCGTTTCCACGGAGAACAGCCGCTCCAGAACGTGGCAAAGCGGGAGGAAGCACAATTGCTCGTCGCTCTCCAGCGAAGGCAGTACGGAATGAACCGCGTTGAGCTGGTAGATCACATTGGCATGGGTGATCATTGCCCCTTTCGGCTTGCCGGTCGTACCCGAGGTGTAGATCAGCATCCGCACATCGTCGGGCCTGGCCTTGGCGATCTCCTCCTCTAACTGGCCGGGACGCGATTGCGCCGCCTTCCTGCCCATCTCGTAGAGATCGTCGAGGAAGATGACTTTCTCGTCGCGGAAGTCGCGCAATCCCTCGCGGTCCAGCACGATGACCTTGACGAGGCCCGGCATGGCGTCGCGCGCCTCAAGGAACTTGTCGAGCTGCTCGTCATTTTCCACGACCAGGAAACGCGAGCGCGAATCGTTGACCAGATAGGCGAGCTGGGCCGCCGAGTCGGTCGTGTAGACGCCGGACGGTATGGCTCCCGCGCAGATCGCGGCCATGTCGAAGTAGAACCATTCCTTGTTGTCTTCCGACAGGATGGAGAGCGTGTCGCCCCGCTTCAATCCAAGCTCGATGAGGGCGAGCGCGATCCATTGCGCACGCTGGTAATAGTCGGACCAGCTGTGCGACTTCCAGATGCCGTGGTCCTTCTCGCGGTGCGCCGTGCGTGCGCCATACCGCCGGCATTGATGGCTGAACAGCTTGGCCATCGTGTCGCAGCCCAGCCAGGTGCCGAATTCGACAGCGGGGCCGCTGCCCTGCCCGTCGAAGGGAACGCTTGCCATGTTCATCGCGCACCTCCTTTCAGCCCGTATGGTTTCGGCTTCATCTTTCCTAACGCCATGTCTTGCGGCGCTTCCAGCGCTTCTGCCCGCGTTGCGTCTCGCCTTGAACGCCGAGATAGAATTCCTGGATATCCTCCGATTCGAGCAATTGCCCGGCGCTGCCGCCCATGACGATGCGACCGATCTCCATCACATAGCCGTAATGCGCGGTCTCCAGCGCCACCCTAGCATTCTGCTCGACCAGCATCATCGTGACGCCCTGTTCGGCGTTCAATCGTCGGATGATACCGAAAATCTCCTGCACGAGGATCGGCGACAGGCCGAGCGAGGGCTCGTCGAGAAGCAGCACCTTTGGCCGCGCCATCAGCCCGCGCCCGATCGCCAGCATCTGCTGCTGGCCTCCGGAAAGATAACCGGCCTGCTGGTTCCGCCGTTCCTTGAGAATCGGGAAATAGCCGAACACCATATCGAGGTCCGCCCCGATGCGGTCGTCCGAGCGGGTGTATGCGCCCATGCGAAGGTTTTCCTCGACCGACAGGAACGGGAACACCTCGCGCCCCTCGGGAACATGCGCGATACCCATGCGCACGATCTTGTCCGGCTCGATGCCCTGGATCTCCGCGCCGTTGAGGAGGATCTTGCCCTTTTCCGGATCCATGACGCCGGATATCGTCTTGAGCAGCGTCGTCTTGCCCGCGCCGTTGGCGCCCAGGATCGTGACGATCTGCCCGTCATGTACTTCCAGCGAAACGCCGCGGATCGCCATCACCGCGCCGTAGAACGTCTCGACATTGCGCACTTCCAGGACCGGGCGGCCGGCAGCCTTGGCTTTGTCGCCGGAAAGCGCCTGCGCTTGGCTCATGCCGCCGCCCCCATGCCTAGATAGGCCTCGATCACCTTGGGATGCGACTGCACCTCGGCCGGCGTTCCGATCGCGACCGGCTTGCCGTCCGCCATGGCGAGAACCCGCGTCGAAACCTGGCTGACGAGCTTCATGTCGTGCTCGACCATGAGGACGGTGAGACCCATGTCCTTCTGCATGTCCTCGATCCAGTAGGCGACATCCTGCGTTTCCTCGACCGAAAGGCCCGAAGCCGGTTCGTCGAGCAGCAACAGCTTGGGTCCGCAGGCCAGCGCCCGCCCTATCTCCACGATCTTGCGCACCCCGTAGGGCAGGCCGGCGATCATCTTGTCGCGATATGCCTGCAGGTCGAGGAACTCGATGACCGCCTCCACTGCCGCGCGATGGTCGCGCTCCTCCTGCCGCACCCAAGGCATGAAGAAAAGGTTCGAAACGACATCCGACTTGCGGCGCGAATGCCGCCCGACCAGCAGGTTCTGCAACACGGTCGAATGGTCGAACAACTCGATGTTCTGGAAGGTCCGCGCGATGCCATGGCGGATGATCTCGTGCGGCTGCGCATTCGTGATGTCGTGCCCGTCGAAGATCATCGTACCGGTGGTGCAATCGTAGAAGCGCGAGATCAGGTTGAAGATGGTCGACTTGCCGGCCCCGTTCGGCCCGACGATGGTGAATACCTCGCCCTCTTCGACGGTGAACGACACGCCGTCCACGGCCTTTACGCCGCCGAAATGCTTGGAAAGGTTTTCGGCAACGAACAGGCTCACCGCATCCGCTCCGTCTTCAGATAGCTCTTCTGGCGGCGGAACATGTCGCGCCGCGCCAGCGGGAAAAGCTGGAACCAGGCCCGGGTCTTCAGCCAGCGCCCGTTGATGCCCAGCGGCTCGATGATGATGATGGCGATCAGCACGGCAGCAAAGATGCCGGTGTCGAGGCCGGGGATTGCATTGTTGGTGATCCCTTGCCGGATCGCGGTTATGAACTGCGGCAGGTAGACGTAGACGGCTGCGCCAAAGAACGCGCCGTGGATCGAACCCATGCCGCCGACCACGATCATCAGCAGCATCTGGATCGACACGGTTATGAGGAATGTTTCGTAGTTGAACGAGCCGATGTAGTGCGCCATCAGCGCACCGGCGAGGCCCGTCGCGAAGCAGGACAGGAAAAAGGCCAGCGTCTTGGTGCGGGCGACATTGATGCCCATGGCCTTGGCCGAGACTTCCGAATCGCGGATTGCAAGGAAGGACCGCCCGGTCGCTGAGCGCAGCAGGTTCGCGTAACCCAGCGTTATGATCACCGTGACGCCGAGGCAAAGCCAGTAGAAGGCGGACGGATCCACATAGCGGTCGATCTCGTAGCCGAACAGGTTGACCGGCCCGACCGAGGTTCCGCTTACCCCGCCGGTCACCGGATCGAGAAGGACGATGACGTCCTCTGCGACGATGCCGATCGCCAGCGTTGCGATGGCAAGGTAGATGCCGCTCATGCGCAGCGCCGGAACCGCGATGAGTGCGCCGACGATGCCCGCGAAAATTCCCGAAAGCGGCAGGGAAATCAGGAACGGTACGCCGTGGTTGTTTAGCCAGGCTTCCATGTAGGCGCCGCAGGCGAGAAACGCCGCATGGCCAAGGCTTGGCTGCCCGGTATGGCCCGCAAGCACCATCAATCCCATGCCGGCAATCGCCCAGATGAGCATGGAGGCAAGGTCGCCCAGCCGGAACGGATCCAGCACGAAGGGAATGGCGATTGCCGCGATCAGCAGCAGCCCGTACCACATTGCCTGGTGGCGATCCTCGAAGAGGTTGATGTCGTCGTCATAGCTGGTCTTCTGGTGAATGCGCACGGGCCTCAGACCTTCTTGCTCTGGATTTGCGCAAAGAGCCCGTTCGGTCGCAGCACCAGCACGACCAGCATTACCGCATAGGGTGCGATCTGGCTGTATCCCGAAGCGATGTAGCGGCCGGCGAAAGGCTCGACGAGGCCGACGATGAGCCCGCCCGCCAGAGCGCCCGGCAGGCTGCCGAAGCCGCCGATGACTGCCGCCGCAAACGCCTTGATGCCCAGAAGTCCTAGATTGGGATCGATCGACCCGCGCGCGGCGAAAAGTACGCCGGCGATTGTCGCGATGCCGCCCGACAATGCCCATACTAGGCCGTGCACGCGCTTGACCGGCACGCCCATGTAGTAGGCGGCAAGCTGGTTCTGCGACGAGGCCTGCATGGCCATTCCAAGCTTGGTGCGGGCGAAGAAGAGGTAGAGCGCCAGCGTCAGCGCAATCGTGACGCCGATCACGAAGATCTCGTCGACGCCAATGGCAAGGCCTGCGAACTGGACATTCTGGCCGGCGAAGGGCGTTTCAAGCGAAAGCGGCTCGTATCCCCAGATGAACCCGGCGAAAAAGCGCAGCACGAAGCCGATGGCGATGGTCAGGATGACGATGGCGAATTGCGGCTGGCCGAACAGCCTTCGGATCACGAGGGCTTCCATGAGATAGCCGACCACCGCCATGACGATGACGGCAAGGCACACGCCCACCCAGAAATTCATGCCCCAATAGGCGGTATTGACGAATTGCAGCGTGACGAACGCGCCGAGCATCATCATGTCGCCCTGGGCGAAATTGACTGATTCGGTTGCCTTGTAGATCAGCACGAAACCGAGCGCGACAAGGCCATAAACGCAACCGCCGGCGATGCCCCCGAGCACAAGCTGGGCAATTTCCAAAGTCTTCCTCCCGCGCTCCTCCAGCGCACCCTCAGGTAAGCAACAAGCGGCAACGCGCGCAAGCGAAATCTGCCCGCATGCCGGTACAGCCCGGCCTCACCATTCGACCTGCAATTCCTGCAATCCGTGGAAGTGGTAGCGGTCGGCATAACGCGGATTTGAAGCGAGCCTGAGGCCGGGCAACCGGATGAACAGCACCTTCATCGCCTCGGCCATTTCGATGCGCGCCAGCGGCGCACCGATGCAGAAATGAATCCCCGCGCCAAAGCCGACCTGCCCTGCCCCGCCGCGGACGAAATCGAGGCGGTCGGGATAAGCATAGCGCCGCCCGTCCCGGTTCGCCGAACCCAGCATCAGGGCGACGGACTGGCCCTTTCGCAATGGCACGCCGGCAAATTCTAGGTCTTCCAGCACGAAGCGCGAGAAGACATGCAGCGGCGAGTCGAAGCGCAAGAGTTCGTCGGCGCCGGCATTGCCCCGGTCCGGATCGTCGAACAGGTCCGTGGCTGGCCCACCCCATTCAAGCAACGCCTTCACCCCGTTGCCGATGCCGTGGACCGTCGCCTCATGGCCGGCATTGAGCAGCAGGATCGCGGTGGTGACGAGTTCGTCGGGGTTGAGTTTCTCGCCCGCCTCCTCCGCTTCCAGAAGGCGCGTAATGAGATCGTCGCGCGGATCGCCGCGGCGCGCATCGGCAAAGCTGCGGATATAGGCGGAAAATTCCTGCGTGGCGCGGACCGCCTCGTCTTCGATCGCGCGGGTACGGTTGAACTGGTACATCGCCACCATCTTGTGCGACCAGTCGAGCAGACGGTCGCTCATCTCCACCGGCACGCCCAGAAGTTCGGCGATCACGATGACCGGTATCTTCTCGGCAAAGGCAGGCAACAGATCGACCTGCCGCTGCGTCTCGAAGCCGTCGATCAGTTCATTGGCGAGCGACCTTATTCGTGGCCGCAATCTTTCGATGTGTCGCGACAGGAACGCGCGGTTGACCAGCGAGCGCAAGCGCGTATGCGCCGGCGGCTCCCGCCCCAGCAGCGAGCGCGATTCGAATGCATAGAAAGGTTCAAGATGCGCCGGAATGGGCGCAAGGCCGGCCTCCTCGCGGCTCATGATGTGGGTTATTTCCCTGCCGAACCGCCGGTCGCGCAGGATGGCGTTGACCTCGGAAAAACCGGGAAAGGCCGTGAAGCCGTATTCCTCCCACACGAAGGCCGGCCCGAGCTCGCGCATCCGCGCATAGTGGGGATAGGGATCGTTGAAAAAGGCCGGATCGTCCGGCCGGACGCTGTACCTGGGTAATTGCATGGCGTGCCACTGGCTGGCTTGGTTCAATGCCCGCCCGACAGTGCCGGGCCGCAGGCGCTGGCCACAGCATGGCACAAATGGTCGACAAAGGAACGTGCCGAGGAACGCTGGAAGTGGATGGCGAAGCGTCCCGCCTGTGCATCCTCGCAGGCCATGACCGCCAGCATTCCCTCAAAAGGAGCGCGGGCTGCGCTTCCTGCCGGAAAGGACGCAGGATGCAGATCGATGCCAACGAGTTTTTCGAGCACGGCCCGCGAACGCGCGCCCTCCACGACGATACCGATCCAGCCGTCGGTCTGGTCCGTCAGCCATGCCGCAGACTCCAGAGCGGCGGGGTAATCCCGCCCGCCGCTCAGGAAGAACTGGCGCTCTCCCGCCCAAAGCAAACGGAAACCGCCAGCTTCCGCAAACCGTCCGGCATCAGGCGCGGCCAAGCCGAGATGTTTGTCGACTGCCTTGGCGAAAGCCGCCTCGCCGCCGCGCGATACCGAGCCCCACCAGACGCGCTGCCCGGTGATTTCGCGGGCGTCGAAGCCGTCCCACTTGCCCTCGAAACCGTGGTCGTGGTTGAGGCCCGTCCTGGCCTTGAGCGCAAAGCTTTCTTGTGTGTCAGGCACGCAGGCGCTCCCCTTGCGGATCGTGGAAATGCGGCGAAACGATCTCGACCTCGATATCGGTGCCGCGGACCTGGTCGATGGCGCGCACCCGCTCGCCGTGGCGTTGCGTACCATTGCGAATGA
>JBGSJA010000010.1:0-3340 GCA_041742235.1 Salaquimonas sp. | reverse complement strand
GCCACGCCCGGCCCCCGCAGCACCGCCGCCTCCGCCGCCGAAGCCGGCTTCGGGCCATGTAAGGCACGAACCCGTTCTGGTACCGCCTCCGCCCGGCGAGGAACCTTACCCGGAGCCGCGCGATTCCTATGCCAACGATGATTTCGATTACGTGCCGCAAGGCATGCCCGGCGACGATGACTTCGGCATATCTCCCGACACTGTGCCGGTCTACCAGCGGCGCACCAACATCTTTCGCCGGATACTGCCTGTACTGTTGCTGGTGCTCCTGCTCGCCGGAGCGGGCTGGCTGACCTATTCGCTGGTCGGCATGCTTTTCGGCAATGGCGCCAGCCCTGCCGGCGAGACGGGCGCAGCGCCTTCGGGAGCCAATGGTTCGGCCGTCACCGATGAAAACGTCGTCTACATAACGGTTCTGACACCGCAAGACACGAGCGCACTGCAACTGGAAGGCCGCGGCAAGGCCGAGATCGTCAGCCAGTCGAATACCGAAATGATCCGCCTGACATCGGTACGATCGGAAGGAAACCGTTCGCAGCCGGCCGAGCCGATCCTGATCAACCTGTCGGACGGTGTGCTTTCACAGGTTGCCGGCAGGGATGTGACGGTGGAGATCAAGGCGAAATCGGGCGGCGCGGAGCCGGCGACCTTCTCGATCCGGTGCGACTTCGCCGGCGAGGAAGCATGCGGGCGCAAACGGTTCCAGGCGGGTGTTCAGCCGGAAACCACCATCTTCACCGTTCGCTTTCCGGAAAATCCGCAGCCCGGCGCCAAATACAGCCTGCTGATCAATACCGACGTGGCGGCGACATCCGACCAGTCCGCCGAGGGCGATCCGATCGACATTATCTCGGCGCAGTTGCGGTTCGCGAAATAGGGCATGCCGCCTATCTGGCCAGCGCCTTGCGCCCCGTCACGATGTTCGTGTCGATCGCGCCGATCCTCTTCTTGTCCTTGGTCGGGTAATCCAGGGCGTTGAGGATCGAGCGAATGACGTTGATTCGCGCCCGGCGTTTGTCATTGCCCAGGATCAGCGTCCACGGCGCGTGAGCAGAATCAGTCGCATCCAGCATTGAATCGCGCGCCTGGGTATATTCGTCCCACTTCGACAAGGCCTTGATGTCGATCGGAGACAGCTTCCAGATCTTCAGCTTGCTGTGCCGCCGGTCATGGAAGCGGCGAAGCTGCATTTCCCGGCCGATGTCGATCCAGAACTTGAAGAAGCGGATGCCGTCATTCACGACGATTTGCTCGAAGCGCGGCGTTTCCTTCAAGAACGCTTCGTGCTGCTGCGGCGAGCAAAAACCCATGACCGGCTCCACGCCGGCGCGATTGTACCAGGACCGGTCGAAGAGGATCATGTCCCCCTTGGTCGGAAAATGTTCGATGTAGCGCTGATAGTACCACTGCCCCATCTGCACGTCCGAGGGCTTTGAGAGCGCCACCGAGCGGACGTGGCGCGGGTTCAGGTTCTCGCGGATCGCTTCGATCGAGCCGCCCTTTCCGGCCGCGTCGCGCCCTTCGAAGACCACCATCACGCGTTGGCCGGCCTCCCGCAGCCAGTACAGCACCTTCACGAGTTCCTCTTGCAGCGCCTCCAGATCCTTTTTGTACGCGTCCTCGTCCATTTTCTGTCCGTATGGGAAACCGCCGCTTTGCAGGGACTTCTTCCTGATCCACTCCGGCAGCACGGGTTCGTCCAGGTCGAAAAGGTTGGTCTTGCCGTCAATCGTCACTTCTACTGCGGGCGCATCTGGAATAATCATCTGGGTGTCCGGTACTGGTTGCAGGATGCAGGTTAGAACATGCTTCGCCGCCACGAAAGACATTCGCGAGGAACCCAGCCGCAATGCCGAACCAGGAGCCGGTGAAACCCGAAGGACCGGGCGTCAAGCTGTGGCGGGTTCGCTGGACCCTCGCCGCATATTCCTGCGCGCTCGCGTCGATCGGATTGGCCGAGCCACGGCTTTTCCCGTTCCTGCTGCCCGCTTTGCTCGTGACGCTCGCTGTGGCGGCAATTGCTCCGCAGGATGTCGTTGCCGCAGCCCCGCCGCCCGGCAGGCAGATACGGGCGCCGGTCTGGCCTGATTCGTCGATCAAGGCGGTGACCGAGGCGCTTACCTACCCCGCTTACATCATCGATGCCACGGGCGTGTTGCGCTACGCCAACGCGGCGGCCACACCGGCCTTTGGCGCGCCCGTGATCGGCGAAGCTGCCACGATTACCTTCAGGCGTCCCGAAGTGGCCGAACTCATTGCCCGCGCGGTTGCGACCAGGACCATGCAGGCGGGCGAAATGACCGAACCGGTGCCGCGCGAGCGTTGGTTCAACCTGCAGATAGGCCCCGTCCCGAAGGCAGGCGGTACGCCGGATTTCTTCCTTCTGACCTTCATGGACATGACGCCGGCGCGCCGCGCCGAGCAGATGCGTTCCGACTTCATCGCCAATGCCAGCCATGAATTGCGCACGCCGCTTGCCTCGCTGCGCGGCTTTCTGGAGACGATCAAGGGCGCTGCCGCCAATGACAAGGCGGCCACGGCCCGTTTTCTCGACATCATGCTCGAACAGTCGCAGCGAATGTCCCGCCTGATCGACGACCTGCTATCGCTCAGCCGCATCGAGATGAAGGCGCATGTCAGCCCGCAGGGGACCGTCGAAATCGTCTCGGTTCTGCGCAGCGTCACCGCCTCGATGCAACCGCTCGCGCAAAAACTGGGGGTCACGATCGAGCAGCGCCTGCCGAAAGGACCGGTGGAGATTGTCGGCGATCGCGACGAACTCATCCAGGTCTTCGACAATCTTGTCGAGAACGCATGCAAATACGGCGACAGCGGCAAGAAGGTGGAGTTGAGCGCCGAAATTCTCGAACCCTTGCGGCCCGGACAACCCAGCCGAGTGGAAGTGGCGGTGCGCGATTTCGGGCCCGGAATTCCCGCCGAACACCTGCCGCGCCTGACCGAGCGCTTCTACCGTGTCAATGTTTCCTCGAGTCGCGACAAGCAGGGAACCGGCCTCGGCCTTGCCATCGTCAAGCACATCCTCAACCGCCACGGCGTCCGGCTGCAGATTGCATCGACCCCGGGCGAAGGCGCGCGCTTCAGCGTCATCTTTCCTGTGATACCGACCGGCAGCGATGTGAACAACTGAAATTTAGTACAGAAAAATCAAATTCTTATATTGTCATGAAACTACAATCTTTTTGTCATTAAATCACTATCCGAAGTCACTAGTTTGGCGACGTCGGCGTCAGACCCGAAAGCTGTGAAAGCGGTTTTCCTGCCGATCCAGACGAGTGAACCCAACTCACGAATGAAACGGGAGAATTACCGTGAAAACTAC
>JBGSJA010000009.1:0-21079 GCA_041742235.1 Salaquimonas sp. | reverse complement strand
CTCCCCCGCCTTGAGCCACCGGCACCTGCTGGGCATCGCCGACCTTTCGCCTCCGGAAATCCTGTACTTGCTCGACAAGGCAGAAGAGGCCGTCGCGGTTTCGCGGCAGGTAGAGAAGAAGAAGGCGGTTCTGAAGGGCCGCACGCAGATCAACCTCTTCTTCGAGGCATCGACGCGCACGCAATCTTCATTCGAGATCGCAGGCAAGCGGCTCGGCGCCGACGTTATGAACATGTCGGTCGCGGCCTCTTCGGTGAAGAAGGGCGAGACGCTGATCGATACCGCGATGACGCTCAACGCCATGCGGCCGGACCTGCTAATCGTGCGGCACAGTTCGGCTGGCGCAGTGGAACTGCTTTCGCGCAAGGTTGCCTGTTCCGTCATCAATGCCGGCGACGGCGCGCATGAACATCCCACGCAAGCACTGCTCGACGCGCTGACCATGCGCCGCCACAAGGGCGAGATTTCGCGGCTCACAGTGGCGATCTGCGGCGACGTGCTGCATTCGCGGGTGGCGCGTTCAAACATCCTGCTGCTGAACGCGCTGGGCGCGCGGGTGCGGGTCATCGCTCCTTCGACGCTGCTTCCGTCCGGCGTCGAAAAACTCGGCGTCGAAGTGTTCAGGCGCATGGAGGAAGGGCTGAAGGACGCCGACGTCATCATGATGCTGCGCCTTCAACGCGAGCGCATGGCGGGCCCGCTGGTGCCCTCCGTTCGCGAATATTTCCGCTATTTCGGCCTTGATGCGGAAAAACTGAAGCTGGCGCGCCCCGGCGCGCTGGTCATGCATCCAGGCCCGATGAACCGTGGCGTGGAAATCGCGTCCGAAGTGGCGGATGGCCCGCAAAGCGTGATCGAGGAACAGGTGGAGATGGGCGTCGCCGTGCGCATGGCAGTGATCGAGGCGCTGATCGGCAACCTGTCGCCAGAGGCTCCCCATGTCTGAGCGGCCGCTGATCATATCCGGCGGACACCTTGTCGACCCCTCGCAGGGTCTGGACGGGCCGGCATCGCTTCTTGTCGAAGACGGCAAGGTCAAGGCCGTCAGCCATGGCGGCGGGCCGACCGGCATGCCGGAGGGGGCGCAGGCAATAGACGCGCGCGGGCTGCACGTCTTTCCGGGATTCATCGATGCGCGGGTACATGTGGGCGAGCCGGGCGGCGAGCATCGCGAGACGCTTGCGTCCGCAAGCCGTGCGGCGGCGGCGGGCGGCGTAACCTCCTTCATCATGATGCCCGAAACCGATCCGGTGATCGACGATGTCGCGCTGGTCGATTTCGTGCGGAGGGCAGCGCGCGACACCGCAATCGTCAATGTCCATCCGTCGGTGGCGATCACCCGGGGCCTGAAAGGCCATGAACTGACCGAGTTCGGCCTGTTGCAGGAAGCAGGCGCGGTGATGGTGACGGAAGGCCGAAAGAGCCTTCGAAACGCGCTCACCTTGCGGCGCGCCATGACCTATGCCCGCGACTTCGGCCTCGTCGTTGCGCAGGAAACCGTCGATGAAGACCTGTCGTCGAACGGAGTGATGAATGAAGGGCTGGTTGCCACGCATCTGGGCCTAGCCGGCATTCCGCGCGAAGCGGAGATCATCGCGCTGGAACGCGACCTGCGGATCGCGGCGCTGACCGGTTGCAACTACCACGCGGCGAAGCTTTCCACTGCTGATTCCTGTGCGGCCGTTGCAAGTTACAAGGCGCGCGGTCACGCG
Organism: Salaquimonas sp.; assembly: GCA_041742235.1. Classification (GTDB taxonomy): domain Bacteria; phylum Pseudomonadota; class Alphaproteobacteria; order Rhizobiales; family Rhizobiaceae; genus BOKV01. The sequence continues at coordinate 19,367 of JBGSJA010000009.1, read as the reverse complement.
ATCACCGCAGCGGCGTCGATCAATCATTTGTCACTCAACGAAAACGACATTGGCCGCTATCGCACCTTCTTCAAGCTGTCGCCACCGCTGCGCAGCGAAGACGACAGGCAGGCGCTGATTGCTGCGCTGGCCGACGGCACGATCGACATCATCGTTTCCAGCCACGATCCGCAGGATGTCGACACCAAGCGCCTGCCGTTCGCGGAAGCCGCGGACGGTGCGATCGGGCTGGAGACGCTGTTCAGCGCCGCGCTGCGACTTTACCACGGCGGGCACATCGGCCTTTCGCGCCTGACCGAGTGCCTGTCGATGCGTCCGGCGCAGATCTTTGGCCTGCCGGGCGGCAGTCTCAGGGCGGGCCTGCCGGCGGACATCGCGATCGCCGACATTCATATGCCGCATGTAATCGATGAGGCCGCAATTGTCTCGCGGTCAAAGAACACTCCTTTCGAAGGCGCGCGTTTCAGCGGCAAGGTCTTGCAAACTCTGGTCGCAGGACGCACAATATACACCGCAAGATAGAGGCGGGGGCACATGGACTTGCAGGCATTGGCGATTGCGCTGGCGGGGGGCTATCTGGCCGGATCGATCCCGTTCGGGCTGCTGCTGACGCGGATGGCGGGCCTTGGCGACGTGCGCCAGATCGGCTCGGGCAATATCGGCGCGACCAATGTTCTGCGCACCGGCAACAAGGGACTGGCGGCGGCGACGCTGCTCCTCGACGCGCTGAAGGGCACGGTTGCTGTCCTGGCGGCCAATTGGCTGGGCGGCGCGGAAGCCGGACTGATCGCCGGCCTCGGCGCGTTTCTGGGCCATTGCTACCCGGCCTGGCTGTCCTTCAAGGGCGGCAAGGGAGTGGCAACCTATCTCGGCATACTCGTCGCGGTAGCATGGCAGGCGGCGTTGGCCTTCGCGGCCATCTGGCTCGCGATGGCGTTCGTTTTCCGTTACTCCTCGCTGGCCGCTCTCGCAGCGCTGGCCGCTACACCGGCCGTGCTTTGGCTGCTCGGCATGCCGCAGGCGGCGCTGCTTTTCGCGGTGCTTTCGATCATCTCCTTCATCAAGCACCGGCAAAACATTTCACGGCTGCTCTCGCGAACGGAGAGTCGCATCGGTTCGAAAGGCTGAGCCAATGGCAGCGGGGGCGGTCTTGGCGAAAACTGGAACCACGGCAGGGCGCGGCAGGTTCGCGTTGAACGAGGAACAGCGGCTGCACTGGCTGATGCTGATCCGCAGCGAGAATGTCGGCCCGGCAACTTTTCGGGACCTCATCAATCACTATGGAACGGCGTCGGGGGCGCTTGCCGCACTGCCCGACCTTGCCAAGCGCGGCGGCGTCGCGGCGAAGATCCGCATCTGCTCGCGCCGCGATGCGGAGGCCGAGATGTCGGCTGCCACACGTGCAGGCGCGCGATTCATCGGCATGGGCGAACCGGACTATCCGGTGCTGATGCGCGGGCTTGACTACCCGCCGCCGCTCTTGTGCGTTCGCGGCGACATCGAAACCGCCCACCGCATATCGGTAGGCATTGTCGGTTCACGCAATGCATCCATCACGGGCCAGAAGCTGACGGCGCGCATTGCCCGCGAACTCGGCGAGGCAGGCTATACGGTCGTCTCCGGCCTTGCTCGCGGAATCGATGCGGCGGCGCACAAGGCGGCGCTGTCCGGTGGCACAATAGCGGTCATGGCCGGCGGCGTGGATGTACCGTTTCCGCAAGATCATGTAAGGCTGGCGGGCGAGATCGTGGAGGCTGGCGGCGCGCTTGTCAGCGAAATGCCGATGGGCTGGCAGCCGCGCGCCATCGATTTCCCGCGGCGCAACCGCATCATCGCCGGGCTGTCGCTGGGCGTGCTGGTGGTGGAGGCGGCGAAGCGGTCGGGTTCGCTGATCACCGCGCGCCTTGCGGGCGAAAGCGGTCGCTCCGTCCTCGCAATTCCAGGTTCCCCGCTCGATCCGCGAGCCGAAGGCACCAATCACCTGATCCGCCAGGGCGCGACCCTGATTACTTCCACTGCCGATATCCTTGATGCGCTGGCGCCGGTAGGCGGCTCGCAACCGCAATTGCCTTTCGACGCCGGCGAGGAAACGCCGGAGCCTTACGAACGCGAGGCGCCGCCGCCTGCGGAGGCGCGCGAATCGTTGCGGCAGGCGATCGTCAGCGCGCTCGGCCCCTCCCCTGTCGAGGTCGACGACATCATCCGGTTCACCGGCGCGAGCACCGGGGAAGTGCAGATGGTGCTGCTTGAACTCGACCTTGCCGGAAGGCTGGAGCGTCATGGCGGCAACCGGGTATCCCTGCAGCTATAAGTCAAGCCGTAAGCAGTTTTTCTGTCGATGCTGCCCCCGCCTGCGCCGACTGTGCATGGGCAGCGGCGCATTGCACGGATTCCATCGCGGCCATCTCCACCAGATATGACAGCATCTCGCAATCGAGGTTCAGCGAGAGCCAACGCAATTCGATCAGCATTTGCCGGATGTATTCCAGTTTCTGGGCCTTGTCGTCGTAGACCGGTTTTTTTGCGGCGCTTTCCTGATGAAAGGTTTTTGCCTGAGTCTCTGCCATTTTGCGGTTCCTTGATGCGCTGTACGGCCGGAAACCAGCCGGGAACCCGCCCAAATCACCCCTTGCAATTCAATCATAACATAAATTGTATCAAGTGAAATAACACAACCATAAATTGTTTTTGCCATGGCAGGCGGGTAGCGGGACTTGACGGGGCTGCTTCAAGCGGCCAATTCAGGTAGGCTTTCGCGCCAGGCTTCAACCGCCCTGGGCCACTTGGCGGGATCTATTGTCCTTCATGCAGAACCGGATTTTTAAATGACCACCAGTTTGGTGATTGTCGAGTCGCCCGCAAAGGCAAAGACCATCAACAAGTACCTGGGCAAGGACTTCAAGGTCCTGGCGTCCTATGGGCATGTCCGCGACCTGCCGGCCAAGGACGGTTCGGTGCAGCCAGAGGAAGACTTCGCCATGTCGTGGGAAGTCGACGGCAAGTCGAAGCCCCGCCTGGCGGACATCGCCACCGCGTTGAAAAGTGCGGACCGGCTGATTCTTGCAACCGACCCGGATCGCGAGGGTGAAGCGATCTCATGGCACGTGCTGCAAGTCCTGAGCGCCAAGAAGCTGCTCAAGGACAAGCCCGTCGAGCGTGTCGTCTTCAACGCAATCACCAAGCAGGCCGTGCTGGAGGCGATGGCGCATCCGCGCGCCATCGACGAGCCTTTGGTGAACGCCTATCTTGCCCGCCGGGCACTCGACTACCTCGTCGGCTTTACCCTTTCTCCCGTGCTGTGGCGAAAGCTGCCGGGCGCGCGTTCCGCCGGCCGCGTCCAGTCCGTCGCGCTGCGGCTCGTCTGCGACCGCGAGGCGGAAATAGAAGCCTTCGTCGCGCAGGAATACTGGTCGATCATCGCGACGCTCATCAACCAGGCCGGCCAGTCATTCGAAGCGCGGATCGCAGAGTTCGAAGGCCGCAAGATCGGCCGCCTGGACATTGGCAGCGAAGCAGAGGCGACGGCCATCCGGCAGATGCTGGAAGGCGCGCTATTTACCGTCGCCTCGGTTGAATCGAAACCTGCCAAGCGCAACCCGTTCGCGCCGTTCACCACTTCCACGTTGCAGCAGGATGCAAGCCGCAAGCTCGGCTTCTCGGCCAAGCGGATCATGCAAGTGGCGCAGAAGCTGTACGAAGGGATCGACATTGGCGGCGAGACGGCCGGTCTCATCACCTACATGCGAACCGATGGCGTGCAGATCGCGCCCGAGGCGATCGGCCCGATCCGCGCGCAGATCGGAAAGAGTTTCGGCGACCGCTACGTTCCCGAGAAGCCGCGCTACTATTCGACCAAGGCGAAGAACGCGCAGGAAGCGCACGAGGCGATCCGGCCAACGGATATCAGCCGCACGCCGAAGGCGATGAAGGCATTCCTCGACGACGACCAGTACAAGCTCTACGAACTGATCTGGCGCCGCACCATCGCCAGCCAGATGGCGTCGGCCGAATTGGAGCGGACCGTTGCGGTCATCGACGCACAAAATGGTTCGAGCCGGGCCAGCCTGCGCGCCAATGGACAGGTCATCAAGTTCGACGGCTTTCTCGCCGCCTACGAGGTCAAGCTCGAGGAAGAGGACGAGGAAGGCGGACGCCTGCCGGAACTGCGCGAGGGCGAACATCCCAAGCGCGACAAGATCGAGGCCAAGCAGCACTTCACCGAGCCGCCCGCGCGCTTTTCGGAAGCCTCGCTGATCCGCAAGATGGAAGAGCTCGGCATCGGCCGCCCTTCCACCTATGCCGCGACCCTTTCGACCTTGCAGGACCGCGAATATGTGCGGCTGGAGAAGCGCCGGTTCATTCCCGAATCAAAGGGAAGGCTGGTCACGAGCTTCCTCGAAAACTTCTTCAAGACCTATGTCGAATATGATTTCACGGCCGACCTTGAGGAAAAGCTCGACCGGATATCGGCGGGCGAACTTTCCTGGAAGGAAGTGCTGCGCGATTTCTGGAAGCAGTTCTCCGGGAGCGTCGAGGAGATCAAGGATCTTCGGGTGACCGAAGTCCTCGACATGCTGAACGAGGAGCTGGCGCCACTGGCGTTTCCGCAGCGCGAGGACGGTTCCGATCCGCGCATCTGCCCGACCTGCGGCAACGGGCAGCTCAGCCTGAAAATCGGCAAATACGGCGCCTTTGTCGGCTGCTCGAACTACCCCGAATGCAAATATACCCGCCAACTGGGCGCGGAGGCGGTCGATGGCGATGGCGCCGCGAATGGCGACAAGGCGATCGGCACGGACCCCGCCACCGGCGAGGAAATCACGCTGCGCAATGGCCGCTTCGGCCCCTATGTGCAGCGCGGCGAAGGCAAGGAGGCCGCACGCTCCTCGCTTCCCAAGGGCTGGAAGATCGAGGATATCGATCTCGAAAAGGCGCTGCGGCTGCTCAGCCTGCCGCGGCAGGTCGGCAACCATCCCGAGACGGGAAAGCCGATCACGGCGGGGATCGGCCGCTATGGCCCGTTCGTGCTGCATGACGGCGTCTACGCCAATCTCGACAGCGCGGACGAAGTCTTTACCGTCGGCCTCAACCGGGCAGTCTCGGCGCTCGCCGAAAAGGCGGGCCGTGGCGGACGTGCGCGCGGGCCGGCATCGCTGAAGGCGCTTGGCGACCACCCGCAACTGGGCGGCCCGGTCGACGTCAAGGATGGCAAATACGGGCCGTATGTCAGCCATGGAAAGGTCAACGCGACCTTGCCGCGCGGGACAGATCCGCTCACGATTACGATGGAAGAGGCGGTGGCCTTGATCGCAGCCAAGTCAGGAAAGGCCGCGCCGGCGCGAAGCGCGAAGGCGAAGCCTGCTGCAAAGAGCAAACCCGCAGCGAAGGCGAAGTCGAATTCAAAGGCCAAGCCCGCTGCGAAGACGGCGGCCGGAAAGGGCAAGTGATTTGGCCAAGCGGCAGAAGGAAAAGCAAAAGCCTTCAGCCGGCCTGCCGACCCGGGACGCAATCCTGCGCCATCTCGCCGAAAATCCCGGCAGCGTTGGAAAACGTGAAATCGCCCGCGCCTTTTCGCTCAAGGGTGAAGACCGCGTCGCGTTGAAGCGCCTGCTTTCCGAGATGGAAGAAGAGGGCTTGCTGGCGCGCAAGGGCAAGCGTCTTGGCAGGCCAGGCGAACTTGCCCCCGTCATCGTACTCGACATCGTGGCGCGCGACCGGGACGGCGGACTGCTTGCCCGTCCGGCAAGCTGGGACGAAGTCGCCGACGGTCCTGCCCCCACCATTTCCATCCGCCAGCCCAAGGGCCGCAATTCGGTGGTCGCCGGCATAGGCGACCGGGTGCTGGCAAAAACGGATCGCGGCGGCGAACAGCGCGTTCCGCATTATTCCGCCCGTGTCATGAAGCTCATCGACAAGCGCAAGGACGCGGTGCTGGGCGTCGTGCGCATCGGCGAAGCAGGCATCCGGCTTGAGCCGACGGCCAAGCGGCAGGAGGAGGTCATCCTCGACGCCGAGGGGCTGGGCGGCGCGAAGGACGGCGATCTCGTCGAAGTGCAGGTCAGCCGGATCGGCCGGCATGGCCTCAAGCGCGGAGAAGTCATTCGCGTGCTTGGCTCGATCAAGAGCGAGAAGGCGGTCTCGATGATCGCCATCCATGCCAACGGCATTCCGCATATCTTCCCCGATGCAGTCATGGCCGAGGCCGAAAAAGCCAGGCCGGTGCACGCGGGCGGGAAACTGCCACATGAGGATTGGCGGGATTTGCCGCTCGTCACCATCGATCCGGCGGACGCAAAGGATCACGACGACGCAATCCATGCCGCGCCCGATCCGGACAATGCCGGCGGCCATGTGGTCACCGTCGCGATTGCCGATGTGAGCTGGTATGTGCGCCCGGGCACGGCGATGGATTTCGAGGCACTCAAGCGCGGCAATTCGGTCTATTTCCCCGACCGGGTCGTCCCCATGCTGCCCGAGCGTATCTCCAACGATCTTTGTTCATTGCGCGAAGGCGAGGACCGCCCTGCCCTTGCGGTACGCATGTGGTTTTCGTCCGATGGGCGCAAATCGAAGCACGAGTTTCACCGCATCCTCATGCGCAGCCATGCCAGGCTGTCCTATCCGGCGGCGCAGGCGGCAATCGGCGGCAACGGCGAAGGCAAGGTGCTGGAAGTGCTTGACGGCGTTCTCAATCCGCTCTGGGCGGCCTATGCGTGCCTGAAGCGCGGTCGCACGGCGCGCGGACCGCTGGAGCTCGATCTTCCCGAACGCAAGGTGCTGCTGAAGCCGGACGGCACCGTCGACCGGATCGTCGTTCCCGAGAGGCTGGACGCCCACAAGCTGGTCGAGGAATTCATGATCCAGGCCAATGTGGCGGCGGCAGAAACGCTAGAGCGCAACAAGCAGGCGCTGGTCTACCGCATCCACGACGCGCCTTCGATGGACAAGCTGCAGGCACTGCGCGAATTCCTGAAATCGATCAATGTCTCGCTGGCGCGATCGGGCAATTTGCGGGCGGCGCAGTTCAACCACATCCTCGAGCAGGTCTCGGGATCGGACCGCGAGCAGCTCGTCAACCAGGTCGTGTTGCGCTCGCAGAGCCAGGCCGAATATGCACCGGCCAATATCGGGCATTTCGGGCTGAACCTGCTGCGCTACGCCCATTTCACCTCGCCGATTCGCCGCTATGCCGACCTGATCGTTCACCGCGCGCTGGTGACGGCGCTGAAACTGGGTGAAGGCGGCATCTCCCCCGAACAGGAAGCGATGCTGGAAGTGATCGCGCAGGACATTTCCGCGACCGAGCGGCGGGCAATGCAGGCCGAGCGAGAGACGGTCGACCGTCTTGTCGCCGGATTCCTCAGCGAAAAAATCGGCGAGACGTTCAACGGGCGCATCAACGGCGTCACGAAAGCGGGGCTGTTTGTCACGCTGGACGAGACTGGCGCGGACGGCTTCGTTCCCATATCTATGATCGGGGACGAATATTTCCGGTACGATCAGGGCGATCATTCGGTAACGGGTGACGATACCGGGACAATTTACCAGATGGGGCAAAAGGTCGAGGTGCGGCTGGTCGAAGCAGCGCCGGTGGCCGGAGCCCTGCGCTTTGAAATCGTCAGCGGCGGCGTCGAAAGCAGGAAACCGCTGCGAAGCCGGCCTGCGAACCAGCGCCGTGGAGGCCAATCGAACCCGGGCGCCCGCCCGGCCGGACACCGCCGGCGCTGAACCTGAAAGGCATGAAATAATGACGAAAATGGCCAGGACAACCGCAATGCAAACCTTTGGCGACCACGAAGATACCACATCGGGCGAGGCGCCCAAGCGTCCGGTCATGGCGGCCATGGCCCGCGGAGCGCTCGGCACATGCCCCAATTGCGGCAAGGGACGGCTGTTCACGCTCTGGCTGGCGGTTGATCCCCATTGCAGCAATTGCGGCGAGGAACTTCACCACCACCGCGCGGACGATCTTCCGGCCTATCTCAACATCTTCGTAACCGGTCACGTGGTTATCGGGGTGATGATGTTGTTTCTCGACAGCGAGTTCTTCCCCGTTTGGGGGCTCACCGTGCTGACGGCGGCCATTGCAGTCGCGGTTGCCGCGGCGATGATGCGCCCGCTGAAGGGCATGGTGGTCGGCGCGCAATGGGCGCTGTCAATGCACGGCTTTGGCGGGCATGACGACTGACGCGCCGCAATCCAGCATCGACAAGGAACTGGCGCGGATAGAGGAAATCATCCGCTCGCCGCGCATGCGCGTGCTCAATGCCACCGGGCGGCAGGCGCATACCGGAATCAGGCCAAGCAATGCGGCAACCATTGTGATCGTGCGCCGCGAGGGCCGGGATGTGCACGTGCTGATGGGAAAGCGGCATCACTCCTTGAAATTCATGCCCGGCGCGCTGGTGTTTCCGGGCGGACGCGTCGATCCGATGGATGGTTCGATCCCTGCCGTCGAAGATCTGCCGCTGCCTACGCGGCGGATGCTTGTCAGCAATATGCGCGGCAAGGCCAGCACCCGCGCCGCGCGCGCGATCGGCATGGCCGCGGTGCGCGAACTTTCGGAAGAATGTGGCCTGCTGATCGGCAAGCCGGCGAAATTCGCAAGCACCCATGGCGATTGGGCGCCATTCGCGGAACGGGGCCTTGCCCCCTCGCTTGCCGGCCTCAGCATTCTCGCCCGCGCCATCACGCCGCCCGGCCCGCCACGCCGTTTTGATACCTGGTTCCTTGTAACTACTGACGAGCGAATCGCCTATACGCCCGAAACAGGTTTCACGCCGAGCGGCGAACTGGAAGAGTTGCAGTGGGTGCGCCCGCGCGATGCAATGGACGGGGATACGCGCGAAATCACCCGGGTCATGCTGGTCGAACTCATGCACCGGCTCGAGCGCGATCCCGAACTCGATCCGGACCACCCCGCGCCGTTCTACCAGTCGCGGCACAGCCGCTTCCAAAAAACGATGATGGCGTGACGGCGGCCGGGGGGATGGGGAGCAATCGATGAATACGGCGGAAGACGCCTTCGGCATGGACGTGAAGGGGCCGGAGAAAATCGACCCGTGGGGGGCTGTAGCCGCCATCGCGACGATTTCCTCCGTGGGCGTTGCCGTCGGGCTGTCCTTCCCGCTGCTGAGCTTCCTGATGGAACAGCGCGGCTACTCGACCACCTTGATCGGCGCCAACACGGCCATGGCCGGCATCGCCTCGATGCTGGCAGTGCCGTTCGTCAATCCGCTGGCGCGGCGAATTGGCCTGGTGCCGACGCTTGTGCTGGCCGCGATCGTCAGCGGCCTGAGCCTGCTGGGCTTCTACTTCTTTCCGTCCATGATCGCCTGGTTCGCGCTCAGGATCACGTTCCATGGCGCCATAACCGCTTCCTTCATCCTCTCGGAGTACTGGATCAACGTCGCGGCGCCCGAAAACCGGCGCGGCTTCGTGCTTGGCATCTATGGCAGCGTGCTGTCGCTTGGTTTTGCGGCGGGCCCTGCCCTGCTCGCGGTCCTGGGCACCAGGGGGATATTACCCTTCGCGATCGGCGTAGCCATTATCCTTGCCTCCACACTTCCGGCAATCATCGCCCACCGCCGGCAACCTGCAACGGACGCACATCCCACGTCCCGCTCGGTGGTGCGGTACATATGGCTGGTCCCGCTTGCGACGGCCGCCGCCTTCATCTTTGGCGCGGTGGAACAGGCGGGGCTGGCCCTGTTTCCGGTTTACGGCGCGCGAAACGGTTTCGAAGAGCATCAGATCGCTCTGCTGCTGATGGTTCTGGCCTTCGGCAATGTGGCGCTGCAATTGCCGCTGGGGCTCATATCCGACCGCCTGCGCGACCGGCGCTGGCTGCTGTTTGCCTGCGCGGCGGTTGGCGCGGCCGGCGTCGCCATCGTGCCGTGGGCCATGCAGTACCCGGTCATCCTGATCTGCGGACTGTTCGTATGGGGCGGCGTGACGACCGGCATGTACACGGTCGGACTTGCGCATCTGGGTTCGCGACTCAAGGGCCCCGACCTTGCCCAGGCAAACGCCGCGTTCATCCTGTGTTACGCGATCGGCATGGTCATCGGACCGCAGATCGCCGGCATCGCGATGGACATCTGGGATCCGCACGGCTTTGCCGTCGCGCTCAGCGGCATGTTCACGGGCTATTTGCTGCTCGTTCTGGTGCGCTACAAGTCGCATCCGCTTCGATAGGCAGCCTGTGTGCTTGACAATTGGCGGCGCATGAGTAGTTTGCCGCAAGTCGCGCGCCTCCCTCTCGGGGGCATCGTTTTTTGCGGGCTTAACGCAAGAACGCGCCAGCGAAGTTCAAACAAACAACCGGTCCATTCGACGTTCGCGCCGTGGCCGCTGAGACAGGAACATCACGATGGCCAAGGCAGCCACGATCAAGATCAAGCTGGAAAGCACCGCCGGCACCGGTTATTTCTACGTAGCCAAGAAAAACAGCCGCACCAAAACCGAGAAGATGACGGTCAGCAAGTATGACCCGGTCGTGCGCAAGCACGTTCCCTTCAAGGAAACCAAGATCAAGTAAACCGCACATCAGCGGTTGACGAAAGAAGGCCGCCCACGGGCGGCCTTTTCTTTTGCAGGAATTCTGGTCTTTGCCGGAATTCTGGCGGCGTAAATTGATAGTGATCCGGGGATTGGGAGTCGGCCGGCAGACTGACCATGGTACGAGGAGGCCATGATATGCCAGTTGCCGGCCGACAGAACCCTACGGACCCAGGAGATGCGGCGGACCTGAGCACCCCGCAGGGCATTCGATGCAATTGGAAAATCCGGCGAAGCGAAACGCCATCGCCAATGGATGAAATTTGACGCAGGGACCGCGTTAAATCAACAGTTTGATAAGGATAATGCCGCGCTAATCGCAATGATGGTTAGCGCGTAACGCTAACGCGCCGGCATTTGCGGTAGCCCGGGGTATGTCAGGCAGCCTCGGTGAACACCTGGTTCCGGCCGGCCCGCTTGGCATGGTAGAGGGCGACATCGGCGCGCTTGAGCAGCTTTTCGGGTGTATCGCCCTCGCCATCGATGCACGATACGCCAAGGCTCACCGTAACCGGCAATGTCGCCCTGCCCGCGATGATGAAGGGGTGGGCGGCAACCTCGGAACGGATGCGCTCGGCGACGATTCGCGCGAGCGCTATGTCGGTATCGGGCATGACCACGGCGAATTCCTCGCCGCCATAGCGGCAGGCGAGGTCCAAGTTGCGGACATTCTTGCGGATGCGCCGCGCGAATTCGCGGATCACTTCATCCCCCACGTCGTGGCCGTGCTGGTCGTTCACCGACTTGAAATGGTCAATGTCGCACATGATCAGGGAGATCGGCTTCTTGCGACCGACGGCCTTTTCGAACATGCCCTGCAAGTGCGTGTCGAAATAGCGGCGATTGTTGAGGCCGGTCAGCGAATCCGTGACGGCCATCTCAATCGTCGCCTGTACGCTGTCGCGAAGTTTCTCATTATAGCGTTTGCGCCTGACCTGCGTGCGGACGCGCGCGAGCATCTCGTTGCGGTCGATCGGGCGGCGGATATAGTCGTTGACGCCGAGGTCCAGCGCGCGGATTACACTGCCTTCCTGGTCGTGTTCCGCAATCACCAGCAGCGGCAGCATGCGGGTCCGCTCCAGCGAGCGCAATTGCGAGCACAGGCGCAGCGCATCGAAATCATGCAATGACATGGAGATCACGGCCGCGTCGTAATCCTCGTCAGCGGCCTTGAAAAGCGCCTCCTGCGGGTCCGGCACAACGGCGACCGTGTGTTCGGCAGCGAGAAACTTCACGATGCGCTCATAGGAGGACGGCCTGTCGTCGACGACCAGCACCTTTGCCTTGCGCCCGCCCTGTTCGTCGCGGACGTTGGGAACTGGCTGTATTCCAAGGTCCCGGCCGGTATTGGCGCGCAGGCGCAACTCATCCGTCAGCATCTTGAGGCGCACGAGGCTCTTGACGCGCGTGATCAGGGCGAGATCGCTGACAGGCTTGGTGAGGAAATCGTCGGCCCCGGCTTCAAGGCCCCTGACACGGTCCTCGGGCTGGTCGAGCGCGGTGACCATGACGATCGGCAGATGCGCGGTCTTCGGATTGGACTTCAGCCGGGCGCAGACTTCGAATCCATCCATTTCCGGCATCATCACGTCGAGCAGAACCAGATCGACCTGGCCATTGTCGCAAAGCTTCAGGGCATCGCGGCCATTGCCGGCCGTCAGCACCTGGAAGTACTCGGCCATCAGCCGGGCTTCGAGCAGGCGGACATTGGCCTGGATGTCGTCAACTACAAGGATGCGCGCCGTCATCGATCCCGTTTCCCCCCGGCCTCACGCATCGCCGATGTAGGATTTCACGGTCTCCACGAACTTGGCGACGGAAATCGGCTTGGAAATATAGGCTTCGCAACCGCCTTGGCGGATGCGCTCCTCGTCTCCCTTCATGGCGAAAGCGGTAACGGCAATCACCGGAATGACGTGCAGTTCATCGTCTTCCTTGAGCCACTTGGTCACTTCGAGGCCGGAAACCTCGGGCAACTGGATATCCATGAGGATGAGGTCGGGGCGGTGCGCGCGCGCAAGGTCCAGCGCTTCCAGCCCGTTGCGGGTCTTGATCGTGCGATAGCCATTGGCCTCCAGCAAATCGTTGAAGAGCTTCATGTTGAGTTCGTTGTCCTCAACGATCATCACGGATTTGGCCATGGAATTTGCCCCCGCGCCAAGTGTGACGGCATCCGGATGATGCAAGCCTGGTCGCGCGTTTGATTTGTTATCGCAGTCAGTTTATTCAAAGTGTGTTGACGAAACGCAAACGCGGCGAGCCGCGACACCCTGCTTGCGCCGCCCCTGACGGGGCCAGTCGAAGTTCGCGGCGGAAACCTGTTCATGACCCGAGATGAAGCCGAAATGGTGGCGATAGAAGGGCTGCAATTCATCGCAGCCAGCGACGCCGAACTTGATCGTTTCGTCGCACTGACCGGCATCGCTCCATCCGACATGCGGGAGGCAGCGGAAAATCCGACATTCCTTTCCGGAATCCTTGACTATTTTCTCGGCGACGAAGCGACATTGCTTGCCTTTGCCGCCTCGTGCGGCCGCAATCCGCAGGACATCCCTGCGGCGCGGCTGGAGCTTTCGACAGCCGGCAAGGGGAAGGGCCGCGATGCCTGAACAGGCGCAGCAGCGCGCGCTTTGCCGCGACTGCCTGTCGCGCCCGGATCGATCCTCGAAGCGTTGCCCCAAATGCGGCAGCCCGCGCCTGGTGCGCCATGATGAACTCGACACGCTGTCGATCGCCCATATCGACTGCGATGCGTTTTATGCCTCCGTCGAGAAACGCGACAATCCGGAGCTTTTCGACAAGCCGGTGATCATCGGCGGCGGCCGGCGCGGGGTCGTTTCAACCGCCTGCTACGTCGCCCGCATGAGCGGCGTGCGTTCGGCAATGCCGATGTTCAAGGCGCTGGAAGCGTGTCCGGATGCAGTGATCATTCGCCCGGACATGGAGAAGTATGTCCGCGAGGGCCGCAAGATCCGCGAGATGATGCGCGCCCTGACGCCGCTGGTCGAGCCGTTGTCGATCGACGAGGCGTTTCTCGACCTTGGCGGAACGGCGCGGCTGCACAAGGCTTCCCCCGCAGAGGTGCTGGCTGCCTTTGCAAGGAGTGTCGAAAAGGAACTGGGCTTGTCGGTTTCCGTCGGCCTGTCCTATTGCAAGTTCCTGGCGAAGGTGGCTTCGGAACTCGAAAAGCCCCGCGGTTATTCGGTGATCGGCCGTGCGGGTGCAGTTGCATTCCTGCGCAGCCAGCCGGTCTCTATCGTCTGGGGCGTTGGAAAGGCCACGCAGGCCGTGCTCGCCAAGGAGGGCATCACCGACCTTGCGATGGTTCAAGACATGGCCGAAAGCGAGCTGGCGCGGCGCTATGGCGCAATGGGGTTGCGGCTTTCCCGGCTTTCGCGTGGACTGGACGAGCGGCGTGTCGAACCTGAAGGCGAAGCCAAGAGCGTGAGCGCGGAAACCACGTTCGACCGCGACATCGCTTCCATGGCGGAACTGGCGCCAGTGCTGCGCCGGCTCAGCGAAAAGGTTTCGGCGCGGCTCAAGAAACAGCATATCGCCGGCCAGACCATTGTTTTGAAAATGAAGACGGCGGATTTCAAGTCGCGGACCCGCAACCGCTCGCTCGCCGATCCGACACAGCTTGCCGACCGTATTTTCCGGCACGGGATCGAACTCATGGAGAGGGAAATCGACGGCACGCGCTTCAGGCTCATTGGCATCGGCGTATCGGGCCTGACCCCGGACGACGCGGCCGACCCCGCCGATCTGGTTGATGAAAGCGCAGCCCGGCGGGCAAAGGCGGAGCGGGCAATCGACAGCGTGCGCGAAAAATTTGGCGGGGCGGCGCTGGGTCTCGGCATCACCTTTGACGGGCGCAGCGGTTTCCGGCGCAAGGACCGCAGCTAGCGGTCACTGGTTCTGGACGCAGGGCGTGGCCTTGAGCATTTCGAGCGCGCTGAGTTCGCCCGTAAGCGAATAGTCCGGGTAGCGCATCACGAGATTGCGCGAAATGCCGTTGGCATAGAGCAGGAAAGAGGCTTCATACGCCGGTATTGCTTCCGCCGTGTTGTCCGGATCGCCTTCGAAATAGGAAACGGTTACCGGCCAGGCCTCGGCGTTGGCGATGGGGCGGAGCATTTCCGCCTTTTCGCCCTCCCCCGCTTCCGGCGCTTTGCGCGCCGTTCCGATGACGGTAGAGCTGCGCACGATCTCGTCGGCGTCCTGCGAACCGTCGAAGATCGGCATCTGAAGGAAATTCTCGCCGTTGCGGGCTTTTTCGATCACCGTGATGAGGTGCGTCGAGATGAAGCTGGCGTCCGGCAGTTCGATTGTCCGCTCCTTCGGTTCGAAGAGGGTAACCTTGAGGCCGCCGGGCTGGCGCACCGCATTGCCGCGCACGGTCCCTTCCGGCCGCTGGTCGACGAGGGTCTTGGTTACAAACGTGAATTCCTTGCCATCGGGACTTTCGAACGTCGAAGTCTGCTGGTCCGTCTGGTAGCTCGTCTCGCCGGTCGAGATGTTGGTGACGAAGCGATAGCGGATCGACATGCCCTCGCATTCGTTTCCGGTGACCTCGTAGACGATGCGCCCGGTCATCGCCTCGATGCCGGAACGATCAGACGCCTCGCGCAACGTGATGTCATAGACCGCGCGATGCGGCGCCAATATCTCGAAACCCGCCGCTCGAGCGCTGCCCGCTGAAATCGGGAGGGCGGCAAGCATGGCGAGGATGGCGATCGTTCTGGTCCCGGTGGACGGCATGGAAATCCCGTGTTTGTGTGCAAGCCGGCTCTGAAAGGCCGGCAGATGGCCAATTGAACCTGTTCTCACATGAAACCATCGTTTTGGCAAAACTTGGGTATGGACAAGCGCAGGCAGCAATGTTGGTTATCGGCCGCAATTGTCAATTGAAATGGGGAACACCCAATGTCCGCACCCGCAGGCAAAACCACGGGATTTCCGGAGATTTCGCAATGGATAGTGCGCGCGCCGGTCGCCCATCGCGGGTTGCACGATTCATCGCGGGGCATTTTCGAGAACACGCTTTCGGCTGCGCAGGCGGCTGCCGGGCAAGGTTTTTCCATCGAGGTCGATCTTCATCCTTCCACGGACGGCGTGCCGATGGTTTTCCATGACGGGACGCTGGAGCGCATGACCGGCCAGAAGGGCCGTGTGCGCGAGCGCAGCGCCGCCGAGCTTGGCCGGCTTTCAATCGGCGGAACCACAGACACCATACCAACCTTGCGCCAGCTCCTCGATACGGTGGGCGGCAAGGTGGGGCTGGTGCTCGAACTCAAGGGCGAGGCGGGCGCAGATGAAGGTTTCGTCGAGGCGGTAGCGCAAACGCTTGAGGGCTATCAAGGACCAGTGGCGCTGATGTCGTTCAACCACTGGCTGGTCGAGGACGCCCGGCGGATCGTCAAGGACCGGCCAATCGGGCTGACGGCCGAAGGCAGCGACAAACTCTACAGCGAGCACACCGCCTTTGCCGCGCTGGCCAATGTGGATTTCGTCTCCTACGGAATCCACGACCTGCCGTGCCGTTTTGTTTCCGAATTCCGGCAAAGCGGCAGGCCCGTCATTACGTGGACGATCCGCACGCCGGAGCTCGCGCAAAAAAGCGCGCTCCATGCCGACCAGATCACGTTCGAGGGATTCGATCCGCGCGTTGCCTGAGCCGGGCCAAGCCTTGTCTTTATCCCGCGCCGCAATAAGTTACGGGAGTTCGTGAATGTGTTCCTCCCAACCATGGCGGCAGCGTTGAAGATCAAGGTCCTTTCCTCGATGGACGAAGCCGCCGCGACGGATTGGGACGCGCTTGCCACGGCCCGCTCGGCAACGGGAAGCTCAAATCCGTTCGTGCTCCACGCCTTCCTCTCCGCACTTGAGGATAGCGGATCGGCGACGGCTCGCACGGGTTGGCTGCCGCAGCATCTGGCGCTGGAGGACGACGGCGGCAATCTTCTTGGAGCCCTGCCCTGCTACCTCAAGAGCCACAGCCAGGGCGAATATGTCTTCGACCATGGCTGGGCAGATGCCTTCCAGCGCGCCGGCGGAAACTATTACCCCAAGCTGCAGGGCACGGTGCCGTTCACGCCGGCGACAGGTCCGCGTCTCATCGCGCGCGATCCGGCGCACCGCAGGCTGCTGCTCGACGGACTGATCGAACTCAATGCGCGGCACGGAGCGTCATCGGCGCACATCACCTTCATGCCGGAGGACGAGTGGAAGCTTGCGGGGGAAGCAGGCATGCTCCAGCGCGTCGACCAGCAATTCCACTGGCGCAATGAGGGCTACGGCAGCTTCGAGGATTTTCTAGCGGCGCTATCCTCGCGAAAGCGCAAGAACATCCGCAAGGAGCGCGAGACTGCCCTTGCCCGCACCGGTATCGAGGTGGTGAGGCTGACGGGCGCGGAACTCACGGAAAAGGTCTGGGACCGGTTCTTCGAATTCTACATGGACACCGGTTCGCGCAAATGGGGCCGGCCCTATCTGACCCGCCGTTTCTATTCGCTCATCGGCGAGCGCATGGCCGACCGGATCGTGCTCATCTTTGCGCGCCGAAACGGAAAATATGTTGCCGGCGCGATCAACTTTCTCGGCGACGACTGCCTGTACGGGCGGCATTGGGGCTGCGTCGAGGACCATCCCTGCCTGCATTTCGAGATCTGCTATTATCAGGCAATCGACTATGCGATCGAGCACGGACTTGCCCGGGTCGAGGCCGGCGCGCAGGGCGAGCACAAGCTGGCGCGCGGTTATGTGCCGGCGATCACCCGCTCGGCCCACCATATCGCCCATGCCGGACTGCGCCGCGCGGTCGACGACTATCTTGCGCATGAACGCAAACATGTTGAAATTGAGAACGAGGCGCTGATGGAACACGCGCCGTTCCGCCATGCCGACTGAGCCGGAGACGACTGTGGGCGAATACGATCCGAACAATATTTTCGCGAAGATCCTGCGGGGCGAAATTCCCGCGCACAAGGTCTACGAGGACGCCGATGCATTGGCCTTCATGGATGTGATGCCCCAATCGGCAGGACATATGCTCGTCGTGCCCAAGGCGCAGTCACGCAATCTGTTCGACGCCGACCCGGCGGCGCTGGGAACCGTGATGGCCGTCGTGCGAAAACTGGCACTCGCGGCGCGCCATGGGCTCAACGCCGACGGCGTGCAGATCGCGCAGTTCAACGAGGAACCCGCAGGCCAGACCGTTTTCCACCTGCATTTTCACGTCATCCCGCGCTACACGGGCGTGCCGCTGAAAAGACATTCAGGCGAAATGGAAAAGCCGGAGATCCTCGCTGCCCATGCGGAAAAGATCCGCGCTGCGCTTTAGCAGCGTGGTTTCAGCGCTTGCCGCGTGATGCGGTCTCTGCTTCCAACTGGTTCTCAAGATCGATGCTCAACTCGTCGAGAGCCCGGTTAACCGCCTCCTCGGCGGTTTCCGACAGGCTTCCGGCAACCGCATCGCCGTTCATCGACAGCACTTCCGCCGCCATCGCGGTTTCCAGTTCTTCGGCATCGATGTCTTCGGGCGTGATGTCGAGCTCGATTTCGTCGAAGCTGATCTGCCCCGGATCGATTTCTTCTTCGGTTTCGGCGATGACCACGGTTTCTTCGTAGTCCGTTTCGACCTCTTCTATCACTGTCTCCGCTTGCAATTCAGTGGCGGGCTCTACTCCGGGCGCGGCCTCGGCATCACTGCTTTCGGCTTCGGTGGCCGCAGGCTGATCGAATTGGGTTGCGGCTTCAGGTTGCTCGCCATTGAAGGCAGCTTCAAGGTCGTCAATCAGCGCCGTCAGCGACGTCATCAGCCGGAAATCCGGCGTGGCCTCGAGGCGCGACTTCGCGGCGTCGCGCATAGCCTTCAATTGTTCAATCTGTTCCATGCATGCCTCCAACTCATAACCAGGAAAACCATCCGGCCTCAACCGGACATCACGGAAGCTTCCCTGGCAAACCGCTTAGCCGCGGTGACGCAAACCTGCCTTCCGCCATTCCATGACGAAAGCATGACTTTATGGTATCGACTTGCCCAATACGATTGCTTTTTTGACCAAGCCGATATTTGCACCCGCTATTTTAGCAAAATGTGCGGTTTTTTCGACCAAACCAGATAAAAAAGGGCGGCAGCGCCGCCCTCTTCCATAAAAACGGACCTTTATCAGGTTTTCAGCGGCACCTTCGGGACGGTGCCCGAGCGGGTAGTACCCTTGCCCTTGCCGGACGGCTTGGACTTCGGCGCGGTCTTTTCCGAAGCTGCAGCCTTTGGCGGCTTGCGAAGCTGCTCCGGCTTCTCGGGCTTGCCCGGCTGGTCCTCGATCGCCTCGAGATTCAAGGCGTCGTTGCCATCCTTGTCCTTGTGGACAGTGACCTTCACCGTGCCGCCATTCTTCAACTTGCCGAAGAGCACCTCGTCGGCGAGCGGCTTCTTGATGAACTCCTGGATCACGCGGCCGAGCGGACGGGCGCCCATGCGCTCGTCGAAGCCTCTCGTTGCAAGCCATGCGATCGCTTCTGGCGAAAGTTCGAAAGTCACGCCGCGCTCGGAAAGCTGGGCTTCCAGCTGCATGATGAACTTCTCGACCACCTGGTGGATCACCGGCGTCGGCAGCATGCCGAACTGGATGATCGCATCGAGGCGGTTGCGGAATTCGGGAGCGAACAGGCGGTTGATCGCCTCTTCGTCATCGCCGGTCCGCTTGGTCGAGCCGAACCCGATCGCCGCCTTCTGCATTTCGGCAGCGCCGGCATTGGTGGTCATGATGATGATCGTGTTGCGGAAGTCGACCTGCTTGCCG
>JBGSJA010000008.1:0-1880 GCA_041742235.1 Salaquimonas sp. | reverse complement strand
GCAACGATCTGCAGCTCGACAAGGGCGTGGGCATGTGCGGCAAGGCCGGGCAGTCGGTGCCGGTCGGCGTGGGCCAGCCGACGCTCCGCATGAACGAGGTGACCGTGGGCGGCACTGCCGCCTGATCAGGGGTAAAGGCGGTTGACCTCGAACGGGTCGTCAAGCGAAACGCGGTCATATCGCTGGCGGTCGTGCAGCCGGAACATGCCGTCGCTCCAGAACTCGATGGAAAGGGGCCGAATGCGGAAGCCCGACCAGTATGGCGGGCGCGGAATGGCCGCCGTGCCTAATTTCGCGGCATGGATGGCGACTTCCTTCTCCAGCGCATAGCGGCTCTCCAGCGGCCGCGACTGCTTCGAGGCCCAGGCGCCAATGCGGCTGCCGCGCGGCCGGCTGAAGAAGTATTCGTCCGCCTCTTCCTCGCTCACCGTCTCGCAAAGACCGCGGAAACGCACGGACTTTCGCACCGATTTCCAGTGAAAGCAGGCTGCCGCCTTGCCCGATGCCAGGATTTCCTCGCCCTTCTGGCTCTCGAAATTGGTGAAGAACACGATGCCGCGCTCGTCATGGCGGCGCATCAGCACCATGCGGCAATTGGGCATGCCGTCGGCATCGACGGTGGCGAGCGCCATCGCGGACGGGTCGTTGACTTCCGACTTTTCAGCCTGGGCAAGCCAGTCGGCAAACATTTTCATCGGCTCGGCCGCATTGCGGTCACCGGTTGTTAACCCAGGCATCGGATTATTCATGCAGCAGCCATCCTTGTAATGCTTGGGCTCCAAATGCGCGATGCACCATCGCTTTCACTTACCGCGGTCGAACTGACGGACCCGGCAAACTTCAAGTCCGCAACTCGCGGATCGGTGTGTCTTAGCGCGCCGCGCGGCATTTTCAAAATGGCGCTCGCACTGTCGCTGGCAATGCCGCTCGGCGCTTGTTCGCTTTCGCGCACCGCCGCGCTGGAAGACGAACGGGCGCTGGTCACCTCATCCATCACAAAGCCGGTGACAAGCGAAGGCATCGACAGCACCGATGTCGAGGTTATCAAGAACACGGTCGCGACCGCCGACTTCGCCATGGCGCCGGAGTTGGCCTGGTCGAACCCCGACACCGGCAGCCGCGGCACGATCAAGGCGATCGACAAGTTCGTCGGCAGCCACGGCCAGAAGTGCAAGAAGTTCCAGACAACCGTGGACAGTTTCGCCGGAATTTCGCTCTACAATGGCGAGACCTGCGAAGCGCGCAAGGATTCCTGGGTCCTGTCCTGGTTCACGCGCGAATAGCTGTTGCGTGATTGCCACGCCGTTATGGAAACCGGCGCGCAAAACCCCCATATTAACGATCAACTGCGGGAATCGGGACGCCAGACGCCCGTCTGCGCGCCGGTTTCCGTTTCCAGGCATTCACTCAATCTGCATCGAGGGACAAGATGCGCGATCCGTATTCGGTGCTTGGCGTTGCAAAGACGGCGAGCGAAAAAGAGATCAAGTCCGCCTATCGCAACCTTGCGAAGCGCTATCACCCCGACAGCGCCAAGGGAGCGGCTGGCGCGAAGGAAAAATTTGCCGAGATCGGCCTCGCCTATGACATCCTGGGCGACAAGGACAAGCGCGCCCAGTTCGACCGGGGCGAAATCGACGCCGAAGGCAAGCCGAAATTCCAGGGCTTCGAAGGCTTCGGCGCAGGCGGCGCAGGCAACCCTTTCGAGGGCTTCGAGTTCCGCACATCGCGCGGCGGAGCGCCGGGCGGCAATGCGGGCGGCGGCGGATTCGGAGCCGAGGACATCTTGAGCGAGATGTTCGGCTTCGGTCGCGGCGCCGGTGCGCGCGCAGGCGCACAGCGCAGCGGATTCCAGCAAAGCGGGCCGTTTGGCGGACAGG
>JBGSJA010000007.1:0-22514 GCA_041742235.1 Salaquimonas sp. | reverse complement strand
GATGTTGCGTTCGTTCAGGAAGGCCGGGTTGAGCGACTTGTCCTGCGTGGCGCGGCTGCCTTGCGGCACGCCCTTGAGGTACTTGTCGGTGAGCATGCCCTGCGCCAGCGGGGAAAACACGATCGAGCCGATGCCGAGGTCCTCCAGCGTATCCAGCAGGCCGTCATCTTCCACCCACCGGTTGATCATCGAATAGCTGGGCTGGTGGATGAGGCAGGGCGTGCCGAGATCCTTCAGGATCGCGTGCGCCTCGCGGGTGCGTTGCGAATTATAGGACGAGATGCCGGCATAAAGCGCCCTGCCCGAGCGCACGATGTGGTCGAGCGCCATCATCGTTTCCTCAAGCGGCGTCTCCGGATCGAAGCGATGCGAATAGAAGATGTCGACATAGTCGAGGCCCATCCGCTCCAGGCTCTGGTCGCACGAAGCGATCAAATACTTGCGGCTGCCCCATTCGCCATAGGGCCCGGGCCACATGTTGTAGCCGGCCTTTGACGATATGATCAGTTCGTCACGATGCGCCGCAAGGTCCGTGGCAAGGATCTCCCCGAAGGCTTCCTCGGCAGAACCGGGCGGCGGGCCATAGTTGTTCGCGAGGTCGAAATGGGTAATGCCCAGGTCGAAGGCCCGCAGCGCGATCGAGCGCTTTGTCTCGTGAGGCGTGTCATGGCCGAAATTGTGCCAAAGCCCCAGCGACACGGCGGGCAGCTTCAATCCCGACCGGCCGCATCGCCGGTATTGCATCGCGTCGTACCTGTCCGGTCCCGATGTCATTGCTCACGCCTTCTTTCTGGCCAACAAGGCCTTTGCCGCCGCTACGCCAAGGGGCTCCGGCCGCTCGCAAGTCGTGCGGATTTCGACCGCCTTGCCGGTTTCGCCCGCCTTGAGGATCGAGGTCATCACATCGACCGCATGCAGTGCAAGCTCCATCGAGCAGCGGTGCGGCCTGCCTTCCATGATGGCGATCGCCATGTCGGCAAGTCCTGCCGTGCGGTAATTGGCGGCCATGCCCCAGGAATGCTTCTGGTTCGGGACCGCGAAAGGGTGGTCCCATTTCGGCAGCTTCTTCACCAGGTCCTGGCGCTTGGTCATCACCACTTCGCCGCCGAAGAAATTCGGGTCCGGGACGTGCAGCGTTCCCTCCTCGCCGTAGAGCTCCATGTTGCGATGGTTGTGCTGCCAGACATCCCAGCTCGTACCCATCGTGATGATCGCGCCATTTGCGAATTCGAGCACGGCGTGGATCGTCGTCGGCGTCTCCACCTTGATCTTCTCGCCGCTGCGCGGTTTCGAGGTGATGGTGCGCTCAGGCGAGGGCGTTGATGACATCGCGAGGACGCGCTTCACCGGTCCGACAAGCTGGATGAGGTTGGTCACGTAGTAGGGCCCGATATCGAGCACCGGGCCTGCGCCTGGCTTGAAGAAGAAGTCCGGATTGGGATGCCAGCTTTCCATGCCATGGCCCATGACGTGGCAGGTGCCGCTGACGATCCTTCCGACCGCGCCGCTGTCGATCAGGTGACGGGCAAGCTGGTGCGAGCCGCCAAGGAAGGTATCGGGCGCGGAGCCGATGCGGACCTTCTTCTTCGCCGCTGCGCGGGCGAGTTCGGTGCCCTCCTTCACCGAGAGGACGAAAGGCTTTTCGGAGTAGACATGCTTGCCCGCATCGACCGCCCGGCGCGATACCTCGTAATGCGCCGCCGGAACGGTGAGGTTGACGATGATGTCCACATCGTCCGCATCAAACAGGCCATCGACGGATTCGGCGCGCAGGCCGAATTCCTTTGCCCGCGCCTCGGCCGCTGCCGGCACCACGTCAGCGCAGGCACGAACTTCGATACCCTTGAATTGCGGGGCCAGCGACATGTAGGCGGCGGAAATGTTGCCGCACCCCATGATGCCCACGCCGAGTTTCTTTGCCATGTATGGTTTCTCCCTCAGAATTTTCTTGCAGCTTCGATCGACCGTCCCGCGAAGCGGCGGTGATCTTTCGGCTTGTCATGTTCCATGATGAACACCTTGGCGGGCGTTGCCTTCAACGCATTCCAGATGCCTTTCCAGTCGATAGTGCCATGGCCGACATCGGCCCAGCCATCCTCGTCCTTGTTCTGCCCGGCAGGCGCGATGTCCTTGACGTGGACCGCCGTGATGCGGCTGCCATGCCGTTTGATCCAGTCGATCGGGTCGGCGCCGCCGCGAACGATCCAGGCGATGTCGGCCTCCCATGACAGGTCCGGCGCGCCCTTGAAGATCTCTTCCTGCGGGATGGCGCCGTCAGCGGTCTTGAAGAACTCGAAGTCGTGGTTGTGCCAGCCGAAGCCCAGGCCCGCCTTTCGATATGGTTCTGAAGCCGCCTGCAGGCGCTTGCCGAAGGCGAGCCAGCCTGCCCCGTCCGCAGGCCGCTGGTCGGGCAGCAGATAAGGGCAATAGATTGTCTTGATGCCTGCGGCCTTGACGATCTTCATCACGCCGCCGACATCGTTTTCGAGCATGTCGATGCCGAAATGGCCGGTCGGCATCGAAAGGCCGTTCGCCTTCAGGCCGGCCGTCAGCGCATCGAGATCGCCATAGACCCCGCCATAGCCTTCGACCTGCGAATAGCCGAGTTCCTTCAGCATGGCGAGCGTGTCGGAGAGGGGCGGAAACTCCCGCGAGGAATAAAGCTGGTATGAAAACTCGGTCATGGGTTTGCTCCGTTTCGGCGTTTGCTACGCCTTGCAGGTTGCCGTGAATAGATCGCGGACGCTAAAGTCCGCACTGGAAATCTTCGAGGGCGCCGCCGGCGTGAAGCGGATCAGCTTTTCGCGTCCGGGCAAGAGCGTGAACCAGTTGTCGTCGAAGCGCCCCGGGATCGGCGATTCCACGGCAACGAAAAGTGCGGAACTTTCGGCAGCAAGGCGAATCGTAACGCCGCCTTCGCGTTCCTCCACGTTCATTTCGATCCGCGGCTCGCGAAGCGCAAGGCGCTTGTAGGGCGCAGCCGAGAAATGATCCTCGCCCGACATGCCGTTTGTCGCCTTCCAGTTCCAGACGACAACGGAACCTTCCGTGGCAGCGGCGCTGAATTCCAGCGGCATGGACGCTCCGGCGGGCAGGTCCACAACCAGCGAAGCGAGCCGCGAAACCGTGCCGTCGGCACCGATGCATTCGACATCGACGCTCAGCGAGACATCCTCGCGTGTGTCGTTGATGCCGGCGAACCCGATGGATCCGTCCTTCGAAGGCAATGCGAAGACCGCGACGGGAGAGAAGAAGCGGCGCGCCATGAAGTGCAGCGCCTTCCAGCCGCCGCCATAATCGAGGCTCGACCAGCTTGCGACCGGCCATGTGTCGTTGAGCTGCCAGTAGAGCGTGCCCATGCAATGCGGCTTGAGGCTGCGCCAGTATTCGACCGCGGTGCGGATCGCGAGGCCTTGCTGCACCTGGCTCAGATAGACGAAATCCTCGAAGCTTGCCGGGAAGCGGAAATAGCGGAACATCGTCTCGGCGATGCGGGCATTGCCGCCGGCGTTCTTCTGGTGCGATTCCATCACGGTGGACGCGATGTTCCAGTCTGCTTCATCGGCAAAGGTGCGGATGACATCCATGGATGGATAGGACTGGAACCCGAATTCGGAGCAGAAGCGCGGACGCACGTCGCGGTAATGCTCGAAGTCGCGGCCTTCGTGCCACACGCTCCAGAAGTGCATGTCGCCTGAGGAATCGTCATGCCAGGCATCGCCAAAGCTCATCGGGCCGGGCGAGGGGCTTGACGGCCACCAATTCGCCTGCGGATCCACCGAAAGCAGCGCGTCCTCGACCGTGCGGTTCAACCGGTCATAGGCGACGAGATAACGATCGCGGTTGGTGCGCGATTCCTCGAACCAGTTGAGCGCGCCGATCAGTTCGTTGTCGCCGCACCAAAGGGCAAGGCTGGCGTGGTGTTGGAGCCGGCCGGCCTGGTACCGCACTTCCTGCGCCACCCCGTTGAGATAGTCGCGATCGGAAGGGTAGAGATTGCAGGAGAACATGAAGTCCTGCCACACCATCAGGCCCAGTTCGTCGCAAAGCCGGTAGAACCAGCCCGGCTCGTAGAAGCCGCCGCCCCACACGCGCAGCATGTTCATGTTGGCATCGACCGCCGACTGCAGCAGGTCGCGGGTCTTTTCCGGCGTGATGCGGCCCGGCAGCGCATCGGCCGGAATCCAGTTCGCGCCGCGGCAGAAGACCGGCACGCCATTGACCTTGACAAGGAAGGAGCGGCCGGCCTCGTCCGGAAGGCTTTCCAGCTCGATCGTGCGCAGGCCGATGCGCCTCTCCTCGACATGCCCCGCCACATTGACCGTCAGCGGATAAAGCGGCTGGCCGCCCATCCCGTTAGGCCACCACAATTGCGGATCGCTCACCTCGAAACCGAAAACAGCACGTTCGCCATCGTCCACGGTCGCCGAACGGATTTCACCGTTGAA
Source organism: Salaquimonas sp. (assembly GCA_041742235.1). GTDB lineage: Bacteria > Pseudomonadota > Alphaproteobacteria > Rhizobiales > Rhizobiaceae > BOKV01. The sequence goes on along the minus strand of JBGSJA010000007.1, from coordinate 18,066 downwards.
TTCGGCGGTTACCGCGACAGGCCCTGGCTGCCTTCGCTCGAACCCGACCTCGACATCGACCCGCACCCCGTCGCCGCCGTGATGCTGGCGCACGATCACATGATCCGGCAAGGCCAGTGGCGCTCGCACGAGCCGGATCGTGCCGTAGAGCCCGAACGGCGCGATGGCGATGTTCCAGTCCCAGCCGAAATGGCATTGCGCCTTGCGCAGCATGTTGCCATCCGGCAGCGGGCAGTTGCCGGCATGATAGGGCACGCGGAAGGGCTGCGCCTGCTGCCGCCGCGCGGCTTCGGCGAGGTTGGAATGGAAGGTGATGACGATGCGGTTCGCGCCGTGCTTCAGGCTGGAAGCGCCTGCCCGCCATCGCTGGAAGGCGTTATCCGCCTTGACTACCACTGCGCCGTTGATCTCCACGGTCGCGACCGTGTCGAGGTTCTCGACTTCCAGCACCCAGTCATCGAGCGCCGCTCCGGCAGGGATTTCAAACGCGCGCTCAAGCGTCCAGTTGCGTTCGGCGATCCAGCGAAGGTCGTATTCGTTCCGCCCGAAATAGGGATCGGGTATCAGGCCTGCTTCATGCAATGCGCTGATGCCATCGCCGGGCACGGACATGTCGGCGGACATTGCTTCGCCCGCGAGCGCGAGCCGCCACCGACCGGCGAGATCGATTTCCTGTACGTCCATCCCCGTTCAGATCCGCAGTTCCGTCCCGACATCGAATATCGATGCCCGCGCGGGATCGAAGCCGACCTTGATCTTGGATCCGCGGGCAAGTGTGCTCAAGCCTTCCGAGCGGAAACGGAACTCCGAACCGGCAAGACGGCACCAGACCTGCGAGTCCGCGCCCATCGGCTCGATCATCTCGACCTCGGCTTCCGCCTGGAACGGCTCGCTGCCCGCCGCTGCGCCGATGGCAATCTGTTCCGGACGGATGCCGAAATGCACCTGCCGTCCGGCCGCCGCGCCGCCATTGCCAAACTCGTACCGGTCGAGCGGTATGGTCATGCTGCCGTTTGCAAACTGCTTGCCGCCGCCCGTTTCAGCGATGGCGCCGGAAATGAAGTTGATCGCGGGCGAGCCGATGAAGTCGGCGACATACTTGTTGTCGGGCCGGTTGTAGATGGTCTGCGGGTCGGCAAGCTGCAGGATGCTGCCGTCGCGCATGATTGCAATGCGGTCGGCAAGCGTCATCGCCTCGATCTGGTCATGCGTGACATAGATCATCGTCGTGTTTTCAAGCTGGCTGTGCAGGCGCTTGATCTCCACGCGCAGTTCGGTCCGCAGCTTGGCGTCGAGGTTTGAAAGCGGCTCGTCGAACAGGAACACGTCGACATCGCGCACCAGCGCCCTGCCGATGGCGACGCGCTGGCGCTGCCCGCCGGAAAGCTGCGCCGGCTTGCGCTTGAGCAACGGCTCGATGTGCAGGATCTGCGCGGCGCGGGCAATGCGCTTTTCGATTTCGGCCTTCGCCATGCGCGCATTCTTGAGGCCGAAGGAAAGATTGCCCTCCACCGTCATTTGCGGATAGAGCGCGTAGGACTGGAACACCATTCCGATGCCGCGATCCTTCGGCTCCATCCAGGTAACATTGCGGCCATTGATGAAGATCTGGCCTCCGCTAACGTCGAGCAACCCGGCAATGCAGTTGAGCAGGGTGGACTTGCCGCAACCGGACGAACCCAGCAGCACGAGAAACTCGCCTTCGCCGATATCGATGTTGAGGTTCCTCAGGATGTTGACGTCGCCAAACGACAGGTCGAGGTTCTTGACGGTCACGGTAGACATGGCTCACCCCTTCACGGCGCCGGCGGCGATGCCGCGAACGAACAGCTTGCCTGATACGAAATAGACGATCAGCGGCACCAGCCCGGTCAGCAGCGTGGCGGCCATGTTGACGTTGTATTCCTTCACGCCTTGCACTGAATTGACGATGTTGTTGAGCTGCACGGTCATCGGATACGTGTCGGGCTTGGTATAGACGACGCCGAACAGGAAGTCGTTCCAGATGCCGGTCACCTGCAGGATCATGGCGACCACGAAGATCGGCAGGCTCATCGGCAGCATGATCCTGAAATAGATGCCCCAGAAGCCGGCTCCATCGACGCGCGCCGCCTTGAAAAGCTCTTCGGGAAGCGACGAGAAATAGTTGCGGAAGAGCAGCGTCAGGATCGGCATGCCGAAGATAGAATGCACAATTACAAGACCCTTCAGCGTCCCGTAGATGCCCATTTCCCTGAGGATGATGACGATCGGATAGATCATCACCTGATAGGGGATGAAGGCGCCGACGATCAGGATCGTAAAGAAGATGTCGGCGCCCTTGAACCGCCAGTTGGCGAGCGCGTAGCCGTTGACCGACGCAATCGCGATCGACAGGATCACCGACGGCACCGTGATACGCACCGAGTTCCAGAAGCCGCGCGAAAGGCCGTCGCAGTTGAGCCCGGTGCAAGCGGTTGCCCAAGCCTTGACCCAGGGCTCGAAGGTGATCTCCAGCGGCGGCGAAAAGATGTTGCCGATCCTGATTTCCGGCATCCCCTTCAGCGATGTGACGACCATCACGTAGAGCGGGATGAGGTAGTAGATCGCGGCGAAGATCAGCGTCCCATACAGGAAGATGTTGCGCCGCGAGAAGGCGATGCGCGGCTTTGGGCCGCTTGGGCCGTCGTGCGATGCCGTGAGGGCATCGGCTCCCGCGACCGCGACAGCGAGCGTGCCTGGGTTCGACATCAGCGCCTCCGCCCGAATTCGAGATAGGCCCACGGCACCACGATGATGGCCACCGTCAGCAGCATCATGGTAGAGGCGGCGAAGCCCTGGCCGAGATTCTGCGCGGCGAACATGTAGTCGTAGACGTATTTCGCGGGCACCTCAGAAGCGAGAGCCGGCCCGCCGCTGGTCTGCGCCACGACCAGGTCGTAGACGCGCACGATGCCCGACGCGATGATGACGAGTGTGGTGACGAACACCGGCCGCATCATCGGAATAACGATGAAAAGATAGGTCTTCCACATCGGGATCCCGTCGACCCGCGCGGCCTTCCAGATGTCTTCGTCGATGCCGCGCAGGCCGGCAAGCATCAGGCACATGACGAGCCCGGTTCCCTGCCAGAGCCCGGCGAAAAGGATACCGTAGATGACGAGATCCTTGTCGTAGAGCGGATTGAAGACGAAACTCTCCCATCCGAGCCCGCGCACCACGTTCTGCACGCCGAAATCCGGGTTGAGCAACCATTGCCAGACGAGCCCGGTGACGACGAAGGAAAGCGCGAACGGATAGAGGAAGATGGTACGGAACGTGTCCTCGAAGCGGATCTTCTGATCAAGCAGCGCGGCGAGCATGAAGCCGATGAGCAGCGAGAAGATCAGCGAAAGGCTGCCGTAAATCAGCAGGTTCTCGATCGAGACGAGCCAGCGCGGCGTCGTCCACAGACGCTCATACTGGGCGATCCCGACGAAGTTCAGCCGCGGCAGCAGGCGCGAGTTGGTGAAGGAATGCAGGATGGTCCAGCCGGTCCCCCCGACGAACACGACCATTGCAGTCAGGATCATCGGAATGGAAGCGACTTTCGCATTGAGATTGCGGAACAGCCGGCTCGGGCGAGCCGTCGAGCCCTCGGTCATCGTGGTCACCGTCCTGAAGTCGTGGCGAATGGCAGGCGCCGGCCTTTGTCGCGGCCGGCGCCTGGTTCAGGATCAATCAGCAGCGGCAATGATTTCGGCGAAACGCTTCTGTGCGTCTTCCGGCGTCATCGTCGGCGTCTTGAAGAACTCCACGAACAGATCGTTGAGCTGGTTGTTGGTGTCCTCGGTGTTGAGCTGGTTGGTATCGGGAATGATGTTGCCCTTGGCGAGGATGTCGAGGCCCTTCTTCATGCAGTCGTTAGCGGACGCGAGGTCGACGTCGCCACGCACCGGTACCGAACCCTTCTTCAGATTGAAGGCAACCTGCGTCTGGGGGTTCAGCATGGTCGATGCCAGGACAGCCTGTGCGACGGTCTTTTCGGGATCGGACAAGATCGGGAAGTAAAACGAATCGCCGCCCGTGGAGATCAGTTCGTTCACGCCGAGGCCCGGCAGGCAGGTGTAGTCCTTGCCGGCCACCTGGCCGGCGACCTGGAACTCGCCCTGCGCCCAGTCACCCATGATCTGGCCACCGGCCTGTCCGGTGATAACCATGTTGGTGGCCTGGTTCCAGTCTTGCACGTTGGACTTCGCCGACATCTTGCGCGCGTCGTCGGCCGCCTTAAACACCTTGGCGATCTCGGGACCGGCCGCTACCGCAGCGTCGTGGTCCTTGTAGACCTTGAGGAAGATGTCCTTGCCGGCGATCGCAGGGATGAGAACGTTAAAGGCGCCGGTGGTCTGCCAGGGCTGGCCACCGATGGCGAGCGGAATCTTGCCGGCCGCTTCAAGCGCCGGAGCCGACGCGACGAATTCGTCCCAGGTGGTCGGCACAGGCACGCCGGCGTCGGCGAAAGCCTTGTGCGAAAGCCAGAGCCACTGCCAGGAGTGAATGTTGACGACAACGCAATAGACCTTGCCGTCGACCGTGCACCCTTCAAGTAGGCTTGCCGGGCGAATGACTTCGCCCCATTTCTCGCTTGTGGCGATGTCCGTGAGGTCCCGCAGCAGACCTGCTTCGATCAGCTCTTCCGCCTGACGGCCGGTGTTGAACTGGAAGGCGGCCATCGGGTCGCCGCCGGTGATGCGGCTGACCATGATCGGCCGGGCTGTGTTGCCGCCACCGGCGATCGCCGCGTCGACCCATTTGTTGCCGGTGGCGTCGAACGCCTTGGCAAATTCGGCAACGGCCGCGGATTCGCCGCCCGAGGTCCACCAGTGGGCGACTTCAAGCTCGGTCGCAAATGCGGTGGACGCGGTCGCGAACATCGTCGTGGCCGCAAGAACTGCCTTCAAAGATTTCATGCTGATTCCTCCCTAGTACCGGCGTGCCGGCGCGCAAAACCCTCCCGGGCGAAGCCTCCCCAGCCTCGCCATGAAATCGATTGCATGGCTATTTAAATCGTTTCTGCAATCGATTACATGATAGCTTGAATTGTCGCCGAAACGGAGTCAAGCTTTTTCAGTTCACAGGGGCGGCATCGGGCAGGGCAATGGAAGACCGGCTTCCGAAGATTCAGGATGTTGCGCGCGAGGCCGGCGTTTCGACGGCCACGGTCAGCCGCGCCTTGAGCCATCCCGCGATGGTGGCGGAAGCCACGCGCGAGGCGGTGCTGAAGGCTGTGCGAAAGACCGGTTACCGCGTGCACCAGGCCGCGCGCAATCTGCGGCGCGGGCGTACCGGGGCAATCGTCGCGCTCGTTCCCAATATCGGAAATCCTTTTTTCTCGCAGGTGCTTGCCGGGATCGAATCCGTCGCGGCGCGGCACGGATACAGCGTTTTGGTCGCCGACACATCGCGGCCGCAAAACCGGCGCGAGCAGATCAGCGTCTACCAGCACAGCGACCGGGCCGACGGACTCATCGTGCTGGACGGCAGGCTGGCGCTGGATTTCGGGCGAAAAGGCCGCACCGACGAACCGCGTCCGCCAATCGTTTTCGCCTGCGAGTGGAACGAGGACATCACATTTCCGTCCGTGATGATCGACAACCGGGTGGGCGCCAGGAAGGCAATCGAGCACCTTTACGCACTGGGTCACCGCAACATCGGTCATGTCAGCGGACCGCAAGGCAATGTCCACACGCAAGCGCGCAAGGAGGGCATGTGCGACATGATGCGCGAGTTGGGCGTCCGCATCCGACCGCAATGGTTCCTGAATGGCGACTTCACGTTGCAGTCCGGCCTTGATGCTTCCGCGCAATGGCTGGCGATGAAGGAAAAACCCACGGCGGTGTTCTGCTCCAGCGACGAAATGGCGTTCGGCTTCATTTCCGGGCTGAAGGCGGGCGGTTACGATGTTCCGGGCGATGTATCCGTCGTCGGCTTCGACGACATCGACATATCGCGCTGCTTCATTCCGGCGCTCACGACGATCCGCCAGCCGCGGCTGGAAATCGGGACCATCGCGGCGAACATGTTGATCGAACTCATCGCGTCGCCGAACGAGCCGCTGGCAGAGCCGCAATGCAGCCTCCCGGTGGACCTGATCGTGCGAGACAGCACGGCCCAAATCCCGCCGGCAGCCTGAGCCGTCAGGCCCCGGCCTCGCGCAATTCACGCACAAGGCGTTCGGCCTCATGCGCCTGCGGCTTGCTGAAACGCGCCAGTATCAGATAGGCAACGGGCGTCAGGAAAAGCGTGGCGAAGGTGGCCAGGCCAAGGCCGCCGACGATTACCCAGCCGAGTGCAATGCGCGCTTCCGCCCCCGCCCCTTGCGCCAGGACAAGCGGAACACCGCCCAGCACGGTCGAGATCATCGTCATGACGACGGGCCGCAGGCGGCGGATGGAGGCTTGTTCAATCGCCTCGCGCACGCTGCGGCCGCGGTCGCGCAACTGGTTGGCGAATTCGACGATCAGGATTCCGTTCTTGGCCATGATGCCGACCAGAAGCACCAGCCCGATCTGGCTGTAGACGTTGAGACTGGTGCCGGAGAACCACAAGGCGACGATCGCGCAGGCGATGCCGAGCGGAACGGTGAACATGATGATGAATGCGGAAAGGAAGCTTTCGAACTGCGCCGCGAGCACCAGAAGCACGACGATCGCTGCAAATGCTATGACGAGCAGGAAGCCCCCCCGCGTTTCCTCGAGGGTCGCGGCTTCCGAAAGCGGTATCAGCCGGGCGCCGGGCGGAAGATGCGGCGCCGCCAGCGCACCGGCAGTATCCAGTGCATCCTTGAGGGCGAATTGCGGCGTCAGGCTGGCGGTGATCGACACGGACCGCAGCTTCTGTTCGCGGCCGAGCGACGGCGCGACCGCCTTCTCCTCCAGCGTAGAGATCGAGGACATCGGCACGATGCGCCCGTCGCCTGTCTTGAGGAAAACATTCTCGAGATCGGTCGGGTCGTTGATCGGATTGGACGTGGAGACAAGCTTCACGTCGACCGCCCGGTCGCCGATGAACACCGTTCCCACCGCCCTGCCATCCAGCATCGCCTGCACGACCGCCGAAAGCCCGTCGATGTTTATGCCGAGGTCGGACGCGCGCTCGCGATCGATCTCGATGGAAAGCTGCGGCTGCGTGGTCTGGTAGGAGAGGCGGACGCGGCCGAAACGCGGATCGTTCTCCATCTCCTGCATGACCTTGTCGGCGGCGAGCGCAAGTTCGCCATAGTCGTCGCCAAGGAGCGCGACTTGCAGGCCGGAACCCGCCCCGCGAATGCCGAGGCTGTTGGGCTGGATTGCGAATGCACGCACACCCGGAACGACCGAAACCCTGCGGTTGATGTCTTCCGCGATCTGCTGCTGGCTGCGGCTGCGCTTGTCCCACGGCGCCAGCGTCAGCACCATGAAGGCGTTGTTCGAGCCGTTGCGACCGGCAATCGCAAATACGTTCTCGACCTCGCCGCTGGCGCGCAAAGGCTCGACCAGCGCTTCGATCTGGCGCAATTGCGTCGAGGTGTAATCGAGGCTGACGCCCTGCGGCGCACTAATCGACAAAAGAGCTACAGCCCGGTCTTCGCTTGGCGTCAGTTCCTGCCTGATCGAGCCGAACAGCATGGCCGACGTTCCTGCGAAAAGCAGCGATACGACCAGCACGACCGCAGGCGCGTCGAGGCAGGCGTGAAGCATCCTGGCATACAGTCCGCTGAACCAGGCGCCAGTGCGGGCAAACATCCCGGACGACGCCTGCGCGGGCGTGCCGGACTTGAGCAATCTCGAGGCAAGCATCGGGCAAAGCGACAGGGCCACGACGGATGACAAAAGCACCGAAATCGCCAGCACGAAGCCGAATTCGGTGAACAGGCCGCCCGCCTTGCCCGGCAGGAAGGAAATCGGGATGAAAACGGCGGCAAGCGTGGCGGTGGTGGTGATGACCGCGAAAAAGACTTCCCGTGTTCCTGTCACAGCAGCGGCGCGCGGGCCCATGCCCCGGTTGGCATGTGTAACGATGTTTTCAAGCACGACGATGGCATCGTCCACCACGATACCGGTCGCCAGCACGAGGGCCAGCAATGTCAGGATGTTGATCGAGAAACCGGCGATCCAGATGCCCGCGACCGCACCGATCAGCGCGACAGGAAGCGAGATGGCCGGAATGAGCGTTGCGCGCAAATTGAAGAGGAAAAGATAGATCACCGCCACCACGATTGCCGCTGCCAAGACCAGCGCGATGATCACCTCGTGGATCGAGGCATTAACGAAAGTCGCCTCGTCGCTCGTGACCTTGATCCCCACGTCCGGCGGCAGGATGGTTTGAAGTTCCGTGACTGCCGCCCTCACGCCCTGCGAAATCTCGAGTGTGTTCGACCCGGCCTGGCGCACGATCCCCAGTCCGACGCCTGCCTTGCCATTGGCGCGCAGGATCGCGCTGCCCGGATCGGGCCCCAGCGAGACATTGGCAATGTCGCCAACGCGGATGCGATCCTTGATGAGCGCTGCCTCGAATTCCTCCGGGCTGTCGATGGTTGCGTTGGCGCGAACAACGAGGTCCTGCGAGGCGGAAGTGAGCGATCCGGCGGGCGCATCGAATGCCGCCGAGCCGAGCGCTGCGGCAAGGTCGGCGACGGTGATGCCGCGGCTCGCAAGCTTCGCCTGATCGACATCGATGCGGAAGATCTTTTCGCGGTCGCCATAGATCTGCACGTCGGCGACGCCGGGCACCGCAGACAGGCGATCGACGACCACTTCCTCGACCAGGATCGTGATGTCCTCGACGGAAAGCGCGTCGGACGTGACCGCGATGCGCATCACCGCGTCGGCATTGGCGTCCGCCTTGACGATGCGCGGGTCGTCGGCATCGTCCGGCAGGTCGCGGACAATGCGGCCAAGCGCGTCGCGAAGGTCCGAAGCGGCGATGTCGAGATTGGTTTCCTCGGTGAATTCGACCGTAACCCTGCTGCTGCCAAAATTGGAGTTGGAAGAGATCGAGCGGACTCCGGCCACGCGCGCCGCGGCTCCCTCGATGGGAGCGGTCAATTCGCGGTCGATCGTTTCCGGCGATGCGCCGTCATAGTCGGTGGAAATGGTAACGACCGGGCTGTCAACCTCGGGAAGCTCGCGAATCTCCGCGCCCGTAAGCGCGGCGAGGCCGGCCACCATGATCAGCAAGTTGACCACGATCGCCAGTACGGGGCGGCGCACGAAAAGCGCCGTGAAGCCGGATGCCGCCCCGTGCGTTTCAGTGGCGTTGTCCGGCGTCTCCTCCGCCCTCGATTCCGGTTCCATATTTTGTCCGTTGCTGTTGTTCACCATCAACCCTCCGGTCCGGCCGGTGCTCCGGCGATGCGCAAGGCCGCGCCTTCGCGAAGTGTCTGGACGCCTTCCGTAACGACGTCCTCGCCGGCAGCAAGCGCGCCGTCCACCAGCACCACATCGCTGTTGCGTTGAACGATCTTCACGGGAACCCGTTGCGCCTTTCCATCCTGCGCCCGCCAGACATAGGCGCCGTCCGAACTCCACTGGATGGCGAGCGGATCGACCGAGGCGAAGCGGTCGCCGGCAAAGCGCATCTCCACCCGGAAAGACATGCCAGGCCGCAGCGCATCGTCGCGATTGGCAATGCGCGCGCGGATCCGCAGGGTGCGGCTCGATTGTTCGATGCGACTGGCAATCTCGGCGACCTCGCCGGTAACCACCGTCCCCGGCAATGCGATGGGTTGCGCCTCGACTTTCTGACCGGCAGCGATCGCGGCCGAAAATCGCTCCGGAACCCAGAAATCGACAAGCAGCGATGAGCGGTCGTCAATCGTGGCGATCTGCGACTGCGTCGTCACGAACTGGCCAATTTCTGCATTGACGATGCCGACAATGCCACCAAACGGCGCCGTAATCGCGCGCCGCTGGAGCACCAGTTCGGCGTCGCGCAAGGCAAGCCGGGCAGTTTCCAGTTCCGAGCGCGCATCGCTCAAAGCAACTTCCGAAGCGGCGCGGGAACTTGCCAGCCTTTCCGTGCGCTGCACCTTTTCCTCAAAACTCTTGACCGAAAGGGCGGCCCTGTCGCGTGCGATTACTTCCTTTTCCGAATCAAGCCGGGCAAGCACATCCCCCTGCGCGACCTGATCCCCGGACTTGACGTTGATTTCGCTGATCACCCCGTCGTCCAGCGGCACGACGGTGACCGAACGTTGCGCCTCGCCGTCGCCTATGGCCGTGATCTTGTCGTTGATGGTGGCAAAGCCGACCTCGGCAGTTTCGACAAGGGTTTCACGCGGCGGACCACCCGCCCCGCCGCCAGGACCTCCGGGTCCCTGCCGGGGTTTCCCCGAACTTTCGGCAGCAGAACCATTGCCGACCGCAAGGGAAACCAGCGCCGGGCTTGCGCCGAGGCCTGAAAGCAGTTCAGGCGCGCCGGGGTAGAGGCGCGCGAAAGCGAAGACCGCAACAATAATGGCGAGCGCAACCAGAGCCGTCTGTTTCCACCACGCCATGCAATCTCCATACCTTGATGTGAATAATCCGCTGCGCCCAATGCGGAAACTAGTGCCAAAAACAGGCGCGGCAAAGGGTGCGGGTTGAATTGTGAAAATAGTTTAATCTTTTGCTTGCGCACGCGGCGGGCGCAAAGGATTGCCGGCCGGCGCAAACCGGGCGACCAGTTCATGCCTGCCGGCAGGCCAGGCCAGCCTCACATGGGTGACCGGCGCACCTTCGAACATGGTCTTGCGCTCGACGCAAAGGCACGGCTCTCCCTCCTTCACTTTCAGGACTACGGCCAGCCGGGCATCGGCCCCGACGGCCCGGATCACATGCTGGGCGGAACTCCACGGCACACGCTCCAGGAGCCATGGGCCGGGAGCGATCCTGCCGAAGCTTTCCCCTTCAGCTTCCGGCACCGTGTCGAGGGCGATGATGCGCTGCTCGCAGCAGAAGGGCTCGCCCTGCGCCAGATGGCAAACTTCTACTTCCAGCACATTCTTGACATCGCCGGAACCGAGCCGCGCCTTGTCGTCCTGGCTGGCCCTGCGCTTTTTCCTCAGCAGCAGCTCGAAGCCGTATTCGAGGCCCAGCGCCAACACGTCAGAGCGAATGTCGCGAATTTCCAGTACCGCCGATTGCGAGTGTGGCTGCGCTACAAAGGAGCCGGACTTGCGGCGGCGTTCGATCAGTCCCGTTCGCGCCAGAACGTTCAGCGCCTTGTTCACGGTCATCCGCGAGCAGGCATACTGGCCGGCAAGCTCCATCTCGAACGGAAGGCGGAATCCCGGCGGCCACCGGCCGGAGAGGATGTTGGCCTCGACATCGGAAACGATCCGATGATGCAACGTTGCTTGCATCCTCAAATGCCCGCGCCGAGGTTGCGCATGACGGAATTGAAGCGGCGGTCGATCGCATCGGCTGCAACATGCCGCCCGTTTTCGACCAACCGGCGGCCCGCGACCCAGACGCGATCTATTGTGACCGATCTCGTGAAAATGAAGGCGTCGAGCACGCGGTCGCCGCGAAAGCCATCGGAACCGTCGCGCTGGCGTAGCGCGACAATGTCGGCCGGTTCGCCAACCGCCAGCCCGCCGCCGGAAACGCCGAGTGCCTGCGCGCCGCCGGCCCGGGCACGGTCAAACAGGTTGCGGCCGTTCGATCCGCCGGGTTCGGCCAGGACATTGCGCAAGCGATGTTTCAGCCGCTGGGCGTATTCCAGCTGGCGCAATTCATCTGCGAGGCCGATCAGCACGTTGGAGTCCGAACCGATGCCGAAGCGTCCGCCCGCAGCGATGAATTCCGGCGCGTTGAAAATTCCATCGCCGAGATTGGCCTCGGTGATCGGGCAAAGCCCGGCAACGGCGCCGGCACGGGCAAGATCTTGCGTTTCCGCTTCTGTCATGTGCGTGGAATGAATGAGGCACCAGCGCGAATTCACCGGGGCATTGGCAAGGAGCCATTCGACCGGCCGCGCGCCCAGATGAGCGATGCAATCCTCAACCTCGCGAACCTGCTCGGCGGCATGGATATGCACGGGACCTTCCGGGGCAAGGGCGATCACATCGGCGAGTTCGGCAGGCGCGACAGCGCGAAGGCTGTGCGGGGCGACACCGATGTTTGCGCCCGCGATGGGTTTCGTCACGCCGCGGCTCGCCTCCATCAGTTTCGCAAATTCATCCAGCGTGCAGATGAAACGGCGCTGCCCTTCGATTGGCGCGGCCCCGCCAAAGGTGGAGTGTGCGTAGAACACCGGCAGAAGCGTCAGGCCTATGCCGGCTTGCGTTGATGCAGCCGCTATGCGCTCCGCCAATTCGCCGACATTGGCATAGAGGCCGCCGTCCGGCGCATGGTGCAGGTAGTGAAACTCGCCGACACGGGTGAAGCCCGCCTCAAGCATTTCGCAGTAAAGCTTCGCCGCCACGGCCTCGACATCGTCCGGGGTCGTGGTGAGCGCGAAGCGGTACATCACCGTGCGCCAGCTCCAGAAATTGTCCTCGCCGGGGCCGCGCATCTCGGCAAGGCCGGCCATGCCGCGCTGGAAGGCGTGGCTGTGTAGATTCCCCGTTCCGGGCAAGACGGTCTCGCAGATTTCGTCGCCCTGCCGGGCCTCCACATCACAATCGATGATTGCGATCTTTCCGTCCTTGCACACGATGCGGACATCGTTGCGCCAGCCGCCGGGGAGCAGGGCCTGTGTGGCAAAAATGCTGGTCATGACGCCATCCCGATACGGTTTGTGCTTGCACGCAAATTCGTTATGTATATACATAATCAGAAATCACGGGAGGCGGCAAGCCTGATGGTTTCCAACGGACAGACCAGCTACCTGCTGCGCAATGCGCATCTGGCGACGTTTGATCCGTCGCTCGAAGGGCTGGGCGAGTTCGCGCGCGGCGCGATCGCCGTCGAAGAAGGGCGCATCGCGTTCGCGGGCGCGGAGGCGCAATGCCCGGAGCATCTGCGCGGTCTCGAAAACTTCGACTGCGAGGGGCGGCTAGTAACGCCCGGCCTCGTAGACTGCCACACCCACATCGTCCATGCGGGAAACCGCGCCAATGAATTCGAAATGCGGCTGGATGGCGCGAGCTATGAGGAGATAGCGCGCGCGGGCGGCGGCATCGCTTCCACCGTGCGAGCGGTTCGGGCCGCCAGCGAAGACGGACTGGTCGCGCAGTCCCTGCCTCGCCTCGACGCACTGATCGGCGGGGGCGTCACGACGATCGAGATAAAGTCGGGCTACGGGCTGACGATCGACGATGAATTGAAGATGCTGCGGGCGGCTCGAAGGCTGGCGACGCTTCGCCCTGTCAGCGTCCGCACCACCCTTCTGGCGGCGCATGCAACGCCTGCTCAGTACAAGGGCCGCAATGGCGACTACATCCGCGAGGTCGTGTTGCCCTCGATGGATGCCGCGAGCCGCTATGGCCTGTGTGATGCCGTGGACGGGTTCTGCGAAAAGATCGCTTTTTCACCTGACCAGATCGAGATCGTGTTCCAGCACGCGAAACAGCTCGGCATTCCGGTCAAGCTGCATGCCGAGCAGCTTTCCGATCTTGGCGGCGCGGCGCTGGCGGCACGGTTCGGCGCGCTGTCGGCCGATCACCTTGAACATGCGAACGAAGCAAGCGTGATCGAAATGGCGGCTGCCGGAACGGTTGCGGTGATTTTGCCCGGCGCATACTATTTCCTGCGCGAGACGAAGAAGCCGCCCATTGAATTGTTCCGCAGGCACCGCGTACCGATGGCGCTGGCGACCGACTGCAATCCGGGCACCTCGCCGCTGACCTCGCTGCTGCTCACCATGAACATGGCCGCGACACTTTTTTCGATGACCGTGGAGGAATGCCTCGCAGGCGTGACGCGCGAAGGCGCACGCGCGCTTGGCATGGCGGGCGAAACCGGAATGCTAAAGGCCGGCATGCGCGCCGACATCGCCATCTGGAACGCGGAGCGTCCCGCCGAACTTGTCTACCGGATCGGGTTCAATCCACTGCACCGGCGAATTTTCGGTGGCGTGCCCGACGCGGATGAAAGGACGAAGCCATGACGATCATGCTGACGCCCGGAGGCGTGCCGCTCGCCGATCTTGAGAGGATATACCGCACCGGATCGGCGGCGCGGATCGATCCGCAAACCCACATCGCCATCGAGCGCTCAGCTGCGCGCATCGCCCAAATTTCGGCCGGTGACGAGCCGGTCTACGGCATCAACACCGGCTTCGGCAAACTCGCCAGCATCCGCATCGATGCGGGCGATGTCGCCACGCTGCAGCGAAACCTGATCCTGTCGCATTGCTGCGGCATGGGCGCGCCTTTGCCCAACGACGTCGTGCGCCTCGTCATGACACTGAAGCTGATCTCGCTCGGGCGCGGCGCATCGGGCGTACGGCTGGAGATCGTCAGGCTGATCGAGCAGATGCTGGGGCACGGCGTGCTGCCGGTCATCCCGGAAAAGGGTTCGGTCGGAGCGTCGGGAGATCTTGCCCCGCTCGCGCACATGGCGGCGGCTATGATGGGCGAAGGCGAGGCATTCATCCGTGGCGAGCGGCTGCCGGCAATCGTGGCGCTGCGCCGCGCCGGGCTTTCGCCGGTCGTCCTCGCCGCCAAGGAAGGACTGGCGCTGATCAACGGCACGCAAGTCTCGACCGCGCTTGCGCTCGCCGGGTTGTTCCGGGCGCATCGCGCGGCGCAGTCGGCGTTGATCACCGGCGCGCTTTCCACTGATGCCGCCATGGGATCGTCCGCGCCCTTCCACCCGGAAATCCATCTGTTGCGCGGCCACCAGGGCCAGATTGACACGGCAAATGCGCTGCGCATGCTGCTCGCCGGATCGGAAATCCGCGAAAGCCATGTGGATGGCGACGAGCGGGTTCAAGATCCCTATTGCATTCGCTGCCAGCCGCAGGTCGACGGTGCCTGCCTGGACATGCTGCGCCATGTGGCGCGCACGCTGGAGATCGAGGCAAACGCCGTCACCGACAATCCGCTTGTGCTCAGCGACGGTTCGGTGGTTTCCGGCGGGAACTTCCATGCCGAACCGGTGGCATTCGCCGCCGACCAGACTGCCATTGCCGTTTGCGAGATCGGGGCGATCGCACAGCGGCGCATAGCGCTGCTGGTGGATCCGGCACTCAGCTATGGACTGCCGGCATTTCTAGCGAGGAAACCCGGCCTCAATTCCGGATTGATGATCGCGGAGGTCACGTCAGCCGCGTTGATGTCGGAGAACAAGCAGATGTCGCATCCGGCCTCGGTCGATTCGACGCCGACCTCCGCCAACCAGGAAGACCATGTCTCGATGGCCTGCCACGGGGCGCGGCGCCTGCTGCAGATGACCGAGAACCTTTCCGGAATCATCGGCATAGAGGCGATCACGGCCGCGCAGGGCGTGGCGTTTCGGGAGCCGCTGAAGACCAGTCCGGAACTGGCGAAGGCTTTCGAGGCCATCCGATCCGTGGTGCACGACCTCGAAGCAGACCGCTTCATGGCCACGGACCTTTCCGCCGCGAGCGAGCTTGTCGCTTCCGGCCGGCTCAATGCCAGCGTCTCGGCAGGCATATTGCCGGAACTTGCGTGACCGCCATGGAAACCGTGGTTGAGATCAATGAAGGTTCATCGCCGGTCATTCTCGGCCTGCCGCACACCGGAACGCAGGTGCCGCCGGAGATCTGGACACACCTCAATGAGAATGGCCAGTTGCTGGCCGACACCGACTGGCACATTCACCGGCTCTATGAAGGCCTGCTACCGGACGCGACGAGCGTGCGGGCGCTGTTCCACCGCTATGTAATCGACGCCAATCGCGACCAGCAGGACAGCAGCCTCTATCCGGGGCAGAACACGACGGGCCTCGTGCCGCGAACCGATTTCGACGGTAACGCAATCTGGAATGAAGGCGCGGAACCCGATGCTTCCGAGATTGCCGCGCGGCTAGCCCGCTTCCACGCGCCCTACCATGAAACGCTCTCGGCGCAAGTCGCGCGGGTGAAGGCAATCCACGGCTTCGCCATCCTTTTCGACTGCCATTCGATCCGCTCGCGCATTCCCTTCCTGTTCGAGGGCGTGCTGCCGGACTTCAACACCGGCACCCATGACGGCCAAAGCTGCGACCCGCTGATCGAATCCATCGTCGCCGGGCTGGCGGCGGCAAGCGGCCGCAGCCACGTGCTCAACGGCCGCTTCAAGGGCGGCTGGACTACGCGCCATTATGGCCGCCCGCAGGAAGGCGTGCATGCGATCCAGCTGGAGCTGGCGCAATCAACGCATCTTGAAAGCGAGGCGCCGCCCTTCGCCTATGACGCGGCAAAGGCCGAAAAACTTCGCCGGACACTTGGCGCGATGCTGCGCCGCCTCCAAGAATTCAAGCAAGGGGAAACAGCCCGATGACCAATCCACGCCACAATGTGCGCGAGGTGCGCAGCCCGCGCGGCAACACGCTCACAGCCAAGTCATGGCTGACCGAGGCGCCGATGCGCATGCTCATGAACAATCTCGATCCGGACGTCGCCGAAAACCCGCATGAACTGGTCGTCTATGGCGGCATTGGCAGGGCGGCGCGGACCTGGGACGATTTCGACCGCATCGTCGCGACGCTGAAGACGCTGGAAGATGACGAGACGCTGCTGGTGCAATCGGGCAAGCCGGTTGGCGTTTTCCACACCCACAAGGATGCGCCGCGCGTGCTCATCGCCAATTCCAACCTCGTGCCGCATTGGGCGACCTGGGACCACTTCAACGAGCTCGACCGCAAGGGGCTGGCGATGTACGGCCAGATGACCGCCGGCTCGTGGATCTATATCGGCACGCAGGGGATCGTGCAGGGCACTTACGAGACCTTCGTGGAGGCCGGCCGCCAGCATTACGGCGGCAACCTCAAGGGCAAATGGGTGCTGACGGGCGGGCTCGGCGGCATGGGCGGCGCGCAGCCGCTGGCGGCGGTGATGGCCGGCGCCTGCTGCATGGTGGTCGAGTGCAATCGCGACTCCATCGATTTCCGCCTGCGCACCCGCTATCTCGACGCGAGCACCGAAAGCCTCGACGAGGCGCTTGCGATGATAGCGCGCTGGACTGCGGCGGGCGAGGCAAAGTCGGTCGGCCTCCTCGGCAATGCCGCCGAGGTGCTGCCCGAACTGGTGCGGCGCGGCGTGCGGCCCGACATCGTCACCGACCAGACATCCGCGCATGATCCGCTGAACGGCTACCTTCCGAAGGGCTGGACACTGGGCGAATGGCGCGAGAAGCGGCAGAGCGATCCGAAAGCGGTGGAGAAGGCTGCGCGCGCATCCATGCGCGAACATGTCGAGGCGATGATCGCATTCTGGAACGCCGGCGTGCCGACGCTCGACTATGGCAACAACATCCGGCAGGTCGCCAAGGATGAAGGGCTGGAGAATGCCTTCGCATTTCCCGGCTTCGTGCCGGCCTATATCCGCCCGCTCTTCTGCCGGGGCGTCGGGCCGTTCCGCTGGGCAGCGCTTTCGGGCGACCCGCAGGATATCTACAAGACTGACGCCAAGGTGAAGGAACTGACGCCGGGCAACACGCATCTGCACAACTGGCTCGACATGGCGCGCGATCGCATCGCATTCCAGGGCCTGCCGGCGCGCATCTGCTGGGTTGGTCTGGGCGACCGCGACCGGCTGGGGCTTGCTTTCAACGAGATGGTGCGCAACGGCGAACTCTCCGCGCCCGTCGTGATCGGACGCGACCATCTTGATTCCGGCTCGGTCGCATCTCCCAACCGCGAGACCGAGGCGATGAAGGATGGCTCCGACGCCGTGTCGGACTGGCCCCTGCTAAATGCATTGCTGAATACCGCTTCAGGCGCGACCTGGGTGTCGCTGCACCATGGCGGCGGCGTGGGAATGGGATTCTCCCAGCATTCGGGCATGGTCATCTGCTGCGACGGCAGCGAGGACGCCGACCGGCGCATTCGCCGGGTTTTGTGGAACGACCCGGCGAGCGGCGTCATGCGGCACGCCGATGCCGGCTACGACATCGCGCTCGATTGCGCCCGCGAAAAGGACCTGCGGCTGCCAGCGATCCTTGGAAACTGACAACGAACGCATTCCCGCCGCGCCGGT
>JBGSJA010000006.1:0-13659 GCA_041742235.1 Salaquimonas sp. | reverse complement strand
ACGGGAATTACATCCGGTAGCGGATCTGGTCGCTCCAGAAGCGGTCGAGCCGCTTCATCGCCGTGATGATCGTGGTGAAGTCTTGCGCGGTGATGCCGCTCAGTTGTTCCAATGATGCCATCTGGCGTTCGTAGAGCTGCTCGACGGTCTTTGCCACTTCGAGGCCTGCCGGGGTGAGGCTCACGATTACCGCACGGCGGTCGTTGTGCGAGTTCTGCTGTTTCACCAATCCCTGGTCGGCAAGCTTCTTGAGATTGTAGGAAACATTGGAGCCGAGGTAGCAGCCGCGGCTCATCAATTCGCTGGCGCGCAGTTGCGCATCGCCAACCTTGTAGAGAAGCAGCGCCTGGACCGGGTTCACGTCGTGGCGGCCGCGGCGTTCGAACTCGTCCTTGATCATCTCGAGCAGACGCTTGTCGAGCCGCTCGACAAGGGTGATCGCTTCCAGATAGCGGTCCAGCAGATTGGGGTCGATTGCCGGCTTGATGGGGTTCCCGGCGATGTTCTTGGCATGGATCATTGTTCTTCTCCTGGGGGGACGGGTTCTTTTGCCCGCTGCGCAGGAAACTACCGGCAATGCTTCCATTTTGAATTAAATTCGAAGGCTAACGCAAGGTTACCGCCGACTTCGCGATTTCAGGGTAAACAAATCTCCCACTTTTGCGACAGGTCAATGACATTTGCACGACTGCCGCTATCGTGCACGTTCTCAATCCGGGAGGCTTGCATGCTGACACTGGAGGACTGCCTGGCCTGTTGCGACCTGACCGAGGAGGAGGTGCTCGCGATTGCCGAGCACGAAAACCTCTCCGAGATGCACGCGATCGCACTCGGACAATATCTCGTGCACAGGGAAAAGGGAGAGCAGGAAATCTTCCGGCTGATTGTCGATGACATCCGCGATGCACAGGCCCGCGATGACGCGGCACATGTGCGCACACTCCTGCACGTGCTGCACCACTTCATCCGGACGCATCCAGAGGCCGCGCCCAGGATCCATCCTTGGAGCAAGGTGATGTGACGTTCAGGCCTTAAGGTTGAGCTCAAGCTCCCAGACAAGGCCGGACGCAAGCCAATCGACCTTGCTGGTGCTGCCCGGCGTGCTGGGCACAAGGCGCTCGATGACCGTGGAGCCGAAGCCGCGCTTCAGGGGTGGGCTGACCGCTGGTCCGCCGCTCTCCTGCCACCGAAGCAGCAGGACTTCGCCTTCCCGCATCTGGCGGACCGCCCATTCGATAGCCACGCGCCCCTGAGGCGAAGACAACGCGCCATATTTGAGCGCATTCGTCGCCAGTTCGTGAAAAGCCATGCCCAGGTGTTGAGCGGTGTGGGGTGACAACAGCACCTTGGGTCCATGTGCATGCACCCGGCCCTTTTTCGGATCGTCGAAGGCGCTGAGCTGCGTTGAGATCAATTCCGCCAGCGAGACACTCCCCCAATCGGTCTTGATCAGAAGATCGTGCGAACGTGCCAGGCCGGCAAGGCGCTCGGTCAGGTTCTCCCTGAATTGCTGCGGGTCCGGCGCCATGCGCAGGGAGTTCGAAACCATGGCTTGGATGACGGCGAGGAGGTTCTTCGAACGGTGCGAGAGTTCGCGCATCACCATGCGCCGCTCCTGTTCGTTCCTCCGCAATTCGTCCTCGCGCGCGAAAATCTGACCGGCTGCCTCGCGCATTGCCTCGCCGACAACGTTCGCCTCCTTCATCACGGTCGGCGAGAAGCTGACCGGCTCCCCAGCGCCAAGATGGCGCGCGGCGTCAAGAAGCATTTCCGTCGGCTTTGCAATGAGGCGGCCAGTGAAGTATGCGACAATCAAGGATCCGGAAATCGCGAGCCCTGCGAGCATGAGCATCAACCGGCTTGCCTTCCAAACCGGCTCCTCGAGCAGCGCTTTCGGCGCCCAGACGATCACCCTCCAGTCGCTGAGCAGGGATCCGTTGAAGGTGCTGACGGCCGCGCGTCCCTCGAGGTCTCGGGTCATGATCGAACCGGAAAACTCCTTCATCTGCTCCCAGACATCGCCGGAAGCATATTTCCCGTAGAAATCATTGTGCCGGTACGAACGGGCGATAATCCTGCCGTTTCCATCGACGACGCTGGCAAACCACCCTTCGGGTCGATACGTCTGGTTGACGACATCGACGATCGCCCCTTCACGCGGGACGAAGGAGAGGACATAGCGCACCTCGCCTCGCGCCATGACCGGAACACGAACCGAGTAGAGGAGCTTTTGGGAAACTGCCCCCATGCCCAGATTGCCAACGAGGGTTCTTCCGTTGTCAAAGACCCATTGCGCGCCCTGAGGGTTCGCGGTTTTCGGCAAGGGAGTGCCGGCGATTGTCCGCGTGTTGACCAGTTGCCGGAATTCGCGGTCGACAAGGATGAAATGGCCATTGGCCTTGCCCGCTGCATCTTCGGCAATTTGGGTGAAGGCCGCTATGTCGCCATTCTGCAGTGCCCTGGTCGATGCAACGACCTCGGCGGTTTCGATCTGGCCGCGCAATTCGCGGTCCACGGCACGCGCGAGGTCGGCGGCAATCTCGCTGACGCGCTCGATTTCCTTGGCCCGTTCCTCCATCAACCATGACGCCAGGATGTAAGACCCGATCGCCAGAAATGGCAGAAGTGTCGCGAGCGTCAGAACGCTTAGGAGCGCCGACAATGGCATTTGCCGGTCGAATTTTTTCCGCCATGGCCAAAAAGCGCCGCGAGTCTTTTTTCCGTCTGTCTCGCTGTTGAGAGCGGCGGATGTCCGGGAAACGCGTATCGGTTCATTATTCATCGTAACCCGCCAAAACGCGGCCGCACTCAAGGCGACGTGAACCAATGACGATTCGATTTATTCACCGAAGCCGCCATTTGTCGATAGTCGGCAAAGCGACAATTTAATGATGTTGCGCAAACGCACGACTTGCCGCGCTTCAGCGCGCGGAAGGGTTGGCTATGCCGTGAAACGCCTGAAATCGGGCGAGAGCCGCAGATGCGCTATTGCAACCGACGGGACCTTCGATCCGGCCCACGACGCGGCCCGCGCCATCTACCGTGAATCGCATGACATAGAGTGGGCGCCCGGTTATGCGGGCCAGTTTGAAAAGACCGGTTTCGATGATGTCCGCCCTCCCGGCTCCATCGTCAACCCGGTCGATGAAGCTGGCGACGTGGCGGCCTGCACCGAGTTCATTGCGCAGGTTCAACAGGCTTGTCCGGTCGGCCGCGATCATTTTCACCATGTCGGCATCGGCAACGCCGCTGCGGTCAAGCCGCGAAACGACGCCTGACCGGTTTTCCATGTTGGCGACGACGGTGGCAACCTCGAAGCCCAGATCGGTGATCGACTTGGCAAGGAAAGCGAAGCCGTTGTGCCGCGCCACGAATATCGATGGTTCGGCGAGATGCAAGATGGCGCTGAGCGCCGGTCCTTCCCATGCGATGGGAAGGTAGAACTTCGGCACTCCCCGCTTCGCGAAGACCAGCGATGCGGTGTAGAGGACATATTCCTCGAAGCTGCAATGGAAGCGCGGCCTCATCGACGCAAAACAAGCGCGCATGAACCGGCTGTTCCTGCAGCTTTTGAAGAACGCCTCATAGCCCTTTTGGGACCGGCGGCCGGGCGAAAGATGGCGCACAACCCGAACCGACAACGCCAGCCGAAATGCGCGCTCCGCCGCCGGACGGCTCAAGCGGGCATGGCCTTCGCCACCAGCGCGATGACATCCGCAACGGTGTCGCAGGTTGAAAACTGGGCCGGGTCCAGTTCGATGCCGAAATGGTCCTCGATCAGCATGACCGCTTCCAGCGTTGACAGGCTGTCCAGCTTCAGCGTGTCGATTTGTGTATCCAGCGTAACCTTGCTACCGGGATTTGCCGAATATTGCTTGAGCGTGGATACGACAAACCAGGCCAACTCACTCATGTGCCGAAACTTCCATCAACTCGAGAAAATTGAAGACCTGATCAGGTTCGCGCAGCTTTCGCGCTTAACTCAAGAAAGACGGGAAAGGCCGCCAACTCGCCGGTCAAAATTCGCCATGTGCGCCGGCTGATGCTCATGCCGGGACATCTGTGCGGCCCGACCGCGAAATAGAGGTCGCTGAAGGCGGGGCCATGGCCTGAATCGAACCCCGTGGCGTCAAGAAATATCCGCAGCCGGTCACCGGCCTTAATCTCGGCGCCTCGAAGCACGGTGTCCGATCCCGCGACCTTTTCGATGACTGCCAGCCCGGTCTCGCTGAAGTCGGCGTCCCATGTGATATCGGCCAGACGGACGCCCTCATTGCGCGAAAGCGTTGCCGCCAGCGAGTTCGCGAGCGAACCAAGAAGCGTATTGGCGCCCAGGACGACAAGTGCAATCCGGAAATATCGTTCTTCTTCCGCCATGCCCGGCAGGCTGTCGAAAAACGTGCCGATCAACGCGTTCAAGGCTATTCGCCGCCTGAGCGTTATCGTGTCGTCGAACAGGGCAGGCGTCGTCTCCACGCCCTCGAATTCCTTCGATCCAAGTCCCGCCATGACAAGCAACGCCTTTCGCGTTGCCGGCCGCAACAAGGTGTTCATCGCGCAGAACCGGTTTCCCGGCGCAAGCAATCCGTTCGCACGGGTTTTGACTTCATGCTGAAAAACCTGCAGCGCCGCTTCCGTATTGGCGGCGATTTCGGCAGAGAATTTCTTTCTCAAGAACCGGTGTCGCTCGCCCTCGAAAGCGAGCGGAAACAGCTTCGTCACTTCCCGCGAGTGGCGCAGGTCGACGCCAAAATGTTTCTCAATCGCACCGATATCGTAATTGTGGCTGCGAAAATTCGCGTCGCGCAATATGTTGCTGATCAATTCGCCGTCTGTGACGATCCAGCGCTTGAGTTGCCGGGACCACCATAAACCTTCACCGTTCGCGTAGATTTTGCCGCGATCCGCCCGCTTTGGGATCTGGTACTCGCACAACGCCATGACTGGATTCCGAACTCCCCCCGCAAGAACAGAGAAACGGCGGAGGATTTGTTGGATAATGATTAAATAGTAGTCGGAAAGATGTCAGTCGGCAAATAGGCGCCTTGGCAAATGCCGCAATCGCCAGTTTACGGCGACCTGCTTCAAGACCCGGCGGCGTTTGCCGGATTGAGTCCGCCGCTGAACACCCGGCTGGCGCGAATGTCCTCCGCCTTGATGGTGGATATTTCCTCTGCGCTTACCGGGCCTTGAGAGTTGCTGAACAGCCGGTTTGCCTGCCGCAGGCGTGCCCGGTCGAGTGCATTGCGGATCGAGCGGGCATTGGCGAAATGCGGTTGCTGCCGCCGCATTGCGATATAGTCTGCCATCACCTGCCGGGCCTCGCTGTCGAAATGATAGCTCTGGCTGGCCAGCATCGAACTCGCGATGGTGAGCAGTTCCTCGTCGCCATAGTCGGGAAAATCGATGTGGTGCGCGATGCGCGAGCGGAATCCGGGATTGCTGGAGAAGAACCGGTCCATCCGGTCGGCATAGCCGGCAAGGATCACGACGAGGTCCTCGCGGTTGTTTTCCATGACCTGCAGCAGGATTTCGATCGCCTCCTGCCCGTAGTCGCGCTCATTGTCGGGGCGGTAGAGGTAGTAGGCTTCGTCGATGAACAGAACGCCGCCCATGGCGCGCTTCAGCACCTCCTTCGTCTTCGGAGCGGTGTGGCCGATATATTGCCCGACCAGGTCATCGCGCGTTACCGAAACGAGGTGTCCCTTGCGGATGTAGCCGAGCCGGTGGAGGATTCCGGCCATGCGCAGCGCAACGGTGGTCTTGCCGGTTCCCGGATTGCCGGTGAAGCTCATATGCAGGGTAGGGGCATCGTGGCTGAGGCCCATCGACTTGCGCGCCCGTTCCACGATGAGCAGCGCCGCGATCTCGCGGATCCTCGCCTTCACCGGCTTTAACCCGACGAGCTCGCGGTCGAGATCGGCAAGAATTTCGGCAACCCCCGACTCCTCGTAGGCCGCTTTGAGGTCCACCGATTGCGGTGGGGCATCGTGCCTTGTTTCGCTCAACAGCTTCACTCCGCGATTGGATGGCGACGGCTCAGGCGGTCTTCCAGCCATAGGTCTGGGTGCGTCCGCGCCGCTCGGTCCGCGTCATCTCCAGCCTAGGTTCGTTCGCCGGACGGTTGACGATGAAGGACATTCGAACGGTCTCCCAGCCGCGGGTGTTGTCGAAGGCGTTGAGGCGGATATAGGCGTCCGGATTGATCTTGCGGCAATCGGCAAGCTCCATCATCACGCCCTTGGCGTCCTTGAGGTCGAACATCGGGTTGCCCCACATGCTCCAATAGATGTTGCGCGGGTGCGGATAGTCGGTGAACTCGATGCCGATGGCCCAGTCGCGGCCGAGGCAATACTCGACCTGGTCGCGGATCTGTTCGTCCGTGAGGTCCGGCAGAAAGGAAAAACAGCCTTGGGTGATGCGCATTTGAAAGTCTCCCTTTTTGCTGGTCACATGGCGACGGACGGCGTCGGCACAAAGTCCGACGTGTCGGTCGAGGTGTAGTTGAAGGTGATGTTGCCCCATACGTCGAGGGCCGCTTCCAGGGGCTTGCACCACTTGGCCGCGGAACGAAGGATTTCCGGCCCCTCGTTCTTGATGTCGCGTCCCTCGTTGCGGGCCATGACCATGGCCTCCAGCGCCACGCGGTTCGCGGTAGCTCCCGCCTGGATGCCCATCGGATGGCCGATGGTGCCGCCGCCGAACTGAAGCACGACATCGTCGCCGAAGAGGTCGAGAAGCTGGTGCATCTGCCCGGCATGTATGCCGCCGGAGGCAACCGGCATGACTTTGAGCGTGTCGGCCCAGTCCTGCTCGAAGAAGATTCCACGGGGCAGGTCGACCTCGTTCTTCAATTCGCGGCAGACATTGTAGTAGCCTTGGACGGTCAGCGGATCGCCTTCCAGCTTGCCGACCGCGGTGCCGGTATGCAGATGGTCTACGCCGGCAAGGCGCAGCCATTTCGCGATGACGCGGAACGAGATGCCATGGGACTTCTGGCGCGTATAGGTGCCGTGCCCGGCGCGGTGCATGTGCAGGATCATGTCGTTCTGGCGGCACCATTCGGAAATGGACTGCGTCGCCGTCCAGCCGATGATGAGGTCGACCATCACGATCACGGAGCCGAGTTCCTTGGCGAACTCGGCGCGCCGGTACATTTCCTCCATCGTTCCGGCGGTGATGTTGAGGTAATGCCCCTTGATCTCGCCGGTCTGGGCGGAGGCAAGGTTTACCGCCTCCATGCAGTAGAGGAAGCGGTCGCGCCAGTGCATGAAGGGTTGCGAGTTGATGTTCTCGTCATCCTTCATGAAATCGAGCCCGCCGCGCAGGCCCTCATAGACGACGCGCCCGTAATTCTTGCCGGAAAGGCCGAGCTTGGGCTTGGTGGTCGCGCCCAGCAGCGGCTTGCCGAACTTGTCCAGCCGTTCGCGCTCGACCACTATGCCGGTAGGCGGTCCCTTGTAGGTTTTCACATAGGCGACAGGCAGGCGCATGTCCTCTAGCCGGGCGGCCTTGAGCGGCTTGAACGAAAAAACGTTGCCGATGATCGATGCGGTGAGGTTGGCGATGGAGCCCGGCTCGAACAGGATGAGGTCATAAGCGACGTAGCAAAAATATTCGCCTTCGCGCCCCGGCACCGGTTCGACCTTGTAGGCCTTGGCGCGGTACTGGTCGCACGCGGTCAGCCGGTCGGTCCACACCACGGTCCAGGTCGCCGTGGAGCTTTCGCCCGCGACCGCGGCAGCAGCCTCGACCGGATCGACGCCGTCTTGCGGCGTAATCCGGAAAAGGGCGAGCACGTCCGTGTCCTTGGGTTGGTAGTCGCCGTCCCAATAGCCCATCTGGGCGTATTTCAGCACGCCGGCCTTGTAGCGTTCCTTGCCCTTGATCTCGGTCTTTGCGTCGATGGTCATGGCATTGTCCTTTCCGCCTGTCGGCGTCATGCGGCTTTCGCCGGTCGGGTCGGGGATGCGAACTCGCCCTTGGCGTAGCGTTTCGCCATTTCGCTCATCGGCTTGACCTTGATCGCCGATGCCTTTCCGGCAGTGCCGAATGCCTCGAAGCGGTCGCGGCAGACGCCCGCCATGGCGTCCATGGCCGGCTTCAGGAATTTCCGCGGATCGAATTCGGATTTCTGCGTGTTCGCGATACGCCTGAATTCCGCTGCCGCCGCCAGGCGCAGATCGGTATCGATGTTGACCTTGCGCACGCCGTGGCGGATGCCGCGCACGATCTCCTCGACCGGCACGCCCCAGGTCTCGCGCATTTCCCCGCCATTGGCGTTGAAGACCTCCCGCCACTCCTGCGGCACGGAGGAAGAGCCGTGCATGACGATATGCGTGTTCGGCAGGCGCTGGTGGATGCGTTCGATCACATCCATCGCCAGCACGTCACCGGTCGGCTCGCGGGTGAACTTGTAGGCGCCATGCGAGGTGCCGATCGCCACCGCCAGCGCATCGACGCCGGTTTCGGCAACGAATCGCGCCGCCTCCTCGGGATCGGTGAGAAGCATGGACCGGTCGAGGCGGCCTTCAAAGCCGTGGCCGTCTTCCGCCTCGCCCTCGCCGGTCTCCAGCGAACCCAGAACGCCAAGCTCTCCCTCGACCGAAGCGCCGACCATGTGGGCGAGCCGCACCACCTCGCGGGTGATGGTGACGTTGTAGACATAGTCCGCCGGCGTCTTGGCGTCTTCCTTCAGCGAGCCGTCCATCATCACCGAAGTGAAGCCGTGCTGGATCGCGGAAAGGCACGTGGCGACATTGTTGCCGTGGTCCTGGTGGATGCACAGCGGAATGGCCGGATACATCATCTCCAGCGCTTCCATCATCTTCGCCAGCATGATGTCGTTGGCGTAGGAACGCGCCCCGCGCGAGACCTGGATAATGACCGGCGCATCCACCGTGGCGGCCGCCTGCATGATCGCAAGGCCCTGCTCCATGTTGTTGATGTTGAAGGCGGGCACGCCATATTGCCGCTCGGCGGCATCGTCGAGAAGCTGGCGAAGCGTTATCCGGGCCATGCTGGTGTCCTCTCATGTCTTGGGGTGTGCGGCAGCGCCGCCGGCAAAAGGTTGGCGAGTTCGTGTGCCCAGGGTTGCTGCGGCACGTGGTTCGCATCGATGTGCAGGAAATCGGCAAGGCAGCTCAGCCGGATGGCAAAGCTGCGCGGGTTGCGCTGCTCCGATTTGCAGAATCGCAAATTCTCCAGAAGCACCGCGGACCCGGCGGGAATTCGGTCCAGCGCTGCCTCGGCATCCGGGCCCACATTCATCCCGATGAACCAGACCGGCCGCGAAAGCGCCGCTTCCAGCTGCGGGATGAACTGTTCAAGCGAAAATGCCGGGTTGTATTCCCCGCCCTTGTTGCCGAGTGTGGAGATCAGCACCACGCGGGAAAACCTGGAAAGCAGCCGGCGAACGAGGGCTGCAATGTGGTCGGTTACGCCTTGCGAGAAATCCACCTGCGTCATCACGGTGCCGCTGGAGCCTCTTGAAGGCTGAACCGGTCGTGTGGCTGTCATTGCTTGTCCTCCTTCCGGCATGGCCGGCGCGCGCGTCTGGTTCATCATGCGGACCTGCGCTTGATGTCCATCAGCTTGTGGATCAGCGGCGTGAAGATGAGTTGCATGGCCAGGTCCAGCTTTTCGCCGGAGCACACGATCGAATTGGCACGGGACATGAAGCTGCCGGTCAGCATCGACAGCAGGTAGGGAAAATCGATGCCGCGGGGGTTGGCGAAGCGGATCACCAGCATCGATTCGGATGGCGTTGGTATCCACCGCGCGATGAAGGGGTTGGAGGTATCCACCGTCGGAACCCGCTGGAAGTTGATGTTCGTCTGCGAAAATTGCGGGCAGATATACCGCGCATAGTCCGGCATCCGCCGCAGGATCGTGTCGGTTACGGTTTCGGTCGAATACCCTCGCGAAGCCTTGTCGCGGTGGATTTTCTGGATCCATTCCAGGTTGATGACGGGCACGACGCCGATCTTCAGGTCGACATGCCGTGCGACGTCGATGTCCTCGCCGTCGTAACAGCCGTGGAGCCCTTCGTAAAACAGCAGGTCGCTGGAGGGCAGGTTTTCCCATGGCGTGAAGGTTCCGGGCTGCACGCCGAAGCGCACGCCTTCCCTTTCGTCGTGAACGTAGTGGCGGGTCTTGCCGGTTCCCTTGCGGCCATATTCCTCGAAGACCGATTCAAGGATTTCGAGTTCATTGGCTTGCGGGTTGAAATGGGAAAAGTTCGGGTTGCCGCGGGTCTCTTCCTCCGCGACCTTCTCCTTCATCCCGGCGCGGTCGTACCGGTGGAACGCGTCGCCCTCGATGAAGGCCGCGGTGATTTTTTCGCGGCTGAAGATCTTCTCGAAAGTCTCCTTGACGGTTGTCGTGCCGGCGCCCGAGGAACCTGTGATGGCGATGATGGGATGCTTGTGCGACATGATGCGTCTATGCCTTGAAGAGGCCGCGATGGCCAAAAAGCGGGTGGCGGATGCCGATGGCGGAAGGGTCGTTGTGGTAGCGTTCGACCTTGAGCACTTCGCGCGTGGAGCCGAAGATGAGCGGCGTGCGCTGGTGCAGATCGCCCGGCACGAGGTCCATGATGCGAACGGCCCCGTTGCTGGCCGACCCGCCGGCATGTTCGATCAGCATCGCAATGGGGTTGGCCTCGTAGACGAGCCGCAGCCTGCCGCTCGAATAGCCCTTGCGTGCGTCCCGGGGGTAGAGGAACACGCCGCCGCGCACGAGGATCCGCCAGGTTTCGGCAACCAGCGAGGCAATCCAGCGCATGTTGTAGTCCTTCTCGCGCGGGCCTTCCGCCCCCTGCAGCAGATCGTCGACATAGGCCTTGGTGCTCTCGTCCCAGTGCCGGTAGTTCGAAGCGTTGATGGCGAATTCGCGGGTGTCCCTTGAAATCGTCAGGCCGCTGTGGACCTCGACGAAACAGCCCAGCCGCGAGGAGAAGACGAAGGCATGCGTGCCGCCGCCCAGCGTGATGGCCAGCGCCAGCTGCGGCCCGTAGATGAAAAAGCCGGCAGCGATCTGCCGGGTTCCGGGTTGCAGGAAAGTCTCGTCGACGCCGGCAGCGGCCGGCACGATGGAAAATATCGTTCCGATCGACACATTGGTGTCGATGTTCGATGAACCGTCCAGCGGATCGATGGCGACGGCGATTTCGCCATCCGGCGCGACGGCGACGGGATGCGGCAGTTCCTCCGACGCGTACCACCTGACGCCGGGTGCCTGCCGGGCCGCAGCCAGGAAGATGTCGTCGGCAAAAACGTCGAGGTCCATCTGCGTGTCGCCGCCGGCATTGGCTGTCCCGCGAGCGGAACCGAATGTTGCGCCTAGCGCACCCTCGTTGATGACCTTGCGCATCCTGGCGGCCGCACTTGCGAATTGGCGGACCAGTTCGGCCGTCTGGCGCGCCATCGCCTCGCCGCCCATGGCATGGGAATTGAGGAACGCGTCCAGCGTGGCATTGGTCATCTGCATTCCTCCCGGTCGCCGCATCAGCGACGGGACCAGATGAACATGTTCCACCTGGATTAGTAAATTTTATTTATTTTACAATTGCAGTAAGAAAAATTAACATCATAAAATGATCAGGTTCACCCTTCGCGAGCTGCGCTCCGTAATCGCCATCGCCAAAACAGGCCGCATTTCGCTGGCGGGGGAAGCCCTGGGGCTGACCGGCCCGGCTGTCACCTTGCAGTTGAAGCAACTCGAGCAGGAAGCCCGCATGAACCTGTTCGACCGTACGCCCGAGGGACTTTTGCCCACCACGGCCGGCCACGCCGTCATTCTGGCGGCGCAGGAGGTGGAGGAACGTCTCAGACGGCTGGCGGAAGAGCTGGAATCGCTTGCAGGCGGCAATTCCGGATCCCTTCGACTCGGCGTGGTATCGACCGCAAAATATTTTGCGCCCCGCCTCATCGCCGCATTTCTCAGGGAATATCCCGGCATCAAGGTCGACCTCATCGTCGGCAACCGCGCGGAAACGATCGAGGCGCTTCGCAACCATTCGCTGGACATGGCGCTGATGGGCCGCCCGCCGCGCGATCTTCCTGTCCGCTCGCAGATATTCGGGGATCATCCGCTGGTGATCGTCGCGCCGCCCGACCACCCGCTGGCAACGCGCCGCGACATCACGCGGCAGGAGATCGCGCGCGAACGGTTCCTGGTTCGCGAACCGGGATCAGGTACCCGCATTTCGCTGGAAATATTCTTCGCCGGGATTCCCGAGAAGCTCGAAAATCTCGGCGCAGAGATGGGCTCCAATGAAACGATCAAGCAGGCCGTCATGGCCGGCCTTGGCGTCGCCTTCATTTCCGCGCATACGATCGAGCAGGAGCTTCAGTTAAAGCGGCTGGCCATTCTCGACGTGGAGGGCATGCCGATCCGCCGGCAATGGTTCTCCGTCTCGCGTCTCGACCGCTCGCTCTCGCCGGCCATGAAGATCTTCAACGAATTTCTGGTTCGAAAAGGACCGGCCTACCTTCCGGTCACGCCGAAGACCTATCCGGCAAGTGCTTTTCCGGAAGTGCAGGAGCCTGCGCCATGATGGCTCATGGCAGGACGATGACGGACGTTCCGATGTTGACGCGGCTGTAGAGGTCCATGATGTCTTCGTTCAACATTCGGATGCAGCCGTAGGAAACGAAACCGCCGACCGAGCCGGGCTTGTTCGTGCCGTGGATGGCATATTGGCCATCGCCCGAAAGGATCAGCGCCGCCGCGCCCATGGGGTTGTTCGGGGCGCCGGCGGGAATGACGTTGGGAATGCGGGGATTGTCCCGCCTGATCTGCGCCGTCGGGCTCCATGCCGGGCGCAATCGTTTGCTGATCACGCGGCGCTGGCCTGTCCACTGCTTGCCATTTCGGCCGACGCCGATCGGATAACGGATCGCGCTGCCATCGCCGAGCGCCAGGTAAAGCCGCCGCTGCGAAGTCTTCACGAGGATGGTGTTTCGCTTCAGGCCTTCCATCGGAACGACCGTTCCGGCCTGTGCCTGCGGCGCGGCAGCCAGCAACAGAGCGATGACGACAATCAGGAATTTTGAAGGAAGCATTGTTTTTCCGGATCACTTTTTCAGCCCTGCAATGGAAGCAATGCCGGCAATTCAGGTCAAGCGTGCGATGGTGGGGAAGGAAGCCCGAAACACCGGTCGCGGCTCGTCTGCGCTTTAAAACAGGGGGAGTAAAGTCGAAAAAGCACCACTGTTGTATATTTGCACTAGATGCGGACAGCCAAGACACAGATATTCGATCACGGAATCAACAGTGGCTCCAACCGAGAACGGGGTGTATCGATGAAAAAGATCTTGACGGCAGCAATGCTTGTTCTGGCCGTGGTTTCAGTTTCGGGTTGCGTTTATGGCAAGGGCAAGGCTCCCGCGCCGGTTGTCACCAACGGCTGATAGCGATACGCCCGGCAGTGTTGAGCTGCCGGGCGTTTTTTTGTTTTTTTTGCCTGGGCTGGACCCGGGCATTTTTTTACCCGCCGCTGAACACTACCCGCACAGCCTCGATCTGACCGCCCTAAGTGTTCATCGCCTTGAGCTGGTTGACATACTGCTTGGGCATCGTCGGGATCGTGGGAACGCGCAATCCCATTTCCTTGGCGATCGAACCGATATAGCCGAGGCAATTCGAGGCATAGTT
>JBGSJA010000005.1:0-2051 GCA_041742235.1 Salaquimonas sp. | reverse complement strand
AGCGCATCGCGGGGATTGCCGTCGATGGCATCGAGCGCCGCATCCGCGATCGGCCGGTAGCCGGTGCAGCGGCACAGATTGCCCGCCAGCCAGTCGTTGACCGCAGCCCGGTCCGCCTTGATGCCGGCATGATAGAGCGCGAAGAGGCTCATCACGATGCCGGGCGTGCAGAAACCGCATTGCGAACCGTGATGGGCGACCATCGCTTCCTGCACGGGATGCAGACGGTCCCCCGCCGCGATGTCGTCGACTGTGATGATGTCCTTGCCGTCGCACTGGCCCAGTAGCTGGATGCAGGCATTGACCGGCTCGTAGGCGACAGCGCCGTTCTTCATGCGGCCCATGGCGACCGTGCATGCGCCGCAATCGCCTTCGTTGCAGCCTTCCTTCGTGCCTTTCGCGCCTTCGCGCAGGCGCAGATAGTTGAGCAACGTTTCGTTGGGACCAATCTGCGCAAGTTCGACGCGGACCCCGTTGCGCGCGAAGACAAGATGGTCCCTTGGCATGCGTAGCTCCGGAAATTTTGATCGTTTGGTCAAACTAGTCCAGCGCGGCAGGCCACGCAATTCGAACGGGCACGAAAAAGCCGCGCGGCACGGACCGCGCGGCTGAGAATTGCTGTTTTCCCGAATTACTTGCCGACGGCGGCAAGCACCAGCGACACGGCGCGCGACTGGATGCGCGAATCCTTGTCGATAGCCACGTGATCGACGCCCGGCGCGAAGCTCTTGATGTCGATGTTTGTGATCGAGCCCGAGAAACCGCCCGACGCCTTGTACGGATTGCCGCGCGCGCTGCCGGCGATCCAGAAATTGACGACACGCGGAGAACCGGCGGTGAACGGCGGCGGCGGCGCGAAGCCTGGGTCGAAGCCGACGACGAGCGCGACGGGAATGCCTGCCCGGGCCAGCTTGTTGGCCATCTGCGGGGCTTCCTGCCCGCCGACGGAGTGACCCATGATCACGATGGGAAAGGAGACGTCGCCGGTCTTGCTGCGCTTGATGATGCTGTCCGCCAGGCCCGACCACGCGCCGTTGGAATAGGCCTTGGCGTTGACGCCGCGCGACTGCAGCTGGCGGGTCATCTGGTTCATGCCTTCGGAAAACACGTTGAACGCGCCGCGAATGACATAGACTTCCTCGGCAAAAGCCGGGGCGGACCAGCTTGCGACTGTTGCCGCCAAGGCGAATGCGGCCGCTGCCGCGATATTGCGCTTGCTCATTCTATCCTCTTTCGAATCCGTGTTTCGACGCACAGCGGTGCATCTTCACCAATGCGCCGCCGCTTTCAAGTCCCGGCCCGCAAGCCTGCAAGGGTTACGCAGTCAAACCGCCGTCTATCCCCAGAGCCTGGCCGTTGAAATAGCTGTTCTCACGCGAAATGGCCCAAATCATGGCCTGAACGACTTCATCCACTTCGCCCAGACGCTGCATGGGATTGAACGCCACCATGTTCGCCTCGGCCTTCTGCCGCCCGTGCGGGGAGTCTTCCAGCGGCTTCAGCACCATGTCCGTTTTGGTGAAGGCCGGGCAGATCGCGTTGATCCGCAGGCCCTTGCGGCCATATTCGATCGCCGCCGAGCGCGTCAGCCCGACGACGCCATGCTTTGCCGCCGCATAGGCCGCCAGCATTGGCGAACCCGTCAGCCCCGCCGCCGAGGCGACATTGAGGATGCGCCCCTGCCCGCCTGTCTTCTCGACGCACTTCAGCAGCAGCGGGATCTGGTGCTTCATGGCGAAGAACACGCCCATCAAGTCCACCGCCACCACCTTTTGCGCCAGCGCGCTGTCGGTCTCGTGCAGGCGCATCTGCGGCTGTGCGATGCCCGCATTGTTGATGGCGATGGTCAGATGCCCGTGCTGCTGCGCAATGATCGCTGCAATCTTGCGCGAAACTGCCTCGTCGGCGATGTCGCCCGCAACGCCTTCCGCCTCTCCCCCCGCCGCGCGGATGGCCTCCAGCGTACCGCCGACCAGCTCATCGGTGAGGTCGGTGACGACGAGGCTGGCTCGCCCTGCCGCCAGCCGCTCGGATGGCCTCCAGCGTACCGC
>JBGSJA010000004.1:0-5739 GCA_041742235.1 Salaquimonas sp. | reverse complement strand
GCCGCCGGTCAGGTTCTGGAGGCCCTCCGCCATGCGCCGCCGGTGCTCGGCCCACAGCGCACGCGCAAGCTGGTCGCCGCCGCCAAAGGCAATTTCGTCTTCCTGCGCGGTGACGGGGCGGTTCTCGAGCCCGGATGCAATCTCAATCCGGCGGGTGACGTCGTGACGCGATGGCGCGGAAAAATTCCTCAGGCTGAAAAGCGCCCAGACGAGCGTGCCTGCGAAGGCTGCGAGGCCGGCAAAGCGCGCGAATGGCGGAAGGACTTGCCAAAGCCCAAGCCATGAAGCCGACAGGAAGACAAGAACGACGCAAACCGCGGGCACCGCGAGCGGCCACAGGCGCTCCCACGCGATCGCCGTGGCAGCGCCAAGGCGAAGCAGGCGATTTTGCGCCGGGTTTGTTTCTTCCGCCTCGCTGGTTTGCGTTTGGGCACTCACGTTCTGGTCAGCCATGATACCTGCATGTTTGCCGCCTGCCTGATAATGAAAGCTAGCACAGAAAGCAGCGATTTCGAGACACAGGCGAAAATCGGAAGGCCAATGCCGAAATCGTGATCAGGTCTCCAGCCATTGCGGCATGCTGTCGAGGCCGATGAGGTCGTCCACGCTGGGGCGCGGACGCACGACGTGAAAGGCGCCGCCGCGCACCAGCACCTCGGGCACCAGCGGGCGGGTGTTGTAGGTTCCCGCCTGCACCGCGCCATAGGCACCAGCGGTTCCGAGGGCATACAGATCGCCCGCCTGCATCTGCGGGACCGTGCGGTCGAGCGCGATGAAATCTCCCGTTTCGCAGACCGGACCCACCAGATCCGCCTTGATCCACGGCGTGTCCTGGCCCGGCTCGCGAACCGGCATGATCTCGTGCCATGCGTCGTAGAGCGTCGGGCGGATGAGGTCGTTCATCGCGGTATCGCCGATGATGAAGGTGCGGTGGCCGACATCCTTCACATAGATGACCTCGCCGACAAGGATGCCGGCATTGCCGCAAATCAGGCGGCCCGGCTCGAAGATGACCATGCAGTCCAGCGCACGCACATGCTTCTTGACGATGCCGGCATAGGCGCCGGGTTCGGGCGGCGGCATGTTGTCCTTGCGATAGGGAATGCCCAGTCCGCCGCCAAGGTCGACATGCTCGATGTGATGGCCGGACGCGCGCAATTCGCGCACCAGCCCTTCGAGCTTTCCAAAGGCGCGGTCGAAGGGCCCCAGTTCGGTGATCTGGCTGCCGATATGCATGTCGATGCCGGTGACTTCGATCCCCGGCAGCGTCGCGGCCAGCGCATAGACGTTGCGGGCTTCCTCCCAGTCGATGCCGAACTTGTCTTGCTTCTTGCCGGTGGAGATCTTCGCATGCGTGCCGGCATCCACGTCCGGATTGATCCGGAAGGATACGCGAGCAGTGGTTCCAGCCGCCACGGCGCGTTGCGACAGTACATGGAGTTCGGGGACCGATTCGACGTTGAAGCACAAGATGCCAGCCGCAAGCCCTGCATCGAGTTCGTCTGCCTTCTTGCCGACGCCCGAGAACATGATCTTCTGCGGCGGCACGCCGGCCTTCAGCGCCCTTGCCAGTTCCCCGCCCGAAACGACATCGGCGCCGGCGCCCCGACGCGCAAGCGTAGCGATCACGGCCTGGTTGGAATTGGCCTTGAGCGCATAGCAGACCAGCGAATCGATGTCGTCGAAGGCCGCGGTAAACACCTTGTAGTGCCGCTCAAGCGTCGCGGTGGAATAGCAATAGAAAGGGGTGCCGACCGCGCGCGCGATAGCGGCTACCGGCACGTCCTCGGCGAACAATTCGCCGTCCCTGTATTCGAAATGGTTCACGGCGTTTGTCCAGGCAGGAGCGGGATTACTGGATGAGGGAGTCCAGGATGAAGGGACGGTCCTCTTTTGCGGGCGCATCGGTGGCCGGCGCGCTCTTCTCGCCGGGGATGACCGCCGCCTCCGGGCGCTCGGGTTCGCCCCGGCGCCCGCAACCGCCTGCGGCCAGGCCGAACGCCGTCAGGGCCAGCAATGTGATGGCCATTTTCCTGCGATGGCCGGCAAAGGACTGCGCCAAGCAACTGCTCCCGTTCTGCGCACATGCCATGTGGTTATTCGCCAAGCGCCCGGAATTGTCAAAGCGAATTGCGGTCAAATTTCAAGCTTCCGCCTGAAGCCGTGCACGCCACCACGCGGCCTGCGCTGCCACGTTGGCGGGCGCGGTGCCGCCAAAGCTGGTGCGGCTTTCGACAGACTTCTGCACCGAGAGGACCGAGAATGCGTCCTGCGTGATGCGTGGCTCGATTGCCTGCAACTCATCGAGCGTCAGTTCATCGAGCCCTGCGCCCTTGCTTTCGGCGAGCGCGACCGCCCGGCCGGTGACGTGGTGTGCCTCGCGAAACGGCAGCCCGGCTTCGCGCACCAGCCAGTCGGCGAGATCGGTGGCGATGGAAAAGCCGCTGCCGGCTGCCGCCGCCATTTGATTCGCGTTGACGGTCAGGTCGGCGACCATGCCGGTGGTGGCCTCGATGACGAGTTCAAGGTTTTGCGCGGCGTCGAAAACGGCTTCCTTGTCTTCCTGCATGTCCTTCGAATAGGTCAGCGGAAGGCCCTTCATCACCGTCAGCAGCGCGACGAGCGCTCCATTGATCCGTCCAGTTTTCGCCCGCACCAGTTCCGCCGCGTCGGGATTGCGCTTCTGCGGCATGATCGACGAACCGGTCGAAAACCGGTCGGACAGCCGCACGAAGCCGAATTGCGGCGTCGACCAGATGACGATCTCCTCGGCGAAGCGCGACAGGTGCATGGCGCAGATCGATGCCGCCGAAAGATACTCGATGGCGAAATCACGGTCGGAAACCGAATCGAGCGAATTGCGCGTCGGTTCGCGAAAGCCGAGCGCTTGTGCGGTGTCATGCCGGTCGACCGGAAAGGATGTTCCCGCCAGCGCAGCGGCGCCGAGCGGGGATTCGTCCATCCGGGCAATTGCATCGGCAAGCCGCGAGCGGTCGCGCGCCAGCATCTCGACATAGGCCATGCAATGATGGCCGAAGGTGACCGGTTGTGCGGTTTGCAAATGGGTGAAGCCGGGCATCACCGTCGCCGCATGGGTCTCGGCCTTGTCGATGTACGCCTCCATGAGGCCGAGCAGCAGCAGCCTTGCGCGCTGCGCCGCCTGCTTTACCCAAAGCCGGAAGTCCAGCGCCACTTGGTCGTTGCGCGAACGGGCTGTGTGCAGCCTGCCCGCGGCAGGCCCGATCAATTCGGCAAGGCGGGCCTCCACATTCATGTGGATGTCCTCAAGCTTGCGCTGGAACACGAACTCGCCGCGCTCGATCTCTGACAAGATCGTGTTGAGCCCGTCGATGATGTTTGTTGCATCTTCGACGCTGATGATGTTTTGCCGTGCCAGCATGGCCGCATGCGCCTTCGATCCGGCGATGTCCTGCGAATAAAGCTTGCGGTCGAAGTCGATGGAGGCATTGATCGCCTCCATGATCGCGTCGGGGCCGGAGGAGAAGCGGCCGCCCCACATCCTGTTTCCAGCTTCGGGGGAGCGATGCCGCTTCCCGCCAGATTTTTTGTCAGAACCGGCGTCGGACATGGTGCCGCTCCAGGAGGATCAAAATGGGTCGAGGGACCAGGAACTTGACAGTCGCGCTGGCTGCGCTGGCGATCATCGCCCTGGCGGGCGGGATATACGTGATTGCAAGGGGTTCTGGCAATGTCGCGGCGGCGGCAGGCTGCGAAGCTTCGGTTGAGCAGGCGGCCCGGCTAAACGGGGCGAACACCGGTGCGGTCGCGGCCTTCAACATCGCCGACCGGCCGGTCGATGTCGGCGCGCTCGCTTTCGTCGATGCGTCGGGCGCCGCCAAGCGCCTTGCCGACTGGAAAGGCAGGGTGGTGCTTCTCAATTTGTGGGCAACCTGGTGCGCGCCGTGCCGCGAGGAAATGCCTTCATTACAAGCCCTCCAGCAGCAGGCCGGCGGGGCCGGTTTCGAGGTCGTGCCGGTCAGCGTCGATCTGGGCACGGACGAAAAGCCGAAGAAGTTCTATGCGGAGAACGATCTCTCCGGCCTCGGCTTCTTCCATGACGGCACCATGGGCGTGTTCAACGCGCTGAAGAAGGAGAGCCTCGCTTTCGGCATGCCCGCAACCTTGCTGATCGACCGCAACAGCTGCGTGCTCGGTACGCTAAACGGGCCGGCCGACTGGGCGAGCCCGCAAGCGCTTGCTCTGGTGGAAAGGGCTAAAAGCCTCGAGAATTGAGGTGCTTGCAGGATCGGAGGCGGGCATGAACGATTGTGCCGACATCCATCACCTTGGGCCAGGTGACGAAGACCGGTTGCGCAAACTCACTGCAATGTTCGCAAGAGCCTTCGACGATCCTGCGAACTATTCCTCAGCCCCTCCAGGACCGGAACACCTCAAGCGAATTCTTGCGCTCGACCATGTCATTGTACTGGTGGCGGCAAGAGGCGGGGTCATCGCCGGAGGCCTTGTCGCCTATGAACTTGAGAAATTCGAGCAGGAGCGCCGTGAAATCTACATCTACGATCTTGCGGTGGACGAGGCTCACCGGCGCAAGGGAATCGCCACGGCACTGATCGAGGAGTTGCGATCGATCGCCAGGCAGCGGGGCGCATGGGTCATCTATGTGCAGGCGGACCCGGACGACCCTCCCGCGATCGCGCTCTATGAAAAGCTTGGTGCGAGGGAGGATGTCCTGCATTTCGACATCAACATCGACACGCAGTGAAAACCCCGTGCGGCGGCACGCACTACCGTGTCGGGACCGGCGTCGCGCCGCGATAGTCGTAGAAACCGCGGCCGGATTTCTGGCCCAGCCAGCCCGCCTCGACATATTTCACCAGAAGCGGGCAAGGCCGGTACTTGGAATCCGACAGGCCGTCATGCAGCACCTGCATGATCGACAGGCAGGTGTCGAGCCCGATGAAATCGGCAAGCTGCAAAGGACCCATGGGGTGGTTCGCGCCGAGGCGCATCGCGGTGTCGATCGCCTCAACGCTGCCCACGCCTTCATATAGAGTGTAGATCGCCTCGTTGATCATCGGCAGCAGGATGCGGTTGACCATGAAACCGGGAAAATCCTCGGAAACCGCGATCGTCTTGTCGAGCGAGGTCACGAAATGGCGGGAAGCCTCGAAAGTGTTGTCGTCGGTCGCGATGCCGCGCACGAGCTCAACCAGCTTCATCTTCGGCACCGGATTCATGAAATGGATGCCGATGAAGCGTTCCGGCCGGTCGGTCGAGGCGGCCAGGCGCGTGATCGAAAGCGAGGAGGTATTGGTGCCGATCAACGCGGCCGGATGCAGGCTTTGGCAAAGCGTCGAATAGATCTGCCGCTTGATCGCCTCGTTCTCGGTGGCGGCTTCGATCACCAGATCGCAACTTGCAAGGTCTTCCATCTTCGGAGCAGGCGAAAGCCGTTCCATCGCCTCGCCGCGACCGGCCTCGGTCAGCTTGCCGGCCACAACCTGACGCGCGAGATTGCCGTTGATCGTCGCCAGCCGCGATTCGATGTTTTCCGGCGTCAGGTCGTTGAGGAGAACCTCATAGCCGGCAACCGCGCACACATGCGCGATGCCGCCGCCCATTTGCCCGGCGCCGATGATGCCGACCCTTGCAATGCGGCGGTTTTCTGCACCGTTTGTCATTCAAGCATTCCGTTCCTGCTGCCCCGTGGCTAATTATGCTGGAAACGGCATGTCAGTCCAATGCCTTTTCCAATTG
>JBGSJA010000003.1:0-3808 GCA_041742235.1 Salaquimonas sp. | reverse complement strand
GGCAGGCTCGCTCCTCGTGGTGACCATCGGCGGCATCGTTGAGATCGCCCCGCTGTTTTACCTCGAGAACACGATCGAGAAGGTGGAGGGGATGCGTCCCTATTCACCGCTCGAACTCGCCGGCCGCAACATCTACATCCGCGAAGGCTGCTATGTGTGCCACAGCCAGATGATCCGTCCGTTCCGCGACGAGGTCGAACGCTACGGTCACTACAGCCTTGCGGCGGAGTCGATGTACGACCATCCGTTCCAGTGGGGTTCCAAGCGCACCGGGCCGGACCTGGCCCGGGTGGGCGGAAAATACTCGAACGACTGGCATGTCCAGCACCTCGTCGAGCCGCGCTCGGTCGTTCCTGAGTCGATCATGCCGTCCTACGCCTTCCTGTCCGATACCGACCTGAAGATGGGAGATGTATCGGCGCATCTTGTCGCCAATCGCCGCGTGGGCGTGCCCTACAGCGACGAGATGGTGGAGAACGCCGCTGCCGACCTCACCGCCCAGGCAGATCCGAATGCGGACGCGAGCGGCGTCAGCACCCGGTATCCCAAGGCCGTTGTTGGTGATTTCGACGGGGATGCCACCCGCGTCACGGAAATGGACGCGCTGGTCGCCTACCTGCAAATGCTCGGAACGCTTGTCGACTTCTCGGTCTACAAGCCCGAAGAAAACCTGCGCTGAGTGGAGGCAAGGATGCAACTCGACTATCAAGCAATGCGCACCTTCGCCGACAGCTGGGGCCTTCTGTACATGTTCGTGCTGTTCGTCGCGGTTGTCCTGTGGACCCTTCGGCCCGGCGCCCGCAAGGCGGGCGAGGACGCTGCCCAAATTCCCTTCAAGGAGGACTGAGCCATGGCCGGCAACAACGATATCGACGAACTCTCCGGCGTGGAAACGACTGGCCACTCCTGGGACGGGATCAAGGAACTCAACAATCCGCTGCCGCGCTGGTGGCTGTGGACCTTCTACGCCACGATCATCTGGGCTATCGGCTACGTGATCGTCTATCCGGCGATCCCGATGGTCACGACCGCCAGCAAGGGCATGTTCGGCTGGTCCAGCCGGGCGGACGTTGCGGCGGAGATCAAGGCAACCGAAGCGTCGCGCGCCGAGAAGGCGGCGCTGCTGCAAAGTTCGGACGTCAACGCGATCCTGGCCAATGATGAATTGCGCCAGATCGCCGAGGCAGGCGGGCGCGCCGCCTTCAAGGTCAATTGCGTGCAATGCCACGGCTCAGGTGCGCAGGGCTTCACCGGCTACCCCAACCTCAATGACGATGACTGGATCTGGGGCGGCACGGCGGACGATATCTACCTGACGCTGACGCATGGCATCCGCCATCCCGGAGATGACGACACCCGCGTTTCCGACATGCCGGCATTCGGCAGGGACGGAATCCTGGAGCCGGCCCAGATTTCGGACATCGCCTGGTTCGTCCGCAAGCTCTCGGGCCAGGAAGCCGATGCGGAAGCAGCGGCGCGCGGCGAACCCCTGTACGCCGAAAACTGCGCATCATGCCACGGCGAACAGGGCGAGGGTCTGCGCGAACTCGGCGGGCCGCGCCTTTCCGACGGCATCTGGCTCTATGGCGGCGAACATGCCCAGATCGTGGCCCAGATCAACGGCCCGCGCATGGGCGTGATGCCGTCCTGGGGCGAGCGGCTCGGCGACAATACCGTCAAGCAGCTCACCGTCTATGTGCACGGACTGGGCGGCGGCGAATAGCCGGACTGCAATATCGAGGAACAAGGCCCGCGCTGCCGCAAGGTGTCGCGGGCCTTCGGCTTTTTTCATGGCTTGACCCAAGTCAATGGCGGATGGCCGCAGGGAGTTTATTGCTTGGCGCAAATGAGGGAAGATTACCCATGACCGACCAGGCAATTGCCCGAAACGCCATGCAGACCGACGTCGAGGCGCACGACGTGGAGGCGGTAAATACCCGCGCCAAGGAAAAGGACATTCCGCTCTATGCAGCCCACCAGAAGGTTTTTCCGAAGGCTGTAAGCGGCAATTTCCGCACGTTGAAATGGCTGATCATGGCGGTAACGCTTTCGATCTACTATTTCACGCCGTGGATTCGCTGGGACCGCGGGCCGCACGCGCCCGACCAGGCCGTATTGATCGACATGGCGAACCGGCGGTTCTACTTCTTCTTCATCGAGATATGGCCGCAGGAATTCTTCTATGTGGCCGGGCTGCTGGTCATGGCCGGTGTCGGCCTTTTCCTCGTCACCTCCGTCGTGGGCCGCGCCTGGTGCGGCTATACCTGCCCGCAGACGGTCTGGACGGATTTGTTCGTCCATGTCGAACGCTTCTTCCAGGGCGACCGCAACGCGCAGATCAAGCTGGCGAATTCGCCCTTTTCCTTCGACAAAGCGCGCAAGCTGCTCCTGACGCACGCGACCTTCCTGCTGATCTCGGTCGCGACCGGCGGCGCCTGGATCTTCTACTTCGCCGATGCGCCGACGCTGTTCATGGACTTCGTCAAGGGACAGGCGCTGCCCATCGCGTACCTGACGGTCGCGGTGCTGACTGCGACGACCTACGTGCTCGGCGGCCTGATGCGCGAGCAGGTCTGCATCTACATGTGCCCGTGGCCGCGAATCCAGGCGGCGATGCTCGACGAGGATTCGCTCGTTGTCACCTACAATGACTGGCGGGGCGAACCGCGCACGCGCGGGGCGAAGAAGGCCGCCGCTTCCGGCATCCAGTCCGGCGACTGCGTCGATTGCAACGCCTGCGTCGCCGTTTGTCCCACCGGCATCGATATCCGCAACGGCCAGCAACTCGAATGCATCACTTGTGCGCTGTGCATCGATGCCTGCGACAATGTGATGGACAAGCTGCATCGCGAGCGCGGGCTGATCTCCTATACGACGCTGCGCGACTACAATCACAACATGGCGGTCGCGGTTAATCCGCAAACCAACAAGATCGAGGCGTCGCGGGTCCGCGATGCGAACGGCCGCTTCCATGACATCGTGCGGCATTTCGACTGGAAGATCTTCATCCGCCCACGCACGCTGATCTATTTCGCGGCTTGGGCAGCCATCGGCATTGCCATGCTGATTGCGCTCACATCGCGCGACCGGCTGGAGATCAACGTGCAGCACGACCGCAATCCGGTATTCGTGAAGCTTTCCGACGGATCGATCCGCAACGGCTATACCGTCAAGCTGCTCAACATGATCCCGGAGCCGCGCGTCATCAGCCTTTCCATTGCCGGCCTGCCGGGCGCGACGATGACGGTCAATGGCGTCATGGAAACGGGAACGGTGATGGTCGGCATTCCGGTCGAACCCGACAAGTTGCGCCAGCTCAAGGTCTATGTCACGCAGGCTGCGGAAAACGTGAAGTCCGAACCGCGCAAGTTCAGGCTGATCGCCAAGGATACCCAGTCCAACGAAACCGACGTTTACGAAGCAACCTTCGAAAGCCCTGCCAAATGAGCACGCTGCGCAAGATCTCAGGCATCGATCGATTTACGGGATGGCACATGATCGGGGTGATGGGCCTCTTCTTCGGCACCATCATCAGCGTCAATATCCTGATGGCCTATTTCGCGACCAGCAGTTGGACCGGACTTGTCGTCAAGAATTCCTATGTCGCCAGCCAGGAGTTCAATGAAGTCACTGCGGAGCGTGTGAAGTCCGCCGAACTCGGGTGGCAGGCGGTGGTGGACTATTCCGACGGCGCTTTCACGCTCAACCTTTCCCAAGATGGCAAGCCGGTTGCGGTCGACTTGGTCTCGGCCATGATCGGGCATCCTGCGAGCAGCCGGGAAGACCGCAAGCTCACGCTCACCGCATT
>JBGSJA010000002.1:0-12404 GCA_041742235.1 Salaquimonas sp. | reverse complement strand
ACTGCACCGCAGCATCGATGGCGGTCATGCCGCCGCCAATCACGACCACGCGCCGCCCGACGGGAACCTTTGCCAAGTCGGAGGCCTGGCGCAGCCCTGCAATCCAGTCGACCGCATCGTCACTGCCGTCCGCATCCACATCCGCCGCGCCAAGCGCGTTGACCCCGGCCAGTCCCGTGCCGAGAAAGACGGCGTCATACCGGGCGGCAAGATCGTCCAGCGACACGTCGCGGCCGAGCGCCATGCCGTGGTGAACCTTTATCCCGCCGATCGACAGGATGTAGTCGACTTCGGCCTGCGCAAAGCCGCCGGTCGTCTTGTAGGCGGCTATGCCATATTCGTTGAGGCCGCCGGCCTTCGGGCGGGCTTCGAACACGTCGACAGAATGGCCGTGCATTGCAAGGCGGTGTGCGCAGGCAAGACCGGCGGGGCCTGCGCCGACGACGGCGACCTTACGGCCCGTGGGCGCGGCGCGTTCGTAGAACTGCTCGTTCTCTCGCATCGCGATATCGGTCGCATAGCGCTGCAACTGGCCGATCTTTACCGGCTTGCCCTCGGCGATTTCGCGAACGCAAACCTCTTCGCAGAGCGTCTCGGTCGGGCAGACGCGGGCGCACATGCCGCCGAAAATATTCTGGTCGAAAATCGTCTTGGCCGCGCCGAGCGGATTTCCGGTCGAAATCTCCCGGATGAACAGTGGAATATCGATGGAGGTCGGGCAGGCATTCATGCAGGGGGCATCGTGGCAGAAATAGCAGCGGTCGGACTCGACCAGCGCCTCGTGCCGGTCGAGCGGCGGATGAAGATCGGAAAAATTCTCGCCATACTCGGCGGCGCCCAACCGGGCCGCCGCGATACCCTGCTTGAACTGGCCATCTGCCATGCGAATTTCCTCCGCTCAACGCACCGACTTGC
This sequence comes from Salaquimonas sp., assembly GCA_041742235.1. Lineage (GTDB taxonomy): Bacteria > Pseudomonadota > Alphaproteobacteria > Rhizobiales > Rhizobiaceae > BOKV01. Next base: position 11,489 of record JBGSJA010000002.1, on the reverse strand, counting down.
GATGCCGATGAAAACGCTAGCCCAAGCATGAATTTTGATCAATTGGTAAAATTTCGCCGCCAAGGCTTGCGGACGCGCCCGGACAAATCCAGTGTCATGACGAAACAGCAATCGCGGGTTGGGGAGAACGCGCCGATGATAATTGCCATGTGGTCGGGGCCCAGGAACCTGTCGACCGCCCTGATGCGCAGCTTTGCCCAGCGCGCCGACGCCGCCGCCTGGGATGAACCCTTCTATGCGGCCTACCTCAAGACGACCGGGCTGCCCCATCCTATGGCTGGCGAGGTGATCGCCGCGGGCATATCCGACCCGGCAGAGGTGGCGCGGGCCTGTCTTGAAGTTCCGGAGGGAAAACAGGTCTTCTACCAGAAGCACATGACCCACCACATGCTTGACGGCTACCCCATCGACTGGATCGACACGGTGACGAATGCGTTCCTGCTGCGCTCGCCCGAACATGTCCTTGCCAGCTACGTCAAGAAACACGAAGACGTGGGCGCTGCGGATATCGGCTTTGCCATGCAGCGCGAATTGTTCGACCGCGCCGCCGACCGGCTGGGCAAGGCGCCCCCGGTCATCGACTCGACCGATATCCGGCGTGACCCGCGAAAGGCGCTTTCGGCCTTGTGCGCCGCACTGGAAATTCCGTTCGACCCGGCAATGCTGTCATGGAAACGGGGACCTGCACCCGAGGATGGTGTGTGGGGCGCCCATTGGTACGACGCAATCTGGAAATCAACCGGTTTCGCCCCGCCGGAAGGCGAACCGCCGCCCCTGCCAGATCGTCTGGCGCGGATTGCCGACGCGGTCCGGGCCGACCATTTGCATCTTGCGCGCCACAAAATTGCACTTTGATTGCCCCGATTGACGCAACGCCTTTTTACCGATTGCGAAAATTGGGGTTGCGTTTTGCGGGTAATTGAATTTGTCTTTGCTCTCCGGGAACCCCCCAAAGACACGGGAACAGCATCCATCTCGGAAAGCACGAACCGGGTTCCCCAAACACACCAGGAGGATATCCATGAAATCCATGGCCAAGCTGCTTGCAACGACCGCGATCCTCGCGACACTTGCATCGGCAGCGCATTCAAAAACGCTTGTCTATTGCTCGGAAGGTTCGCCAGAAGGCTTCGATCCGGCACTCTATTCGGCAGGCACAACCTTCAACGCCTCCTCCCGCCCGATCTACAATCGCCTTGTGGAATTCGAGCGCGGCACCACCACCGTCAAGCCCGGCCTTGCGGAAAGCTGGGAAGTATCGGCGGACGGCCTTGAATACACATTCAAGCTCCGCCCGGGCGTCAAGTTCCACACCACCGAATACTTCACGCCGACCCGCGACTTCAACGCGGACGACGTGGTCTTCACCTATGAGCGCCAGCTCAAGGCGGATCATCCCTGGGCGAAATATGTCGAAGGCACCCAGTGGGATTACTTCAATTCCATGGACATGCCGGCGCTCATCAAGGAGATCGTCAAGGTCGACGACATGACGGTCAAATTCGTGCTGAACCGTCCCGAAGCGCCGTTCGTCGCCAACATGGCGATGGATTTCGCCTCGGTGATGTCGAAGGAATATGCCGACTCGCTGGCAGCGTCCGGCAAGCAGGCCGACCTCAACAACGCGCCGGTCGGCACCGGTCCGTTCAAGTTCGTCGCCTACCAGAAGGACGCGGTGATCCGCTTCAAGGCCAACGCTGATTTCTGGGGCGGAAAACAAGCGATCGATGATCTTGTCTTCGCCATCACGCCCGACAACTCCGTCCGCATGCAGAAGCTGAAGGCGGGCGAGTGCCATGTAGCGCCCTATCCGAACCCTGCGGACCTGGAAGGCCTGAAGGCCGATCCGAACCTGCAGGTCATGGAGCAGGAAGGCCTCAATGTCGGCTACCTTGCCTACAACGTCCAGCAGAAGCCGTTTGACGACGTGCGCGTTCGCAAGGCGCTGAACATGGCTGTCAACAAGCAGGCCATCATGGACGCGGTTTTCCAGGGTGCGGGCAAGCCGGCCAAGAACCCGATCCCGCCGACAATGTGGTCGTACAACGACGCGATCGTCGATGATCCGTACGATCCGGAAGCAGCCAAGAAGCTGCTGGCGGAAGCCGGCGTTTCGGGCCTGAAGATGAAAGTCTGGGCGATGCCGGTGGCTCGTCCGTACAACCCGAACGCAAGGCGCATGGCCGAGCTGATCCAGGCGGATTTCGCTGCGGTCGGCGTTGAGGTCGAGATCGTGTCCTACGAGTGGGGCGAATACCTCAAGATCTCGCGCGAAACCAACCGTGACGGCGCGGTGCTGCTCGGCTGGACCGGCGACAATGGCGATCCGGACAACTTCCTCGCGGTCCTCCTGGGCTGCTCGGCAGTAGGCGGAAACAACCGCGCGCAGTGGTGCCACCAGCCGTTCGAAGACCTGATCCAGAAGGCGAAGGTCACTTCGGACCAGGCTGAGCGCACCAAGCTCTACGAACAGGCGCAGGTCGTGTTCAAGGAACAGGCCCCGTGGGCGACGATTGCCCACTCGGTCGTCTTCATGCCGATGTCCAAGAAGGTCACCGGCTACAAGATGGACCCGCTCGGCTCGCATCGCTTCGACGGCGTAGACATCACCGAGTAATGAAAAAGGGCGGGCGGCATGAAAGCCGCCCGCCGCTTTTTCGGCTGCAAGCCGGAACCCGATCAATGTCAGATACCCGCCTCGACGTGCTCCACCCTGTCCTGCGATCCAGCGGGCTTGACGCGATAGCCCTGGTGCCCGGGGCAAACTTCAGGCGCATCTTCGGCGCCGATTTCCACCAGAACGAACGCCCTCTGGTCGTCATTGCAAGGCACGGACATGGCGCCGTGGCCATCGTGCCCAATCTCGAAATGGCCTCCTTCGCTGCCCTTGGATTTGAGGGCGAAGTGTATGACTGGCGCGACGAAACCGGCTACCAGTCGGCATTCGAGGCTGCCGGTCGTCATCTTCAGGACGTGCGCACCATCGGCGTCGAAGGCCAGTCGATGCGCGTTTTCGTCGCGATGGCGCTGAACGAAGCGCTGCCGCAGGCGAGGCTCGTGGACATACACTCGACCATTTCTTCGATCCGCCTTCACAAGAAGGGCGGCGACGTGGAGCTGATCCGCAAGGCGATCGAACTTTCCGAGCGCGCGCTGGAGGCAACGCTGGCCGAAGTTCGCACCGGAATGCTCGAAACCGAAGTCGAGGCCATCCTCCTCAAGCATCTTTTCGCCTGCGGCTCGGACGGTCTTGCTTTCGGCCCGATCGTTGCCGCCGGCAGCAATTCCGCCAAGCCACACGCCAAGGCCCGGCCCGACTATCGTATCCAGCCAGGCGACAGCCTGCTGTTCGATTTCGGAGGCGCGTGGGGCGGCTATTGCGCCGACATCACCCGCACCTTCTTCGTGGAGACGGTCAGCGACCGCGACCGGCAGTTCTACAACACGGTGCTTGCCGCGAACGAGGCGGGCCGGGCGGCATCCAGGCCCGGCGTCACGGCCCACCATGTCGACGATGTTGTGCAGAAGGTGCTGGAGGGTTCGCCCTTCGCCGAATTCCGCCGGCACAAGACCGGTCACGGCCTGGGACTGGAAGTTCATGAAGATCCCTACATCATGCGCGGCAACCACCGCGAACTGGAGCCCGGCATGGTGTTCACGGTAGAGCCCGGCCTTTACCGCCTTGGCGAAGCCGGCGTGCGCATCGAGGACGACATGCTCGTCACGGCCGAAGGGGCCGAGAGCCTGACGACGTTCCCGCGCGAATTGCGCCTGGTCGGCTGATGCTTTCCTACCTCGCACGACGCATCGGCCTGCTGATACCCACCTTCATCGGCATCACCATCGTCGCCTTCGGTTTCATCCGCGTGCTACCGGGCGATCCGGTGCTGCTGATGGCGGGCGAGCGCGGCATGACCAATGAACGCTATGCCGAACTGCTGAGGGAATTCGGCTACGACCGCCCAATCTGGCAGCAATATCTCACCTATATGGGGAACCTGCTGCAAGGCGATTTCGGCAATTCCATCGTCACCAAGCGGCCGGTCATCGACGAGTTTCTAACCCTGTTTCCAGCCACGCTCGAACTTTCGCTTTGCGCGATGATTTTCGCCATCGTGCTCGGGCTCCCCGCGGGCGTGCTGGCGGCGACAAAGCGCGGCAAGTTCCTCGACCAGGCAGTCATGGGCACTGCCCTCGTCGGCTATTCCATGCCGATCTTCTGGTGGGGCCTGCTGCTGATCATGTTCATGTCGGGCTATCTCGGCCTCACGCCGGTCTCGGGCCGCATCTCGCTGATGTATTTCTTTCCCTCGGTCACCGGCTTCATGCTGATCGACTCTTTGCTTTCAGGCCAGAAAGGCGCATTCGCGTCCGCCGTCAGCCATCTGATCCTTCCGACAATCGTGCTTGGCACAATTCCGCTCGCGGTCATTGCGCGGCAGACGCGGTCGGCGATGCTGGAGGTGCTGGGCGAAGATTACGTTCGGACTGCGCGGGCAAAGGGGCTTTCGCCGGCACGGGTCGTCGCCGTCCATGCCCTGCGCAACGCACTGATTCCCGTCATCACCACCATCGGCCTGATGGTTGGAAGCCTGCTGGCCGGGGCAATCCTGACCGAGACGATCTTTTCCTGGCCCGGCATCGGCAAGTGGATGGTTGATTCCATCTCTCGCCGCGACTACCCGGTCGTGCAGAGCGGACTGCTTTTGATCGCGCTCGTGGTCATGATCGTAAACCTCATCGTCGATGCGACCTACGGGCTGATAAACCCGCGCATCCGGCACAATTAGGCCCGCCATGACCGACGCCGTCAAAGACGACATCGCCAAGACAAGCGCCCCGGCAAAGGCAGCCGTCCGTCGCGGCAGGCTTGGCGAATTCTGGTTCTACTTCTCGGAAAACCGCGGGGCCGTATTGGGCCTTTGGGTATTTTCCGCGCTCGTGCTCATTGCACTTTTCGCCGATTTCGTGGCGCCGCACGCGCCCAACCAGCAGTATCGCGACGCGCTGCTTGTCCCGCCGTTTTGGCAGGAAGGCGGGCGGGCGCAATTCCTGCTGGGAACAGACGCGGTGGGCCGCGACATGCTCTCGCGCCTCATCTACGGCGCGCGTTTCTCGCTATTCATCGGTTGCGTCGTCGTCTCGCTGGCGGTGACCGGCGGCGTGCTTATCGGTCTCATCGCCGGCTATTTCCGCGGCTGGATCGATATCGTCATCATGCGGCTGATGGACATCATCCTTGCGTTTCCCTCGCTGCTGCTGGCGCTGGTGCTTGTGGCGATCCTGGGACCCGGCCTCACCAATGCGATGATCGCGATCGCCATCGTGCTGCAGCCCCACTTCGTGCGGTTGACGCGAGCCTCGGTGCTTGGCGAATTGAACCGCGAATATGTGACTTCGGCGCGCGTAGCCGGCGCATCGGATTTCTACCTGATGACGCGCACAATCCTTCCCAACTGCCTTGGGCCTGTTATCGTGCAATCGACGCTTTCCTTCTCGAACGCCATTCTCGACGCCGCGGCGCTCGGATTCCTCGGCATGGGTGCGCAGCCGCCGACACCCGAATGGGGCACCATGCTGGCCGAGGCGCGCGAATTCATCCTGCGGGCGTGGTGGGTGGTGACGTTCCCCGGCATCGCGATCCTCATCACCGTGCTGGCGATCAACCTCATGGGCGACGGCCTGCGCGACGCACTCGACCCGAAGCTGAAGCGGAGCTGAGGGCGGTGAGTTGGCAACAATTTGTCGGACCTGCAATCATCGCGGCAATCGTGTCAGCCGCCGTAACGATTGCCGGATGGTACGTACAATGGCGTTCAACACGACAATTGGAGATATCGAGACGCCTTGAGCGCGTAACGGATGTTCAAACGGCCTTGCTGGCTGAGATCAGGTCCAACGCGCATCACCTCAAACAATACGATCCCGATTCGTTGATGGCGGTGGTTCAGGAGAGACTCGAAAAGAGCAGCGGCTACAAACCATTCGTGCCTAAAGAAACCGGAGCCCCGGTTTTTGCGGCCGTAGTGAAAGAAATCTCAATCTTGCCAACAGCCGTGATCGACCCGGTTGTCCTGTTCCATATTCAGCAAGAAGCAATCAGCCATTTCGCCGACGACTTGAGAGGGAGCCGCTTTCTGGATCTGGAGAAGGATCAAATGATACAGATGCTGACGGACTACATGAGCATGAAGGCATACGCGCGCGAATTGGCAGACGGGGCCATTTCGGCGCTCGAAACCTCTCTCGGTATCAGTAAATCGGCCGTGGGCCTGTCGGCCCGGCAATCGGCTTCGGACGTGGAACAGGTTTAGTATGTGCCATCTGCGTCTCCTTGGACCATATTCATATAGTCAAACTTGGGGGGATTTGTAACCCATGCACCTCCTCGAAATCGAAAACCTCACGGTCGAGTTCCAAACCGCCGGCGGCATGTTCAGGGCTGTGGACGGGGTTTCGCTCGCCTGCAAAAAGGGCGAAATCCTCGCGATCGTGGGCGAATCGGGCTCGGGCAAATCGGTCGCCATGCTCGCCTTGATGGGCCTTTTGCCGTGGACGGCGAAGGTGACTGCAGACCGGCTGCATTTTGACGGCCACGACCTGATGAAGCTTGGCGCAAGGGCGCGGCGCGAGATCATCGGGCGCGACATGGCGATGATCTTCCAGGAGCCGATGTCGAGCCTCAACCCGTGCTTCACGGTCGGCTTCCAGATCAAGGAAATGCTGCGCCGCCACACCAGCCTCGATGCCGGCCAGCGGCAGTCGCGCGCGATCGAACTCATGCAGAGCGTCGGGATTCCCGCGCCGGAGGAGCGGCTGTCGGTGTTTCCGCACCAGCTTTCGGGCGGCATGAGCCAGCGCGTGATGATCGCCATGGCGACCGCCTGCAAGCCCAAGCTCTTGATCGCCGACGAACCGACGACCGCCCTTGATGTGACGATCCAGGCGCAGATCCTTGAGCTTCTCAAGAGCCTGCAGCGCGAGAACGGCATGACGCTGATCCTCATCACCCACGACATGGGCGTGGTGGCAGAGACTGCCGAACGGGTGCAGGTCCAGTATGCCGGCCAGAAGGTTGAGGAGCAGAACGTGCGGGAACTCTTTGCCGACCCGCATCATCCCTATACCGCGGCGCTGCTTTCAGCGCTTCCCGAGCGCGCCCGGAGCAAGCGCCTGCCATCCATTCCAGGCGTCGTACCCGGCCAGTATGACCGCCCGCCCGGATGCCTGTTCGAACCGCGATGCAGCTTTGCAACGGATATCTGCCGCGAAGGCGCGCGGCGCAACGGGCCCGAACTTGGCCTTGCGCTGTGCAATCACCCGCTGCGGGGCGGAAAGCCGATCGACGGAACGAAGCCAAAAGTGCCGGAGGCAGCCCGATGAACGCGCCGGTTCTTGAAGGCCGCAACCTGTCGCGCCACTACGAAGTCGGCGGCGGCTTCATGAAGACGCCGAAGGTCGTGCGCGCGCTGGACGGGGCGGATTTTTCGCTTTCCGCCGGCAAGACGCTCGCGGTGGTGGGGGAATCGGGCTGCGGCAAGTCGACCCTCGCCCGGCTGGTCACGATGATCGAGCCGCCAACGGGCGGCGAATTGTGGATCGGCGGGCGACAGCTGGAATTTGGCGACAGGGAACTGCGCAAGGCGGTGCAGATCGTTTTCCAGAACCCCTACGGCTCGCTCAATCCGCGCCACAAGGTCGGGCGCATCCTCGAGGAGCCGTTGCTGCTCAACACGAAGGAAAGCGCGCAGGAGCGCCGCACACTGGCGGAGGCAATGATGGTGCGCGTCGGCCTTCGCCCGGAGCACTATGATCGCTATCCGCACATGTTTTCCGGCGGGCAGCGGCAGCGCATCGCGATCGCACGCGCGCTGATGCTGCGCCCGCGCATCCTCGTGCTGGACGAGCCGGTGTCGGCGCTGGATCTCTCGATCCAGGCGCAGGTCCTGAACATCCTTGCCGACCTGCAGGAAGAGTTCGGTCTGGCCTATCTGTTCATCAGCCATGACCTGTCGGTCGTGCGCCACATCGCCGACGAGGTGATGGTGATGTATCTCGGCAAGGTGGTCGAGAAGGGAACATGCGCTGAGGTTTTCGACAATCCGCGCCATCCCTACACGGCGGCGTTGATGTCCGCGACGCCCGTCGCCGACCCTGCCCGCAAGAAGGCGCGCATTACGCTTACCGGCGAAATTCCTTCGCCATTGAAGCCGCCGCCGGGCTGCCCATTTCACCCGCGCTGCTGGAAGGCGCAGGATATCTGCAAGCAGGTGGCCCCGCCGCTGATGACGCCGGTGACGGGCAATGCGCCGGGCACCGGGCATCCCGCCGCCTGCCATTTTCCGTTGGAGAAAACAGAGTTCGCGGCTGCCTGACGTTCAGGCGCCCTTGAACTTTGCCGCCAGCGCGTCGGCGTGGCGCGACAGGATCACCGAGTCGATCCCGACCGCGACGAAAACGAAGCCCCAATCCATGTAGCGGCGGGCGTCTTCCTCGGTCGTCGTCAGGATGCCGGAGGCCTTGCCAAGCTTAGCCAGCCTTTGCGCGGCGTCGCGGACCGAGTCCTGCACTTCTGGCGCATGCATGTTGCCCAGATGCCCCATGGAAGCGGCAAGGTCGGCCGGACCGATGAAGATGCCGTCGACGCCGTCTACCGATGCGATCGCTTCCAGATCGGCCATGGCGGCGGCGGTCTCCACCTGCAGGATGAGGCAAATGTCGTCTGCCGCTTCCTTGAGGTAGTTCTTGACGCGGCCATAGTTGGAGCCACGCGCGCTGCCGGCCACGCCCCTGATGCCGTGCGGCGGATAGTGGATCGCGGCGACGGCTGCCTCAGCCTCGGCCCGGTTCTGGACATACGGTATGACCAGCCCCTTCGCACCGGCGTCGAGCACGCGCTTGATGACTACGAAATCGTTCCACGGCACGCGCACGATCGGCAACGCCGTCCCGGTTGCCATCGCCTGAAGCTGCGCGACGACTTGGGGCAGATCGTTGGGCGCATGCTCCATGTCGATCACGATCCAGTCGAAGCCGGAATGCGCGACAATCTCCGCCGCGACCGAACCAGCGAGGCTGCTCCAAAGTCCGATCTGGCGGTTGCCCTTGGCAATTTCCTGCTTGAAACGGTTGGCCATGCGATACTCCGGAAGAGTTGGCGGCAGGCATTTCCTGCCGCCATAGGTGACAATGCTAGAGTTTCGTCCAGGCCGCGTTCTTTCTCGAAGACCGCACGCAAGCATCGACGAACCGCATGCCCCACAGACCGTCCTCGACCGACGGGAAAACGAGTTCCTTCGGCAGCTTCTTGCCTGCGCGCATTGCCTTTATCGCCAGCGCCGCTTCGCTGTAGATCGTGGCGAAGGCTTCCAGATAACCTTCCGGGTGGCCGGAAGGGACGCGGGTAACGCGCGCTGCTGCCGGGCCCGCCCCTGCACCGGAGCGGGTTATGAGCTGGCGCGGCTTGCCGAGCGGCGTGTACCAGAGGTAGTTCGGATCTTCCTGCTTCCATTCGAGACCGGCCTTGGTGCCGTAGACGCGCAGCTTCAACCCGTTCTCGTTGCCCGGCGAGACCTGGCTTGCCCACAACATACCCTTGGCGGTAACGCCGCCCTTTGGTGCAAAGCGCAGCATGATATGCGCATTGTCGTCGAGCGGCCTGCCTTCGACAAAACTGTCGAGATCGGCTGCGAGGCTTTCGGGCTGCAGGCCGGTGACGAACATCGCAAGGTTAAGCGCGTGCGTGCCGATGTCGCCGATCGCCCCGCCAGCGCCTGAACGGGCAGGATCCGTGCGCCAGGCCGCCTGCTTCTGCCCCGTGCGCTCCAGCGGTTCGGAAAGCCAGTCCTGCGGGTATTCGGCCTGCACGACGCGGATGTCGCCAAGGTCGCCATTGGCGACCATCTCGCGCGCCTGGCGGATCATCGGATAGCCGGTGTAGTTGTGCGTCAGCACGAAGAGCTTGCCGCTTTTTTCCGCCAGCGCCGTGAGCTTCTTCGCGTCGGCCAGCGTCGAGGTCAGCGGTTTGTCACAGATGACATGAATGCCTGCGTCGATGAACGCCTTGGCCGCAGGATAATGTACGTGATTGGGCGTGACGATGGAGACGGCCTCGATGCCGTCCGGTCGCTTTGCCTCGGCTTTCGCCATCTCGGCAAACGAGCCATAAGAGCGGTCGGGCGCAAGGCCAAGCTCCGCAGCCGAGGCCTTTGCGCGCTCCGGGTCGGAGGAAAGCGCCCCGGCCACGACTTCGTAATGCCCGTCGAGACGGGCGGCCATGCGGTGCACGGCGCCAATGAAGGCGCCCTGCCCGCCCCCCACCATGCCGAGGCGGATGGGACCGGTTGCCTTGGAGGACTTTGAAGCGGAAACCATTGTTTATCTCCCTCAGTTCCTGCTCAGCGTAGGCCCAGCATCTTGCGGATCATCTTGCGGTCGGTTGCGCCGCCGGCGAAATCGTCAAATGCCCTTTCGGTGACGCGAATGATGTGGCTGGCGATAAAGGGCGCGCCCTCGGCAGCCCCGTCCTCGGGATGCTTCAGGCAGCATTCCCATTCGAGCACCGCCCAGCTGTCATAGCCATACTGCGCGAGCTTGGAGAAGATGCCGGCGAAATCGACCTGGCCGTCACCCAGCGAGCGGAACCGGCCTGCCCGGTCGATCCATGACTGGTATCCCGAATAGACGCCCTGCCGTCCTGTCGGATTGAACTCTGCGTCCTTGACGTGGAAGGCGCAGATGCGCTCGTGGTAGATGTCGATGAAGGCAAGGTAGTCGAGCTGCTGCAGCACGAAGTGCGAGGGATCGTAGTTGATCATGCAGCGCTTGTGGCCCTTGAGCTTGTCGAGGAACATCTCGAACGTCGCGCCGTCGAACACATCCTCGCCGGGATGGATCTCGAAGCCGACATCGCAGCCCGCCTCGTCATAGGCGTTGAGGATCGGCTTCCAGCGCTTGGCAAGTTCGGTGAATGCTTCGTCGATGAGCCCTTCCGGGCGCTGCGGCCACGGATAGAGATAGGGGAAGGCGAGCGCGCCGGGAAACGAGACGCTGGCCGAAAGACCAAGATTCTTCGAAGCCTTGGCAGCCATCATCATCTGGTCGACCGCCCAAGCCTGCCTTGCCTTCGGATTGCCGTGGACCGATGCCGGGGCGAAAGCGTCGAAGGCGCTGTCATAGGCCGGGTGCACCGCGACGAGCTGGCCCTGTAGATGGGTCGAGAGTTCCGTGATCTCGACGCCCGCGTCCTTGCAGATGCCCTTCACCTCGTCGCAATAGCCCTTGGATGTCGCGGCTTTCTGAAGGTCGAAAAGCCGCCCGTCCCAAGTCGGGATCTGGACGCCCTTGTAGCCCAGTCCCGCCGCCCATTTGGCGATCGAAGGCAGCGAATTGAATGGTGCGGCGTCTCCGGCGAACTGCGCCAGGAAAATTGCCGGTCCCTTGATATTGGATGCCATGTTGTCCTCCCTCAATCCTCGAAATAGCGCATG
>JBGSJA010000001.1:0-11660 GCA_041742235.1 Salaquimonas sp. | reverse complement strand
GCGCGGTCGCCGCGCGGGAAAAGGCGCCCGACGGCGTGCATCGCCGAAAGCGCCAGCGTGCGCGGCGGAAAGGTGAAGACGATCTTGCGCCGCGTGCGCGCCGCGAGCACCGCAAGCGCGGCTACCGCATCCCTGGGCTGGTAGTGGATGAGCGAATCCATTGCGACGACTGCATCGAACTCGCCCAGATCGGGTGAAAGCATGTCGCCGGAGGAAAGGCGGATGCGCCCCGGCCCCTCGATCCGCGGCAGATGGGCAGTGGCGTAGGAGATGATCCCGGGCGAAAGGTCTACGCCGGTCACATCGGCTCCGCGGCGGGCGAGTTCCACTGCCATCACGCCCGCGCCGCAGCCGGCATCGAGAATACGCCAGCCTTCCAGATTGTCGGGCAGCATGGAGAGCATCGCCGCGCGCATGCGGTCGCGGCCCGCCCGAACGGTGGTGCGGATGCGGCCCAGCGGCTCGTTCGTCGCGAAGCGCTGCCAGGCGTCAAGCGCCGTGCGGTCGAAATAGACCGCCACCTCGTCGCGCCGCCTGGTGTAGCTGTGGCACTGCATGTCGCCCTTCCTCACTCGAAGCCCAGGAAATCGAAGATGTCCCGGTCCTTCATCGGTGTGGCATCGCATGGCTCCTGGTTGCCCAGGAGCGACTCAGCGAGCTGGAGATATTCGTTGCGGATGCCGACGAGTTCGGGCGCATCGCCCATCTCGAACAGCGTGCATTTCTTCAGGCGCGACAGGCGCACAGCATCCGAATCCGGCACATGCGCCAGGCGCTTGAGGCCGATCGCGTCGTTGAAGCGGTCGATCTGGTCCGTCTCGCGCGAGCGGTTCGCGATGACGCCGCCGAGGCGCACGTCGTAGTTCTTCGACTTGGCCTTGATCGCGGCGACGATGCGGTTCATCGCGAAAATGGAGTCGAAGTCGTTCGCCGCCACGATCAGCGCGCGTTCGGCATGCTGGAGTGGCGAAGCGAATCCGCCGCAGACCACGTCGCCCAGCACGTCGAAAATGACGATGTCGGTGTCCTCGAGGAGGTGATGCTCCTTGAGCAGTTTTACGGTCTGGCCGACCACATAGCCGCCGCAACCGGTTCCGGCCGGCGGGCCTCCGGCTTCCACGCAGCGCACGCCGTTATAGCCCTCGAACACGAAGTCCTCGGTGCGCAGTTCCTCCGGGTGGAAATCGACGCCTTCGAGCACGTCGATCACGGTGGGAATCAGCGACTTGGTCAAGGTGAACGTGGAGTCATGTTTGGGGTCGCAGCCGATCTGCAACACGCGCTGGCCGAGTTTGGAAAAGGCGACCGAAAGGTTGGAAGAGGTGGTGGACTTGCCGATTCCGCCCTTGCCATAAACGGCGAATACGCGGGCCCCGCCCGAGGCAAGCTGCGCATCGATCCGCACCTGAACGGATCCCTCGCCGTCCTCGCCCCGCGCTGCTGCGGCCCGTGCCTCGATGGCCGCCGTCTTCGGGTGCGTGTAGATGTTCATGCGGCAGCCTCCACCTTAATTCCCTCGACGCGATCTTCGAGTTCCTCGCCTGCATCGCGCAGCGCGCGAAGCGTTTCCTCGTCCGCGTTCCAGTACTTGCGCTCGACGGCCTCGATCAGGCGGTTCGCAAGCTTGGAACTGGCCTTCGGATTGAGTTCCGACAGGCGGCGGCGCATGGTTTCATCGAGCACGAAAGTCTCGGTAAGGTTCTTGTAGACCCATGGCTCGACCTGGCCCGTTGTCGCCGACCAGCCGAGCGTGTTGGTCACATGGCTTTCGATCTGGCGCACGCCCTCATAGCCGTGCTGCAGCAGGCCCTCGTACCATTTCGGGTTCAGCATGCGGGTGCGGGTTTCCAGCGCGACCTGCTCCGAGAGCGTCCGCACCTTGCCGCGACCCGCGTTCTGGTCGCCGACATAGACCGGCATATCGCCGCCGCCGGCCTCGCGAACCGCGCGGCTGATGCCGCCCAGCGTGTCGAAATAGTGGTCGATCGAGGTGATGCCGAGTTCGACGGATTCGATGTTCTGGAACGCCGTTTCTACCTTTCCGAGAATGCCGCGAAGCAGTTCCTCCTGGCGAACCGGCTTGCCGTCGACGCCATAGGCAAAGCACTTGCGGCGGGTATAGGTCTCGGCGAGTTCGTCCTCTTCTTCCCAAGCGCCGCTGTCGACGAGGAGGTTGACGTTCGAGCCGTAGGCCCCGCTGGCGTTTGAGAAGACACGCAGCGCGGCAGTCTCGAAATCGCAATCGTGCTGCGCTGCCCAGGCCAGCGCATTGGCGCGGATGTGGTTCATCTCCAGCGGTTCGTCGGCCTGCGCGGCCATGAGGCAGGCCTGCGCCAGCAGCTTGGTCTGGAGCGGCAGCAGGTCGCGGAAGATGCCCGAAAGCGTGATGACAACGTCGATGCGCGGCCTGCCGAGTTCTTCCAGGCTCATCAGTTCCGCACCGGCAAGGCGGCCGAACCCGTCGAACCGGGGCTTGGCGCCGATCAGGGCCAGCGCCTGTCCGATCGGCGCGCCCTCGGTCTTCAGCGTATCGGTGCCCCACATTACGAGGGCGATGCTCTTTGGCACGCTGCCGTGGTCGCGCTGGTACCGGTCGAGCAGCATCACGGCCTGGCGCGAGCCTTCGGCAACCGCGTGGGCGCTGGGCAGGCGGAAAGGATCGAAACCGTGCAGATTGCGCCCCGTCGGCACGATGGACGGGGTGCGGATGATGTCGCCGCCGCTGACCGGACGGATGTAGCCGCCGTCGAGCGCATGCAGCATGGCGGCAAGTTCGTGATCGACGGAAAGGTCGATGTTCAGCTTTTCCAGCGTGCGCGCTGCTTCGGCCTTTTCGCCTGGCAACCGGCTTGATGCCGTCTCCCCGCGCGCAATGCGTTCGACCACGGCTGGCTCAAGCATGGCGTCGCCAAACGCCGAATTGACGCTTGCCAGCATGTCGGCCCGTTCGCCCGCTTCCATGGGTTCGCCGACGACATGCAGGCCGTGCGGAATGAGCGTTGCCTCGAGTTCCGCGACAGCAGCGGCAAGGCCAGGCACTTCCGCGCCGCCGTCATGGCTCCAGTCCGCTTCCGCCGGGGCGAGGTCCAACGCAACCGCTTGCGCCTTGATCGTTTCGGCAAGGCGCACGCGCTCTGCGCTCATGTCGGGCGCAAGGCCGCGCCAGCGGTCGATGGACGATTTGAGGTCGATGAGACCGCGATAGAGCCCGGCTGAAACCAGCGGCGGCGTCAGGTAGCTGATCAGCGTTGCAGCCGAACGGCGGCGGGCGATGGTGCCTTCCGACGGATTGTTGGCGGCATAGAGGTAGAAGTTCGGCACATCGGCCAGCAGCCTGTCCGGCCAGCAGGCTGATGAAAGACCGACCTGCTTGCCCGGCATGAATTCGAGCGCGCCATGCGTGCCGAAATGCAAATAGGCGTCCGCTCCGAAGCCCTCGCGCAGGTACCGGTAGAAGGCGGCGAAGGCATGCGTGGGGGCGAAGCCTTTTTCGAACAGCAACCGCATCGGGTCGCCTTCATAGCCGAAGGCGGGTTGAACGCCGACGAAGACATTGCCGAAGCGCGCGCCAAGTACGAAGATCCGCCGGCCGTCGCTCTGGTGGCGGCCCGGGGCCGGGCCCCATTGCTTCTCGATTTCGGGAAGCCAGCGCTCGGTGCGCACATGGGTTTCGGCCTCGACGAAATGCGCAACATTGGTCGCAGCGCCATAGCGCTCCGAATTTCCGATCAGGATCGCATCGCGCAGCGCTTCCCAGTCCGCCGGCAGGTCTATGCTGTAGCCCTCCGCCTTCATGGCCTTGAGCGTGTTAAAGAGCGAGCGGAAGACCGAGAGGTACGCAGCGGTGCCGACCGCGCCGCCATTGGGCGGGAAGTTGTAGATGATCGTGGCGATCTTGCGCTCGGCTCGCGCCTTGCGCCGGAGCCTGACAAGGCGTGCGATGCGCGAGGCCAACATTTCCGCACGTTCGGGATGGGCCGCCATGTCGCGCTCGCCGCCGGTTTTCAGCGAACGGCCGCCATAGATGATCGGGCCGCTCGCGCCGTCGATCTCGGGAATGGCGACCATGATGGTTGTTTCGACCGGCGTAAGGCCCTGGTCGCCGGCTTCCCATTCCTCAAGCGTCTGGAACTCGACCGCGAAGGCAGAAAGGTAAGGAACGTCGAGCCTTGCAAGGATTTCCTCAGCCGCAGCGGCATCATTGTAGGCGGGGCCGCCGACCAGCGAGAAGCCGGTGAGCGAAACGACCGCGTCAACCACCGGGCGGCCATCCTTGATGAAGAAGTTCTCGATTGCCGGGCGGGCATCGAGGCCGCTGGCGAAGGCCGGAAGCACCTTCAGGCCCCTGCCCTCCAGCGCATTGATTACGCCGTCGAAATGCGCGGTGTTGTCTGCCAGAAGGTAGGAGCGCATGACCAGCACGCCCACCGTTCCGTTGTTGCCCTGGCCTGCGGTCCTTGCCGATGCCTTGGCGAAGACGGCCGGATCGTCGGTGACGCGGTCCTTGAGCGCGGGATGGTACAGCCCCGTCTCGGGATACTCGACCGGGCTGCCGTATTTCAGCGTGTTCCTGAGTTCCGCCCGTTCGCCCGCAGAGTAGCGCGCGATCAGGAAGCGCACGAGATTGGCGATGTTCTCGTCCGAACCGGCCAGCAAATACTGCATGGAAAGGAAGAACGCGCGCACGTCCTGCGCCTTGCCGGGAATGTATTTAAGAAGGCGCGGCAGTGAGCGCAGCAGCTTCATCTGGCTGCGGCCGCCCGATGCCCCGGGCTTGCCAGAGCCGCGCAGACGCTTGAGCAGGCCGATCATGCCGCCGGCGGGCTTTTGCATGTCGAAGCCGCCGAGGCGGGTCAGCTTGACGATTTCCGCCGCCGACATGCAGGCAATGATCGCATCGCACTGGTTGCGCCGCGCCTCGAGCCACGGCCCGACAAGGCGCACATGCTCGTCGAGAAAAATCATGTTGGCGATAATGACGTCGGCACGCGCGATGTCGTTGCGGCAGGCATCTGCCGCCTTGGGATCGGCAGCCCACTCGGCCACGGCGTAATGGGTCAGGTGGATACCGGGCAGGTCCTTGAAGAGCGCGATACGGGCGCGTTCGGCCGCGCTCGCCATGTGGCTGTCCAACGTCAGGATCACCACGTTCACCGGAACGGGGCGGCGCGCGCTGGCGGCGGGTTGACCCGCGTTATCTGCCGAAATGCGCCTTGGCATCGTACAATGTCTCGATGGTTATGGGGTTGACGCCGCGTTCTGCTGCGAAGGTTTCGGTATTGCGGCGGGCCTTGCCCCGCACGAAGAACGGAATGCGCTTGAGTTCCTTTTCCGCTTCCTGCGTCCAGGCGACCGGTCCTGCCACGCGCGCCGTCTCACCCGCCGGCTTGTCGTCGCCGCCATGCGACAGATGCGAGGGTGCGGCGTTGTCGTGGAACTCGAAATCGTCGCGGAACATGTTGAGGAGGTGCTCCTCGAGGCCCATCATCAGCGGGTGTACCCAGCTGTCGAAGATGACATTCGCGCCCTCGAAACCCATTTGCGGCGAGTAGCGGGCCGGGAAATCCTGGACATGCACCGGCGAGGAGATCACCGCGCAGGGAATGCGCAGCCGCTTTGCCGCGTGACGCTCCATCTGCGTGCCGAGGACCAGTTCCGGCTCGGCCTTCGCGATGGCATCCTCGACCTCCAGATGATCGTCGGAAATCAGCGCCTCGATGCCGTATTTCGCCGCGGCGGTCCGGACATCGCGGGCGAACTCGCGCGAGTACGTGCCGAGGCCGCAAACCTTGAAGCCCAATTCCTCGCTGGCGATGCGGGCGGCGGCCACCGCATGGGTGGCGTCGCCGAAGATGAAGACACGCTTGCCGGTGAGGTAATTGCTGTCGATCGAGCGCGAATACCAGGAAAGCCATTCCTCGCAGTAGCGCAGCGCATTGGCGGGATCGAGCCCGGCGAGTGCCGCAACTTCGGCGATGAATTCGCGTGTCGCACCCGCGCCGATCGGCACCGTCGTCACCGTCTGCTGGCCGTGCTCGCGGGCAAGCCAGCGCGCTGCGGTATCCGCGATTTCCGGGTAAAGCACGATATTGAAGCCGGCTTCCGGCAGCCGGGCAAGGTCGGCAGGCGTCGCCCCGCGCGGTGCGATGACATTAACCTCAACGCCCATGGTGTTGAGAAGACGCTGGATTTCCTCGATATCGTCGCGATTGCGGAAACCGAGCGAGGTCGGGCCGAGGATGTTGCAGCGACGGCTCATCGCCTCGTCGCGTTCCACCTTCTTGAAGGCAAATGCGCGCACCAGCCGGTAGAATGTCTCGGACGCGCCCCAGTTTTCCTTCTTCTGGTAGGAAGGCAGTTCCAGCGGCACGACGGGAATATCGAGGCCCAGCGTCTTGGCCAATCCGCCCGGATCGTCCTGTATGAGTTCCGCCGTGCAGGAAGCCCCGACGATGATCGCCTGAGGGCGAAAACGCTCGACTGCATCGCGGCAGGTCTTCTTGAAGATTTCCGCGGTGTCGGAGCCGAGATCGCGCGCCTTGAAGGTGGAATAGGTCACCGGCGGGCGGGTCTTGCGCCGCTCGATCATGGTGAAGAGAAGGTCCGCATAGGTGTCGCCCTGCGGCGCGTGAAGCACATAGTGGAGGCCTTCCATGGAGGCGGCGATACGCATCGCGCCCACATGCGGGGGGCCTTCATATGTCCACACGGTCAGCTGCATGTCAGACCTCCACCGCCAGCACCGCGCGCCGGTTGAACGGGCGCGTGACGAGTTCGGCGAGGTCGCCCGCCTGCTCGTAGCCATGGATCGGCGAGAACACGAATTCGATCGACCACTTGGTGGTGATCCCTTCCGCCTCGAACGGATTGGCAAGGCCCATGCCGCAGATCACCATGTCGGGCCGCGCAGCATGGCAGCGGTCGATCTGGCGGTCGACATCCTGGCCTTCGCTCCAGTTGATCGTGTCGGGCAGGAGCGCGATCTCGCCCTCGACAATGCGCCGGTGCAGGAAGGGCGTGCCGATCTCGGCGATGTCCGCCCCCATTTCGCGCGACAGAAAGCGCGCCAGCGACGGCTCCATCTGCGAATCGGGGAAGAGGAAGATCTGCTTGCCTTCCATGGCGGGGCGATGGCGGGCCACTGCTGCCCTCGCCCGCTCGCGGCCCGGCGCGGTAATGGCATCGAACCGATTCATGTCGAAACCGAAAGCCTGCGCCGCGGCGCGAAGCCACAATGTGGTGCCTTCCTCGCCCAGCGGGAATGGCGCGGGAACATGCCGTGCGCCGCGCTCTTCCATCGCCGCGACCGTTCCGCCGAGATAGGGCTGCGCCAGCAGGAAGCGCGTGTTTGGCCCGATGGCGGGAATGGACGCCGAATTGCGCGGCGGCAGAAACGCCACGTCTGAAATCCCGAAGGCTTCAAAGATCCGGCGGAACTGCTCTTCAGCCACGTCGGCGATGCAGCCGGCGATCACCAGCCGGGCGCCATCGCCCGATGGCGCGGTGCGCACGAGTTCGGCCAGGAAATTGTCCTCGCCCTGCGTGAAGGTGGTTTCGATGCCGCTGCCGGAATAGGCCATCACGCGGCGCTGCGGCATGTGGCGCTCATTGAGGCGCTGCGCGGCGCGCGGAAGATCGAGCTTGATCACTTCCGAGGGGCACGAACCGACGAGCACCAGCAGGCGGATGTCCGGGCGGCGCTCCAGCAGGCGGGCGACGACGCGGTCGAGTTCGTCGTTCATGTCCGCCATGCCGGCAAGGTCGCGCTCGTCGATGATTGCCGTCGCAAAACGCGGTTCGGCAAAGATCATGACGCCGGAAGCCGACTGCATCAGATGTGCGCAAGTGCGCGATCCGACGATCAGGAAGAAGGCATCCTGCATCTTGCGATGAAGCCAGATGATCGATGTCAGGCCGCAGAACACCTCGTGCTGTCCGCGTTCGCGTAGCGGGGCAAGCGGTGTGCACGCTTTCTCCTGCGGCTTGGCGAATTGTTCGGCCGGGGTTGGCGCGGTCATGCCCGCACCTCGCTGCCGATAGAAACGCCGCTGCCTGCCTGGAGCCTGGCTTGGCGCAGCTTCCACAGGAACTGGCCTGCATTGATGACGTATGAAGCGTAGGCGGCAAGCGCCAGCAACATCAGTCCGGCCGGCGAAAGCAGGCCGCCGAAATAGCAGGCGAGATAGGCCGTATGCAGCGCCAGCACCAGCATGGAGAAGACGTCTTCCCAAAAAAAGGCATCTGCAAACAGATACTTGCCGAAGACCACCTTCTCCCAGATCGAGCCAGTGATCATGATGGTGTAGAGCGTCAGCGTCTTGACGATGATGGAGACATTCGCGGCAAGAAGCCCCTCGCCCGTTAGCAAATAGCGCGCGATCAGCCCGAGGCTGACGAGGAAAACCACGAATTGCACGGGCGCCAGGATGCCTTGCACCATCGTCCAGGGAGTCGCGTCGCGGCGGCGGCGCTGCTCGGGCGTGTAAAGCGCCACGGAACGATCAGACCTGCCGCGTCCTCCCTGCATGATTGCCGGTCCTCCAACGCATGCGCCGCCATGGCGCCCCGTTGGATGAGACTAACAATGGGTTCGCAAAAGTGTCAACCTTAATTGACGTTGATTTTTGTTTACATTGAATTGGTCTTGGGTCAGTCTGGCTCAAATGATCCGGCAAATACGCGACCCCGCGGGAAGACGGGGTGCCCGGCAGGACGGTGCGCAGGGGCAACGCGCGCGGACCACGCAGCGGGCACGGGAGACTGTCACAGCAAAGCAGGCTAACCGGCAACGGGTGCCTGGGCGCACCGCGCCAGATGGAGGCACGCGTGAACGAGAGGGTCAAAGACGACCTCGACACACTCTTCAAGGCCAGACGCGTGAACCATGTCGGCGGGTTGGCCGAAACCATGGAAATGGCCGATTACGCGATTGACCGGCGGCGGCAGCCGATCGCCCGGTCGGGTCTTCGCCAGTCCCTCATGGGCGCGATCCAGACCGAAATCCTGCCAGCTTGCAAGGAAGCCTTGTTCGACGGACGTGACGGCGTCAACGACAATGCCGACCCGATCCGGCTGCCCGCCATGCGTATCGCCTCGATGGCTGTTGGCGGGGCACCGGTCTCCGACATTCACGGCTATTTGCGTTCGCAGCCGCTTTCATTGGCGCGAAAAGCCAATCTCCTGGAGATTGCCGCGCAGCGAATCGGCGAAGGCTGGTGCTGCGAGAACCTCAATTTCGTTAACGTCACGGTCGCGGTCGGTCGCTTGCAATCGACATTTCGCCGGCTTTACCAGGACATGGCCGCTGCGGCCCCGCGCCGCAATGTCGGGTCGGTGCTCATTCTTCCCGCGCCCGGCGATGAACATGTGTTCGGCATGTTCTTTGTCGAGGAACTCTACCGGGCATCCGGTTGGGCTACGACGCTGGCAATGCCGGCAGCGCCGGGCGAATGGATAAAACGCGCCTCTTCCCAATCATTTGACGTGATCTGCATTTCCTGGTCGAGCGAGAAATGCGGCGAAGCGCTTGCGCAATGCATCGGCGCGATACGCAAGCGCCAGCGAACGTCCATGGTTTGCGGCGGCCACGCCGCACTGCTGAATCGGGATCGCCTAGGGGTTATTGGCGTCGATCTTGTGTCCGCCAGCCCGCAACTCGCCCTTGACTTCTCACGACGCAAACTGTTGAAGCAGCAAGAACGTGAAACCACCGAAGCCAGACACTACGGCGGTTGAACCCTCAAAACCGGGTCCCCTGATGGATCAGGAAAGAAACAAGGTTGTGTTCCGCCAATTCAGTCGCGCGAGCGAACTGATTGCGCAGCTTGGCGACCGCGGCGCAGCCTTGATCGCGTCGATCGGTTCCGACATCTCGCTTGCCGTCTCCCCCGATGGCGTGATCGAGGATGTCGCGTTCCGCAATCCTGATCTCGTGGGATATAATTGCGACACCTGGACAGGCAAGCGCTGGCGCGATGTCGTCACCGTGGAAAGCGTCGACAAGATCGATGCGCTGATGGCCGACAGTGAAAAGCAGACCATGACCCGCCGCCGGCAGGTAAACCACCCGATGAAGGGGCTGCCCGACCTGCCGGTGGAATACCTCTTGGTGAAGTTCCCGGGATCGAAACTGCGCCTTGCTCTGGGCAACGACCTTCGGTCAATGTCCGCCTTGCAGCGCCAGCTGGTCCAGTTCCAGGTCGAACTCGAGACCGAGTACCGCAAGATCCGCGAAACCGAGTCGCGGTACCGCACCATTTTCCACATGACGCGCGAGCCGATGATCGTGGCGGGCGATCAGGATCGCCGCATACTCGATGTCAACCAGGCCGCGATAGGCATGCTTGGCAAGCCGGCGCGAAAGCTTGTCGGCGAAAACACGATCAACCTCTTCGACAAGTCCGACCGCGACCAGGTCGGACATAAACTGCAGGAAGTGCAGCACAGCGGTACGCCGCAGACCGTGGTGGCGCGACTTGCCGGCGCCAGCGGCGAACGCGAGATGACCATCGAGCCGTACCGCGAGGCAGGCCGCACCAACATGCTCATCCATGTCGGGCCTGGCCGGGGCGCCGGCGGCAACGGGCATTTGACGGATGCGGAGGACTTCCAGATCGACGCCATCGCCGAGCCGGTCGCGGTGACCGATGCCAGCGGCGCGGTGGTCGCGATCAACGATCTTTTCCTCGACCTCGTGAACGGCCTCAACCGTTCGCAGGTTGTCGGCCGGCATCTCAACAACTGGGTCGGCGGCTCGTCCGTCGATTTGCAGGTGCTGATGTCGCGCCTGCGGGACGAAGGCCAGGTGCGCGGTTTCTCGACGCTGGTACGCGACGAAATCGGCGTGACCAGCCCGGCTTTGGTTTCGGCGGCACGACAGACATCGTCGGACGGGCGCGAGCGCTATGCATTCCTCGTCAGCGAGAATGCCCGGCGCGAGGGCGGGCTGCCTGCACAGGCGTCGCAGCACATCCAGGGCATGGGCGATTTCTCCGAACTCGTGGGTCGCGTTCCCCTGAAGGAACTCATACGCGAAGCGGCGGACGTGATCGAGGTCATGTGCATCGAGGCAGCGCTGCGGCAGACAGACAACAACCGCGCCTCGGCGGCAGAGTTGCTCGGGCTCTCGCGCCAAAGCCTTTATCTCAAGCTGCGCCGTCACGGCCTTGCCGATTTCGATACCGACAGCTGAGCAGAAGCTGTCAACTTTTCTTTACAGTGTAAAATGAAATTGACGGACTTGCGGGCCGCTTATAGCATGCGTCCATGGTTGCACGGAACGCCGCTGACACTGCCCCCGCCTACCCCTCGCCCGGGGCAGTTCTCGCGCTTTTGAAACCCATCACCTGGTTTCCGCCGATGTGGGCCTATGCCTGCGGCGTCATCAGCGCCGGTTCGGCGATCGAAGATCGCACCTTTCACATCATTGGCGGCATCCTGCTCGCCGGACCCTTGATCTGCGGCGCAAGCCAGGCCGTCAACGACTGGTTCGACCGCCATGTCGATGCCATCAACGAGCCGTGGCGCGTCATCCCTTCCGGGCGCATGCCGGGCCGCTGGGGCCTGTGGATTGCAATCATCAATTCGCTGCTGTCACTGGCCGTCGCGGCACTGCTGGGAACATATGTGTTCATTGCCGCGATCATCGGCATCGTGCTGGC